>NZ_JCATIE010000012.1:0-143215 GCF_059693785.1 Sphingopyxis sp. CR5 | reverse complement strand
AGCCCCGACGAGATCAGCGCACGCATGGCAAAGCTCGCCAAGCGAAGGGCGCAGGGAAAAGCCGCCTACGCCGACGCTAAATCCCGCGACAGCTAATCGATGGCGGTTTCCTGACCACGCTTACGAATGAAACGCTGATCGTATTTCGAGGCGGAGACACGCGGTTCCCATTCCGCAGCCACTTCCGGCTCCGCGCAAAGGGCGGTGACCGCCGCATAATACCGGCATCGGCCTGCGTCATAAGGTAGAGCAGCGCTGCACGCAGGTCTGGCCCGCCTTTACGCTGGTCCACGCCGCCGCGGAAACTCCCCTCTTCGACCCCCATCTGCATCAGAGCGTGAGAGGCGGGGTGGAACTCAACTTCATCCGGGCCTCACCGAAGCGGTCGAAACCTAAGGGTGTTGGCGGGTTCGCATTGGCAAGCCTACCAAGCTCAACGGTTCGGCCTGACCCACCAGTTCGCCGAAGGCACTCAGACGGTCCCAGTGCCCCGCTCCGGAACCGGCGACACCATCCTGAATTGCCCGGTCGGCGAGTGCGGACAGATCCTTGAAACCCTCAAGGGACACGCCGCCAAGCTACCGCAAATTACAGATCCTGACCCTAGCCGCCCCAATGTTGTTGAAATATTCCAGTAGCCGCAGCGTCCTTGGGTATAATCCTCAAGATGCCGCCAGGAGACCCGATGCAAGACAAGTCCAAAGCGCTCCAGGCGGCACTACGTGCCAATTCCGTCTGTTCCTGCATTACGCTCGACCGGGACATGCTTCAGGCCACATTGAACAGCCAGACCGGACGTGAAGGTTTCGGGGAGCAGTTGGCGACCTCGCACCCGCACCTGTTCGCGAACTCGCCGGTGTTTATCGCGCCGGAGACAATGACGGTGATGACGCGCGTCGTCACGGCGGTGGAGACCGCCGCAGCCCTCGCGCAATATGGTGAGGCGGTGCGGAAGTGGGCACCGTCCGGCTCCGCTCCCGATCTGGGACCTGCCGGTGCACTGATGGGGTATGATTTTCATCTTTCCGAATCCGGACCGGTTCTGATCGAGATCAATACCAATGCCGGGGGCGCGTTCCTCAACGCAGCCCTCGCCAGGGCGCAGCGTGCCTGCTGCTTCGGCTCCGATGGCTCGAATGGATCAGTGGAGGATTTTGGACCGGCGATTGCGAGAATGTTTCGCAGCGAGTGGTTACGCCAGGGCCGCACTGGGACACCCGAGACCATTGCGATCGTCGATGACGCGCCCCTTGATCAGCATCTCTATCCGGAGTTTCTGCTCGCCAAGGCAGCGCTCGAGCGTCAGGGAATTTCGGCGGTCATCGCTGATCCAACGGCGTTGGAGCCTTCCGGCGGTGAACTTTTTGCGGATGGCTGCAAGATCGACCTGGTGTACAATCGTCTCGTCGACTTTACCTTGGAAGAGCCGAATCATTCCGTCCTCAAGGACGCTTATCTGAATAATCTGGCAGTGGTCACGCCCAACCCATACGTCCACGCCATGCTGGCCGATAAGCGAAATCTCTCGCTTTTGAGCGACAGCGCTCTCCTGACCCACTGGGGCCTGCCAAGGGAGCAAGCTGAGGTTCTTGCGACGACTATTCCCGCTACCACTCTGGTAACACCTGATAACGCCGCGTCGCTTTGGGCGGAACGTCGGCATCTCTTCTTCAAGCCGGCGCAGGGATATGGCAGCAAAGCCGCCTATCGCGGTGCCAAGCTTACCCGCAGCGTCTGGTCACAGATCCGGGACGGTGACTATATCGCCCAGCAATACGCGCCGCCGAGTCTTCGCAAGGTCAAGTATGATGGAGAGGCTGTGGACCTCAAGGTCGATGTGAGGCTCTATACCTACGCTGGTTCCGTATTGTTGAAGGCGGCGCGGCTATACAGGGGGCAGACGACCAACATGCGCACACCGGGTGGCGGTTTTGCGCCAGTCCTGGAAGTCTGAATTTTCACTGAATCCTCTTCGTGCTCGCAAGTTGTGATGTTCCCTCGGGAAGGCTTCCGGCTGTTCGGATGGGTAGAGCGGCCATACCCGCCCTCTCGCTACGCGTGTTGGCCCCGGCAGCGGCATTTCGACAGCGAGCGATGAGTGGGAGTTCGGCCCTCGGTAAGGGATCCTGTGCCCTTGTCAAAAGCGGCGTCTCGAAGGTCCACAGCGCTCGACACGGACGGTGTGTAAGATCGGATCGAGTGAAACGTCAAAGACAACAATGAGTGCTTTTTGATCCAGCGCAAGCGCTCGATTGCAACCGGACCAGGATGATCAGTTGAAGTCGGTTTTGCTCCACATAAACCAGGATCCTGGCCAGGCCGCACGGTTAGCTGCTGCCATGGAAGTCGTTCGCGCCCACAACGGGCAGCTGATCTGTTTGCAGGCAAGCCCTCTCGATGCGTATTTCTTTGTCGGCGATCCGTTTGGAGGGTCATACGTTCCTTCCGGCATCTTCGAGACTTTTCGCCAAAACGAGAAACTTGAACAGGTGCGGATCGAAGATACGCTCAAACGGGAGGGAATCGATTGGCAATGGCTTCACGCCGAGGGATCAGCGGCTCAGACCATCATCGAACACGCGAAGTTTGCCGACCTTATCGTTCTAAGCCAACCCGAAGAGAAGGAAACGATTCTCCCGCGCAGGGCGCCACTCGCCGCCGACGTGGCGCTCCATGTTCAATCGCCCGTACTACTCGTGCCGACTGCCGGGCAGCGCTTTACCAACAGCAATGCTGCCATGATCGCCTGGAATGGCTCCCCAGAAGCCGCCAACGCCATCCGGCAGAGCCGTTCGCTTCTGCGCGCCGCTCCCAAATTGCATATCGTAAGTGTCAGCGAGAAGGGCAAGAAACCTTCTTTGGACGCCGTCAGCAATTATCTGACGCGATATGGAGTCACCGCCGAAAGTCATGATTGGCTGCTCGACGGAGACACCGTGGCCAATGCGCTCATCGCGGCCGCAGCAAGCCTCGAAGCAGAATATATCGTGCTCGGTGCCTATGGCCATTCACGACTCCGCGAAACTGTTCTGGGCGGCGTCACCCAGGATCTTATCACGACGAGCCCCGTTCCGCTGATTCTCGCGCACTGATATGATCGGCGTACGGGCCCCGCGGTATGCACATGGTTTCTCCTTACCAGCCCCTCAAGCAAGGGATAATCAAAGGAGGCGTCGGCAATGACCCTTGTCCAGCTCGTTCCCCGCGCGGTGACCAAAGTCTGGGGTCGCCGTCAGCCTGGCTTTGGATTTGCGCAGGCAGCAAGGGGCGACGATCCGATCGGTGAAATCTGGTTCGAAGAACCCGACCACCGGCCAGGCGTCCTTCTTGTCAAATACCTGTTCACGAGCGAGCGGCTCTCTGTCCAGGTCCATCCAGACGATGCCGTAGCGCGAGCGCTCGGACATCCGAGAGGCAAAGACGAGTGCTGGGTGATCCTGAAGGCTGAGCCGGGTGCCCAGATCGGCCTGGGGCTGAAAGCAGCTGTCGCCATCGATACCCTGCGCCTTGCAGCGCTCGATGGAACCATAGAGACGATGCTTGATTGGCGCGAGGTAAGCCCGGGCGGGGTCTACTATCTGCCCGCAGGAACCATCCACGCGATCGGTGCGGGAATTACCCTCATCGAGATCCAGCAAAATGTCGATCTCACCTACAGGATGTACGATTATGGCCGTCCGCGCGCCCTCCATTTGGAAGCAGCGCTGCGCGTGGCACGCCCCGAACCCTGGCAGGCTCCCACACAACCGTACGTTCTTGCCGATGCTCGCCGGATAGTCGCCGACGGGCATAAATTCGTGGTCGAGCAATGGAGCGGAGCTCGCGCCGGTACACTCGCGCCCGGCACAGCGGCATGGATTGTACCGCTTTCAGGACACGGACGTATAGGTGATGCCCCTGTGGAGCCGGGCCAGACATGGCTGGCCGATGAGCAGCATTCCCTCGACTACAATGGCGAACTGCTCGTTGCCTATCCGGGCAGCAAGGTGACTGAGGGCCTCTGGGTGTCGTCACGTTGAATAAGCCGAATTGAGCAGCGCAGAGCCCTATTACCGATCTTGCCAGCCACTTCACTTGGATCGGCATGCGGAACCCTGATCACGAACCGGGTCTCTATCGGGCTCGGCTTTCGTTCCGAGATAGACGCCTATGCCGGCGAGGACCACGCCGATCATCACCATGAGAGTGAGCGGCTCGGCGAAGAAAAGGGCTCCGATCGTAATGCCCAGAAACGGCACGAGAAAACTGAACACGTTCGCTTTTGAAAGAGGCATCGAGCGCAGAGTCGTTTGCCACAGCCAGAAGGCGAGTGCTGTCCCTGGAAGTGCAAGGCTTACGAGGGAAACTATGAAGCCCGGCGACCAGACGACAGCACGTGGATGTTCGGTCAGCAGGGCGATTATCATCAGCGGAATGGCGCCGATAAGCAATTGAAGGCCCATCGCCATCGCCGCGTCGACCCGGTTGGCAAGTTTCTTGATTGCGACATTGCCAGCGGCAACACCGAGCGCGGCCAGAAGCACGTACAGCACGCCAAGTCCGGTTGAGCGCTCGTTGCCGGCAAAGACCTGGGGGGCGGCGACGAAAACGACGCCTAGAAAGCCGATCAGCAGGCCGGTCCATCCGCGCAACGCAAGGCGTTCCCCGATCAGGCCGTAGGCGAGTACCGCTGCGAAGATGGGTTGGGTATTGGCCACGACGGTTGCCAGGCCGGGAGCGACAAATTCGGCTGCATGGAACATCCCGAAGTAACCGAATCCGGTCATGCCAAGTCCTGCAAGAGCGATCCACCCCCACTCCGCCCTGTCTTTCGGGAAGGGTTTGCGCAGGCAAAGCGCGACCAGAAGCAGCGCCGACCCTGCCGTAACGGCGCGAAGACTTGCGAAGGTCAGATGCGGGGCGAAAGCGAGCCCGATCGTGATCAGCGGGTAGCATGAGGTCCAAAGGACCATCACGAGAATGGCAGACAGCCTCGGCGGAATCAAAGCGTCATCGACCGCACGGTGTTCAGGGCATTGCATCGCCGCACAGGATATAGAGCTACCGCCACATTCGGGGTCCTCTTTGGGTACGCGCAAACCGCATCCGCGGTGCAGTAGCACGATGCCGGCCCAAATTCGATCGTCTGGAATCCACCGCTTGTCCTGCGCTCAGCGCCAGTCAATTCCGAAAAACCTGCCTTCACTCCATAGTGGCGAGTAGCCGGTCGATGGAGACGGTGGCAAATGTCGTGTAACTATCCGCAATTGCGTAGGGAAGAAGAAGCACCCCGTCATGCACCAGGCTGCCGCAGCTATAAACGACATTGGGCACATAACCTGAACGTTCGTCCGCTTGGGCACGCAACAGCGGTTCGGGGGTGCGCGCCAGAAGTCTGGAGGGATCCTTCTTGTCGAGCAGGCACGCACCAATTGCGTAGTTTCGTACTGCACCGACGCCATGAGTGATCACGAGCCAGCCCTCGTCCAGTTCGATAGGCGAGCCGCAATTGCCGATCTTGATGAACTCCCAGGGATAGCGCGGCGAGACGACAGTGACGCTTTCGCCCCAATGGTGAAGATTGTCTGAGAGCGCGAGCCAGATGCTTTCGTCGTCGTGGCGGCACAGCAGTGCGTATTTCCCGTCTATCCGTCTCGGGAAAAAGGCGAGGCCCTTGTTGATAGCCCCCGGTCCTTCCATTCTGTGGAGATCGAAGGTTCTGAAATCGTCGGTTGTGAGAAGTTCCGGCGCGATGGCCCGGCCGTCATAGGCAGTATAGCTGCCCAGATAGCGCGATGAGCCATCATCCTCGACAAAGCGAACCAGGCGCAGATCTTCGATGCCGTTGCGTTGCTGCGCCGTTACCGGGAAGAGGACACGTTCGGAAAGATCATCGCCTTCGTTGCAGACGATCCGGATGCTCCCATCGCTCGCGGATGGATTGGGATCCCGCTCGAGCCGGTGCGCGACGACCTGGCGGCTTGGCGCATCGATGGTGAGTCCGGTTTTGATATTGTAACTGCCGGTCCTGAACGTGACGGACGAAATATGCCCCTCCCCCACGCCGCGCAACGATAGCACAAATCGTAGGCTGCCTGGCGGCAGACCCGTCTGATCGGGATGCGGGACGGCACTCGGATTAAAAAGCGCCGCCGCCTCG
Organism: Sphingopyxis sp. CR5; assembly: GCF_059693785.1. Lineage (NCBI taxonomy): Bacteria > Pseudomonadati > Pseudomonadota > Alphaproteobacteria > Sphingomonadales > Sphingopyxidaceae > Sphingopyxis > Sphingopyxis sp. CR5. The sequence goes on along the minus strand of NZ_JCATIE010000012.1, from coordinate 137,076 downwards.
TAGGAATATTCCTGGTGAAAGAACGCGCCGATGAGCAACGCCTGTTCACGCGTAGCGGAGCATTTCCCGATGATGCGGCCGTTGATCTCCTCGAAGCGCGCCAGCAAGAGTTTCTCGACGGAGTAGCTGCGGTCTTCGAAGGGAAGCAATGTCTGCGCAAGGTAGGCCGAGACGGCTGCATTTTCCATCGAGAGCACCCTGTCTGCGATCCGCTGCAGCCGCGAGCGTTCCGGCACGGTCAGGGCAAGGGGATCGTCAGCCGGGAAGAACGGCCGAATGACGACCCTCGATGCATCGGGATGCAATTCGACCGGCAGCCGCTTCATGATCCCGAGCTGCGCGCCGCGCGATTCAGTCGCTAATGATGGATTGCGCGTCATACGCATTCGCCCACGCGCAACGGGACGGCTTCGGCTTCGACGCGCTCGTTGAGCGCCTCATCCGCCCAGTGCGGATGCCCCTTCCGCCGATCGGAATAGAGATAGTCGCGCGTCAGGGGAACGGCGTCGCGCTCCTTGGCAAGCTGCACCTGGAACACCATCAGGGTTCCATTGCGGAACATCATCTCACAGGCAGCGAGATAATATTCCCACATCCGGCAGAAGCGTTCGTCGTAAAGTGCGTGCGCCGCGGCGCGCCGCTCCTGGAATCTCTCGTACCAGTGGCGCAGCGTCTCTGCGTAATGGAGGCGCAATATTTCGATATCGGTCACCCAAAGGCCGCTGCGCTCGATGGCCGCGAGTGTTTCCGACAGGGCGGGAACATAGCCGTCCGGAAAGATGTACTTGTCGATCCACGGGTCGCGCCCGCCAGGCGGTTCCATGCGGCCGATCGAATGTACGACGGCTATTCCGCGCGGCGCCAGGTTCTGCTTGATCGCCTCGAAAAAGGTACCGAAGCTCGCCGCCCCGACATGCTCGAACATTCCCACCGACACAATGCGATCGAATTGCTCGTCGATTTCGCGGTAGTCGGCCAGTTTGAACGCTGCGCGATCACCGGCGCCCTGCTCGCGGGCGCGGTCCCCAGCGCGGCGATGCTGTTCCTCCGAGAGGGTGATCCCCGTCACCTGCGCATCGCAGTTCTGTGCCAGTTCGATCGCTAGTCCGCCCCATCCGCAGCCAATATCGAGAACCCGGTGCCCTGGCTGGAGCAGGAGTTTCTTTGCAATGTGCGAACGCTTCGCAGCCTGCGCATCCTCGAGCGTGTCACAATCCTCGCCAAAATAGGCGCAGGAATATTGCCAATCCTCGTCGAGGAACATTTCATAGAGCCCGCTCGATAGGTCGTAATGGTGCGCAACATTCGCTTTGGCCTTGGCCTTGCGGATGGGCCGCAGGACATGCGTCAAACGCCCCAGCTTCGTGCGCAGGCGCGCCAAAGGCGCTTCATCGAGCGCGGTCAGGTTCGATGAGACAACAAACAGGAAGTCGCGCAGCGTGCCTTCCTCGATCGTCCATTCTCCCTTCATGTAGGCTTCGCCAAGCGTCAGCGAGGGATTGATGAGCAGGCGCAGCGGAAGGTCAAGCCTGTGCAGCTGTACGGTCACTCGCGGACTATCCTGCGGCGTGCCGAAAGTCATCCGGTTGCCTGCGGCGTCGATCAGCACGAGTTCGCCCCGTTTGACGAGCCGTCGAAGCAACGGAGCCAGAATCGTGAGCAAACGCCGGCCAAGTACGGCATGGACTTGTTTGGATCTGCGCATTTCGGCTCCCACCTTGCTGGATGACTTTCGAAAGACGCCGCCAAAGGCGATCTATTACAGGACATCGCTCCAAGGTAGTATGGCTTCAAGGCCGGTGCGCCTGGACGGCCAGTCATTATCCGGGAATGGCAGATTGAATGCGGTCGCCGCGTGCGCGGCGATTTTCAGGTTTTGAGAATTGGTGCGATGTGGGCGCTTTCTTCACCGAGGCGACCGCGCTGAAAGGGGCGCGCAACCCGCGAGCGTTTGGCGCTGTCGGCAATATTCGACCTCCCAGAACGGGCAGGCCGGGCAAGCATGCCGGATCCAGGATGCGCTCGCAGACTTCGGTAAGCGACAAGCTCTGCGCTCCGCATACTGGCTGCGCGCACCCTGATCGACAAGGCTAATTACGAGCAATCACTGCCAAGGAAGCTCCGCCAATGCTCCGCGCGGGGGTGGTGAAGCGTTCAAAGGAGCGGGCCGAAGAGCCGTGCAATGTTCTGCGCCAGAGTCGCGAGGAACGACCGCCTCCTCCACGCCTCGAGGCTGAGCGTATCGCTAACGGCCAGATTGCGCTGCTGTTCCATCCTGAGATCGACAGCAACCTGTCGATCGTAGCAAACCAGGCTGGCCTCGGCATTGAGATAAAAGGAGCGCATGTCGAGATTGAGCGATCCGATGAGGACGATCTCGTCGTCAATACTGATGTGTTTGGCATGCAGCAGCCCCTCGCGGTAAAGATAGATCGCGACCCCGGCGCTCAGAAATTCTTCATAATAGGATCGCTGCGCCAAGCCTACGAGCCAGGAATCGCTAGCATGCGAAAGAATGATCCGGACTTCGACCCCGCGCATCGCGGCTGTTTTCAGAGCCTGGAGAAGCGATTCATCCGGAATGAAATATGGGGTCGTCAAAGTGACACTGCGCCGTGCGCCATGAACCAGGGCAACCACTAACGGACCTGCGCCCGCCAAGGGATATTCCGGACCGCTCGCCAGAAGCTGAGCGGCGTATTTGCCCTTGGCGCGCCCATGTGGGAAAAATTGGCTCCGGTCGAGCACCTCTCCTCGTTCGAGAAACCAGTCGGCGGTAAAGACCGCTTGCAGTTCGAGCACAATCGGTCCTTCGACGCGCAGCACAAGTTCCTTGTTGATCAGGCCCGAGGACGCCTTTTTGTCGATAACATTCTGCGAACCGATATAGCCCACCTGCCCGTCGATCACGACCATCTTGCGATGATTGCGAATATCCGCACGTACCCTGCCCAAACCTGGAAATGCGACGGGGAACGCCCGAGCGACTGCGACACCTCCCGACTCCAGTCTGCGCGTAACGGACGATGCCCAGGAAAACGAACCCATCGCATCGATCAGCACGCGGCAATCGATCCCGCGCTTCGCGGCATGCAGCAGCGCCGACATAATCCGTTCGCCGCTGGCGTCATCCGCAAAAATATAGGTCGTTACATGAACATGATCGCTTGCCTGTTCGATATCCTCAACAAGCCGATCAATTACGCCTTCGTAATCGGGTAGAAAATGGATCGCATTTCCGCCCAGCACCGGAAATCGACTGAGGCTTTCGACGAAACGCGTGGCTGATTCCAGGTGACTCGACACCGCCGGCTGTAGGCAGTGGCGCGAATGGGCGATTTGCCGGGCCGCGCGCGCAAGCAGGATTTGCCCCTCGACGAACCGCCGCCTACGCCAGCGCGGCGCCTTTGGTTGGCCTGCGATGAGATAGAATATAAACGTCGGGATCGGAAGAAAGAGAGCGAACAGAAGCCAGGTGCGGGCTTCCTCCGGCGAGCGCCGTGAGGTGACAACCACGAGCATGACAAGCCGGATCGTCCATTCCAGCGCCAGGTAAGCGAGCGGAATGGGATCTGTCAGGTTCATGCCGCGCCGGCCGCACCATCAGTGCGGTCGATGCGGCTATTCCAGAACCTGCCAGTGCTAACGAGAATGCCCCTTGGCGCCGCACCCGCCACGCCGACAGATGAAAGGGCGACACGCCAGGATTTCGACGTGCCGCCCTTCCCTATGCACGGGATGGAGGAGTGGGGGGCGTCCCGTGCCGGGCATTCGGTATATGGGGAAATTGGCAGCTCCGTGTTGTTTGCATCTCGGATCCAACGCTACCGGGCCACGCGCACTCCGGATGAGTAGCATCCCATTTGGGACCGCTTAGTAAGCGTCCAGAGGGACGATTCCATGCGCGATTTCTTACAGTTTGCCATGCAGCGCACCCCGCGCGGGCTTTTTGTAAGGAAAAGTCGCACCCAACGTCCTTACCAATATCCAGAGGACGAACCTTGCTCGACAGCATCGGCAACGGCTTTCCGCCCTTATCACACAGACCGAGCGAAAAATACGCCATGCATCAAGCCAAAATCGTCAACGCCAGCCCCCAAATCGCCATGGTCGGAAGCTATGTGCCCCGACAATGCGGAATCGCCACCTTCTCACAGGATTTGCGCGGCGCGATCGTGCAGGGTTTTCCCAAAATGGGTTGCAACATGATTGCGGTCACCGATCAAGCTGGAGCGTATGATTACCCTGCGGAAGTTAGTCTGGAAATTGAACAGCAAAATGCCCGGAGGTATATCGACACCGCCGAGTATCTGAACTCATCGCTTGTCGATGCCGTTCTCCTGCAGCACGAATTCGGGCTCTATGGCGGTCCGGCGGGAACCTATCTCACGGACTTCCTGCGCAAGCTTCGCAAACCTCTGATCACCATCTTGCATACAGTTCTGCGCAGGCCCGATGACGATCAGCGACGGGTCATGGCCGAACTGATTAGGCATTCGGCCCGTCTCGTCGTGATGGCCGAAAAGGGCCGTGAGATGGTGGAACAAATCTATGCTGCACCGACAGACCGGATTGCTGTTGTGCCGCATGGTATTCCCGACCTTGCTCTGTCCGATTCAGAGCACGCGAAGCACACACTTGGCTTCGGCGGGCGCTCGGTTGCCATGACGTTCGGCCTGCTTTCACCTGGGAAGGGGATCGAGACGATGATCGCCGCGCTGCCGCAACTGGTCCGGACCAATCCCGATCTTCTCTATGCGGTCGTCGGCGCAACCCACCCGCACCTGCGCGCGAGCGAGGGGGAGCGCTATCGCGACAGTCTTCGCCAACTGGCGGACGAGCTCGGCGTTGCCAGCCATCTCCATTTTGTCGATCGCTATGTCGATCTGCCCGATCTGCTGCAGCTGCTCGCAGCCTGCGATATCTATGTCACGCCCTATCTTAACGAGGCGCAGATTTGCTCTGGCACGCTTGCCTATGCCGTTGGCCTGGGAAAGCCGGTCGTCTCGACTCCCTATTGGCATGCGCAGGAGTTGCTGGCGGACGGCCGCGGCATGCTGGTGCCGTTCAGCGACCCGCAGGCGATGGCCGGTGCCGTCGGCCGCCTCCTGTCGGACTTCAGCTTGCGGCGCCAGACCGAGGCACGCGCCTTTGCGCTCGGCCGCACAATGACCTGGTCGGCGGTGGCGCAACGTTATGCCATGATAATTGGCGATGTTGCGAACCGGCCCATCCCGCTACAACAAGCGGAACCCCACTTTGAGGCCCAACCACAGACATCCTTTTCGCAGGCCGGCTCCAGTGATCCCCTGCACGCAGATGCGCCACGGCTTGTCGTGAATGGGCGAGTGTGAGGGCTGAATTGGAGATCGCCGGATCTGCGCCAAACGCGACCCCAGCGCGCGCGCATCTCGTTTTCGGTGGCTATCCCAATCTGAATTCGGATTTGAAAGAGCGTCCATGAAATCGATCGCCATATTTGACCTCGACGGAACACTGGCTGAAAGCAAGCAGCCGATTGATGCCGAAATGGGTGGCCTTCTGGCCAGCCTGCTCGATCATATGGCGGTTGCGGTCATCTCAGGCGGGGACTGGCCCCAATTCGACAAGCAGCTGCTCGGACGGCTGCCCGATGTCGCTGATTTGTCCCGGCTCTTTCTCTTGCCCACTTCCGGAAGCAAGTTTTTCCAATATGAGCGCCGCTGGCGGCAAATCTATGCCGATGAACTGACTGAAACTGAGCGCAGCGCGATCTACGCAGCGCTGCAACAGGCAATCGCGGCGATCGGATTGGATGCCGGGCAGAGCTGGGGCGATCGGATCGAGGATCGAGGTACGCAGATCACCTTTTCCGGTCTCGGCCAGCAGGCGCCACTCGACCAAAAACGAAGCTGGGATCCCGATCTTCGCAAACGTCAGCGGCTCAAAGCTTTCCTCGAGCCAAAGTTGCCAGCCTTTTCGATTCGTATCGGTGGAGCGACTTCGCTCGATATTACACGGCGCGGCGTCGACAAGGCCTACGGGCTTGCGCGCTTTGCCGAGGTGGTCAGCATTCGCAAGGATGAGATGATGTTCTTTGGGGATGCAGTGTTTGCAGGCGGCAATGATGCGCCTGTCAGAGCTGCGGGAATCGCAACTGTGCCGGTTGCCCTTATCGGTGAGACCAAAGCCGCAATAAGGACGATCATAGCCTGCGGCCCGCCGCTTTCCACACATTTCTGAAGCTCGGAAACCTCCCAGCAAGCCGATCTCCGGCCGCCCGGATATCGCAACGCGCTCGGGAAGGTCGGCTTTTGTCGTCCTTTCCAGCTTCCATGAAGTTTCACCCAGCTCGTCGACACGGCAAGTTGGCCAATCCCAGTGCGCCATCATCACCATCGAAGATTTCGAACCGCGCCCGCGCACCACGAGCCAGGTCCGCGCGCCGTGCAACAGGTGCTTGTGTAATTCCTGTGCCCTGCACGCGTCTCTTTTGATGGCCCATCTGAACCCTCGGCATGGGTCCGCGCGGCACGAAAATGGAAGGCATTTCCACATTCTCACGCTGAGAACATGGCTTTTCAAAGCTTCCTGGGTTCTCTGGACTCTAAGCTTCGCGCCTCTGATTCCTGTTCTCTGGCTCAGCGGAAGACCTCCGCGAGTTGTGCGCAGAATTACGCGGCTCTGGGCGCGAGGGACCTTGTCACTCCTTGCCGCGTGGACCGGTATAATACATCGCGTACACGGCGATTGCCATGTTCCTCTCAGACCAGCCTTGATTCTGGGAAATCATCAGTCGCCATGGGAAACGATTGCGGCACTCGTGTTATTTCCCGATCTGGCCATAGTCGCGAAGCAGGAACTTCTCAAAATACCCGTTCTGGGTTGGTATCTTCGATATTCTCCCATGGTCATCATCGATCGAGGCGACACCACCGGCTCGGTGCGAAGCATGGTGACAGCGTGCCGGGATGCTCTTTCCGACGGCCGATCACTGTTGATTTTCCCAGAAGGCACACGCCAACCGGTCGGATCGCCAATCATTTTCAAACGCGGCGTGGAACTGTTGTATCGTACGCTTGGCCTGCCCGCGCTTGTTTTCGCTCACGATTCCGGGCGCTTCTGGCCGGCCGGATCTGTCCTGCGGTCCGGCGTCATTACAGTTTCGCTTCTACCTCCGATTCCGCCAGGCCTGGACGCTCGGGAGTTCTTCCAGCAATCGCAGCGAATGTTGGCGGATGAGGTCGCCCGTCTCGCCGGTTAGCAAGAAAATGCCGCTACCCAATTTAGCGGCTCAGAGTTAGGTGAAGTGGCGGCAAGTTTATTGGCCACTTTTACCGGATAATGTTCGTGGCCTCGGCATGATTTAGCCCCGCGCCGTGCGACAGTGATCGAACTGCCGGAGCCCGCGATCCATTGTCACGACGCCAGCATGAGCGCAAAGATGATCGTGCCCGAGGCCAGCGCGTAGATGAGCATCGGCAGGAAGGTGAAACGAATGATCCTTCCTTCCTCCCTGATCAGACCAACCACCGCGGCTGCGGCTACCACGTTCAGCACAGATACCATGTTGCCGGCATTCGCACCGAGCATTTGTCCGGCGAGCACCAGTACTGTTGGCATGCCGACCTGCTCAGCGGCCTGCGTCTGCAAAAGAGCAAATGTCATATTGCTGAATGTGGCGCTACCTGAAAGAAAACTGCCAAGAGCGCCAAGCAACGGAGCGACCAGCGGCCATTTCGTCCCGACACCGCCAGCGGCAAAGCTGGCAAGCTCCATCGGCATGCTGCGAAGACCAGCGTCGTTCACGCCTGACTGGATAAAAATGCGTACCATCGGCACCGCTGCGCCCAGTGCCATCGCACTCGTTCCGACGATTCGGGCAGCCTCATTGAGCGAAGTTCGGACCTGGGCAAGGTTCATCCGGTGCATGCGAAGCGTCAGCACGGCGATGACAACAAACATGGCGCCTGGCAGGTAGAATGGCGCGACCGAGACACTGATCTCTGTCCCGAAGATGCCGTTCCATTGAATGGAAACCTTGTTCAACCAACTCTTGAACGGCAGGATTTCGATCCGCGTAACGACAAGCATCACCGCGAGAAGCAAATAGGGTGACCAGGCACGCTTGAGTGACATCGGGGAGGCGACGAGGGCGCCGTGCTCTAAAGTTGGTCTCAGCCCTCCATCCGGCAAAAGCCATCCCTTCCGGGCAATCGGAACGATGATCGCTAGACCACAAAGAGCGCCGATGAGCGCGGGCAGCTCGGGCCCGAGCATTGCCGCCACGCCAAGTGCGGGCAGCGTGTAGGCAAAGCCGGCCGCCAAGGCGAATTTCCACGCCGCGAGACCGGCCTTCCAACTTTGACGCACATCGAAGAAACGCGTGAAGATCAGGATCATGATGAGAGGGATGAGGCTGCCGACAAAAAGATCTATCATCGCTGCCTGAACCGCGACTGCTTCGAGCATGGTTTCCAAACTTTGGTCACCGTCGGCCGCGATTGCCGCATCGACCTGTCCGTCTTCCTCCAGACCCTGCGCGAGGCCTATTGCGACGGGCGTGCCGATCGCGCCGAAGGAAACAGGGCTGCTGTCGGCAATCAGCGCAAGCACCACGGCTGCCATTGGCCTGAAGCGCAGAGCGACAAGCAAGGGTGCGGTGATCGCGGCCGGGGTTCCGAAACCAGCAGCACCTTCGAGGAAGGCCCCGAAAAGCCAGGCGATGACTATAATCTGCGCGCGGGGGTCAGGGGCAATGCGGGTGAACCCGTCCCGGATGACGGTCATGGCTCCGCCTGCCGTGAGAACCTTGAGCAGGAAAATCGCCCCGAAGACTATCCAGACGATCGATGCCGCGATCACCGTCCCCTCGGCGGCGGCAGCAAGAACCTGGATTACCGGCACACGCCAGATGACGACGCTCACAAGGGCGGTAACGAGAAGGCTGATAGGCATCGCCACGGCGGCAGGCAAACGAAGCATGACCAGCAGTCCGAGGACCGCAATGAGCGGCGCAAGCGCGGCAAGGATCAAGGCTATTGTGATCGGGCCAGCACTCCCCTGCTGTCGGGCGTTGCACCTCCGGCGCCCATTGAGACGCTTGGTACGGATACGTATTACACTGGAACCGCGAGCTCGTGGGTCCCCTTATCCGTGACATCAGTCTTCGCGATCACGCAAGGTTGCCTTATGTTTGGGATCTTTGTCTGCGCGCGGCACGCACTTTAGTGTGGCATCTTTGGAAGTTCCCAAGCATGTGTCGATAGAGACGGGTCCCCGCCGAATGTGCGAGGGTCGATTGAGAATGAGCGCGTGAATTTGCGGGGGTAAGGTCAAATATGTGCTTTTCGGCCACAGCTAGTTTCACCGCCGGAGCAGCGTTGCTGGTTACCGGTGCATTCAGCATACGCCTTGCGCGAAACCCTGCCGAGCGGCCATATGCAGCGATACCGCTCCTGTTTGGCGTTCAGCAATTGATCGAGGGCGCGCTTTGGCTGACATTCCCTGACAAGACGCAGCTTCTCAGTACCGTGCTGACTTACGCCTATTCGATATTTTCACACGTACTCTGGCCAATCTTTGTCCCGCTCGCCGTCTATTTTCTCGAACCTGTGAAATGGCGCCGCAAGGCGCTGCTGGTAGCGGTTGCGGGAGGAACAGCAGTGGGTCTTTATCTGCTCTATTTCCTCATCCGGCTTCCGATTGTGGCTACAGCTGCCGAGGGACATATCGACTACGTATCACCCCACTTCTACGTTAAAATCGTCATGGCTCTGTATATTTTGGGAACCTGCATAAGCCCTCTTCTGTCGAGCCACCGCTGGGTGCGATGGTTTGGCATCGCAGCGATCGTGTCGTTTCTTCTTGCCGGCATCTTTTACCTAACCTGGTTCATATCGGTCTGGTGTTTCTTTGCAGCGATCATGAGCGTGATGGTTCTGATGTTCTTCTTACGGCGTTCGCCGGCGCTCGCCTCCGGCGCGCGAATGGACACAGCAAAATCCGAGCGCTTCCTCGCCGAGTGACGGAATGGCGTGGCGCTGGATCGGGGAAAGTTTACAGTCTTCCTGTTGGTGGAGGAGGGAGGCAAAGCGATGCGGGATGACGCACCTCAAAATTCCTGATGTTCCTTGACCCTTATCGTCCGGGTATCCCGAACTCCCATTTACAAGCGAGACGACCGTTACCGGGTCGCAGATCGGCAGCGTGCGAGCAGCTCGCTGCAATGACAGCTATTCGAAAGGCTTAACTGTTGGATCACGAAATTCCCCACTTGAGGGAAATTTTTGTTTTCCTCGCGGCTGCCGGATTGGTGATCCCGACCGTCCGTAAACTCGGCATCAGCTCTGTCCTCGGATTTCTATTTGCCGGCCTTTTGATTGGCCCGCACGGTCTCAACCGCATTGTCGTGGATGTGCCACTGCTCGCCTATGTGGTTATCGCGGATGTCGACGGTGTCCGTCGCGTCGCTGAGCTCGGCATAATCTTTCTGCTGTTCATGATCGGCCTTGAACTCTCGACGAGGCAATTGTGGGGGATGCGACGGATCGTTTTCGGTCTTGGCACCGGGCAAGTCTGCGCATCCGCTGCCATCATCGGGGCGATCGCCTACGCCTTCGGCAACTCCATGATCGCATCCGCGATTTTAGGGCTCTGTCTGGCATTATCATCCACCGCGCTCGTCATGCAGAGTTTGACTGAGACAGGGCGTCTTGGCACCCGGTTCGGGCGCACAGCGTTCGGTATCCTCCTGTTTCAAGACCTCGCCGTCGTCCCCGTCCTCTTTCTCGTAGGCGTGGCTGGCGCAGAAGGTAGCGAGTCGCTGGCCGGAGCCGCTACACGGGCGATCCTTCAGGCTGCTATCATTATCGCCGCCATTCTGGCCGTCGGACGCATTGCTATACGGCCGCTGTTGCGGTTCGTCGGCGGCAGCGGCAGCCGCGAAGTGTTTATGGCCGCCGTCCTGCTGATTGTGCTTGGAACCGCTGCACTCACGGCACAGGCGGGCCTTTCGATGGCCCTCGGCGCATTTCTTGCTGGGCTGCTGTTCGCAGACACCGAGTACCGCCACCAGGTGGCCAGTGATATCGAGCCCTTCAAGGGCCTACTCCTGGGCCTCTTCTTCATGTCCGTCGGCATGAGCCTTGACGTGAGTGCCGTCTGGCAGTTGCTAGGCTGGGTCGTACTTTCAGTGATTGGCCTCGTCGCACTCAAAGCTGGGACCCTGTTCGTGGTTTCGAAAGCGTTCCGGCAGCCCACAGCCGTCGCTGCGGAGACTGCGGTCCTGCTCTGCCAAGGCGGCGAATTTGCATTCGTCATCCTCGCTGCCGGGCTTGCGGTCGGCGTGCTGGACCCAACTGTCGGTCAGTTCATGCTTATGGTGGTTATCTTGACGATGTTTCTCACCCCGGCCCTTTCCGCCGCCGGCCGCCTGCTGGGCCGATTTTTAGAGAAGCGGGAGAATGGCACCCTCGTACCTGCCGACCTCGGGATTACAGGGGAAGCCCATGTGATTATCGGCGGCTTCGGCCGGGTTGGGCATCTTCTGGCTGATCTGCTAGACGCTCAGCGCATCAGTTATGTCGCGCTCGATACCGATGCCGAAGTCATCGCACGTCAGCGTGCGAAGGGAATGCCGGTTGTCTTTGGCGATGCAAGTCAGCCGGATCTTCTTCCGCATCTTGGTATCGAGCGCGCTGCGGCGTTCGTGACCACTATGGATGCGCCCGGGAGTGCCGAGCATGTTGTCGGCGCGGTTCACCAGCTCTGGCCGCATGTGCCCATTTACGCAAGAGCCCGAGATGCGGAGCATGCACGCCGGCTGCAAGCACTCGGTGCATCGGGGACGGTACCCGACACCGTTGAGGCTAGTCTGCAATTGTGCGAAGAACTCCTGACCGGCATCGGCTTCCCCGAGGAAGCTGCACGTGCCATCGTCAATGAGCGCCGCAACGATCTGTTCGCGGCGCGCACCGTTTGAACCGATCCCGAGCGACGCGGCGAGCCAATTGGTTGCGCCGCGATACCGTGAAAGAGCGAATCCGAACTCACGGTGTAATTCCCTCGGTGTTCAAGCGTCTTTGCCAAGCGAGCAATGAATCCGCAGTGTACGCTGCCGGACGAGAGAACGAAGAATCTTCTGGAGGTTGTTTTGGCAAAAGTGACGCTTGAGGTCGGCGGCCTCTTCGAGGAACTCGATCATCTCGGCGTAGAGAAACAACTGGAAGCCGAGGACGGCGTCAGTCGCGCTGTCGCCAATCCGGCTTCGGGAAGCGTTACGGTTGATTTTGACGGGGGTTTGACGAGCGAGGAAGAGCTGCGCCGGACCGTGCTCTCCTGCGGGTTCCGCTGTCGCGGCACGGTCCATCCCCGACATGTCTGCAAGCCAGGGCCCGACCCGGTACCATCCGCTCATGCCGGCCACGAAAGAGTTGCGGCTGCCAGCAAGGCGCACGCGCAGGATGCCATGGCGCACGAAATGGGACACGGCGCCGGTGCCGACATGCAAGCGATGGTCCGTGACATGCGCAACCGGTTCTGGGTGGCTCTCCTCTTTACCATTCCGATCTTTGTCTATTCGCCAATGGGCGGCATGTTCACGCCGCCTGCTCCGCCTTTCGGGTTGGGCCTCGATCTGTGGCTGTTCTTCCTCGCGAGCGCTGCGGTTATCTATCCCAGCTGGCCGTTCTTCGTCGCCGCCTGGCGCGCGCTGCGCAACGGAATCCTCAACATGGCAGTGCTTGTCGTGCTGTCGGTCGGAACAGGCTATCTCTTCAGCGTCGGCTCGACCTTCCTCTTTCCCGGTGTGCAGTTCTACGAGGCAGTCGCGGTCCTGCTGGTCTTTATCCTGCTCGGCCACTGGCTCGAAATGCGCGCGCGCGCCGGGGCGTCGCAGGCGATACGCGCACTGCTCGATCTCGCGCCGCCGATGGCGACCGTCATTCGCGATGGCCGCGAAGTGGAGATCGCCACCTCCGAAGTCCAGGTGGGCGAAACGATCATTATCAAGCCTGGCAACAAGATACCCGTCGACGGGGAAATCGTCGAAGGAACCTCGCTAATCGATGAATCGATGCTTACCGGCGAGTCGATGCCGGTCAACAAGGCGGTCGGCGACGAAGTCATCGGCGCATCGATCAACAAGAGCGGCAGCTTCCGGTACAAGGCAACCAAAGTTGGTGCCGACACCGCGCTGGCCCAAATTGTCAAGCTCGTCCAGGAAGCGCAGAATTCCAAGGCCCCGGCGCAACTGCTTGCCGACCGCGCGTCGCAGTGGTTGGTCTTGATCGCGATCCTTATCGGACTGGCGACCTTTGCGACATGGTTCTGGTGGCTCGGCGCGCCATTGCTGTTCGCCGTCACGCTGACAATAACCGTCTTCGTCATTGCTTGCCCGGATGCTCTGGGACTCGCGACCCCGATGGCGGTCATGGTCGGGACCGGGCTCGGCGCGACCAACGGCATCCTGTTCAAGAATGCCGGCGCGCTCGAGGATGCGACCAAACTCGACGTCATCGTATTCGACAAGACCGGCACGCTAACCATGGGGCAGCCGCATGTGGTCGACATCGTCGCTGCGGAAGGCCGATCCGACGAGGATGTGTTGCGGCTCGCCGCCGCGGTCGAGCGTGGTTCGGAACACCCGCTCGCACTCGCCATCCTTGACCGCGCAGGCGATCTCGCGCTCGACGACGTCCGCGACTTTCATAACCGGGAAGGCATGGGCGCAGAGGCGCTGGTGGGCGGAAGCACGGTGCTGCTCGGCAATCGCCGACTGATGGACGAGGAGAACGTCCCACTCGGCACCTTGTCCGAGGCGGCGGATGAGCTGAAGGGTGCCGGACGAACAGTCGTTCACGTCGCGCACAAGGGCGATCTGGTCGGTCTGATCGCCATCGCCGACGCCCCGCGCCCCACCGCCATTGCGGCGGTCGCGGCGCTGCGCAAGCGCGGGGTCGAAGTGGCAATGCTGACCGGCGACAATGAGGGCACGGCAAAGCGCGTGGCGGCACAGCTGGGCATCGGCACCGTGCTCGCCGACGTCCTGCCCGGCCAGAAGGCCGATAAAGTCAAGGAGTTGCAGGCCCAGGGCAAGCGCGTGGGCATGGTTGGAGACGGAATCAACGATGCGCCCGCGCTGACCCAGGCCGATGTCGGTTTTGCGATCGGGGCCGGCACCGATGTCGCTATGGAAAGCGCCGATGTCGTACTTATGCGCAGCGATCCTTATGACGTGGTCGGCGCGATCGTTCTTTCGAAAGCAACCTTGCGCAAGATGCACCAGAACCTGTTCTGGGCTGTCGCTTACAATGTCATTGCCTTTCCGGTCGCGGCGGGGGTCCTCTACCCGCTGATCATCAGCCCGGCGGTCGCCGCCATCGCCATGTCGGGGAGCTCCGCGCTCGTGGCCGTGAATGCACTGCTCCTCAAAAGGACGCGAATGGAAGGTATCGGCAGCAGCGTAGCGGAGTCCGGAGAAAGCGATCGGAGCCCCACGGCGAGCCCGATTCCTGCGTGATGCTGTGCTACCCGCAGCATACCGTTGGCGCATTGCCCCTCCTGTCAAAACAGGATCATTCCAGCGGTTGAGCAGCCGACAACGCCCAGACAGGCACGGACAAATGCGGCAGAGCAATCGACGCGGGGCAGTCGCGTTGTAATTACAGTCGAGCGAGCGCGTCTGTATCCATCAAGCGGCGCGGTGTGCCGCTCCACACCCGAGGAAGGCGCCAATGACATTGCAACTTACTTTTCTGGGCGGTGCCGGTACGGTCACCGGATCGAAATATCTCGTCGAGACCGACGACTGCAAAATCCTTGTCGACTGCGGCCTGTTCCAAGGTTTCAAGCAGCTACGCCTGCGCAATCGCCACCCCCTCCCCATAGCGCCGACCGATATCGATGCCGTTCTCCTCACGCATGCTCATCTTGATCATTCGGGTTTTATTCCGGCGCTTGTCCGCGACGGTTTCCGTGGCCCCGTGATCAGCACGCACGCGACTTTCAAGCTGTGCGAGCTCCTGCTCCCGGACAGCGGCTATCTCATGGAAGCGGACGCGCGCTATGCCAACAAGCGCGGGTTCAGCAAACACACGCCGGCTCTTCCGCTCTATACCGAACGCGATGCCAAGGCGGCGCTTACCTCCTTCGCTCCGACCGGCTTCGACGAACCGACGAGAGTTGCCGAAGGCTGCAGCGCGATCTTCCGGCCAATGGGGCATATTCTCGGGGCGGCCAGCATCGAACTGAACTGTAACGGCAAGCGGATCGTCTTTTCGGGCGATATCGGCCGCTACTCCGCAGCAACGATGATCGATCCGGTGCGCGTTCCGCGAGCAGACTATCTCGTCGTCGAGTCGACCTATGGCAACCGACACCATGACGAGACCGACCCCGAAACCGCGTTGGAAGATGTCATCAACCGCACCATCGGGCGCGGCGGAAGCGTCATCATCCCGTCATTTGCGGTCGGACGCGCGCAGACGCTGCTGTTTCATCTGAGCCAGCTGCGTCGCCGCGGACGGCTTGGTCCTGTACCGATCTTCCTCAACAGCCCGATGGCGGTCAACGCAAGTTCGATCTTCTGCGACCATGTTGGAGAGCACCGCCTAACAGAAGAGCAGTGCCGGGAGGCCTGCGGCATTGCCGAATACGTCCGTGACGTCGAAGACTCAAAGCGCCTCAATCGCGACCCCATGCCCAAAATCATTGTCGCGGCCAGCGGGATGGCGACAGGCGGAAGGATATTGCATCATCTCAAAGCTTATGCCCCCGATCCCCGCAACTCGATCCTCCTGGCCGGTTTCCAGGCTGGCGGGACACGGGGCGCAGCCCTGCGCGATGGTGCCAGCGAACTGAAGATCCACGGAGAGTTCATTCCTGTGCGCGCAGAGGTTGCCACTCTCGACATGCTGTCTGCCCATGCCGACCAGGGCGAACTCCTGCGATGGCTTGGCGGCTTCGAGGATCCGCCGATCCAGACATTCGTGACTCACGGTGAGCCGGAGGCCTCCGATATGTTTCGCCGTTGCATCACCGAACGGCTTGGGTGGGAGGCGCGGGTGCCCGAACACGGCGAGCGCGTGGTGCTCGCGTGAGGGCGAGCGGGCCTCAGATGCTTACCGACCAGCCAGTGGCGCCTCATGGCCTGCGCGTCCGACGCCTCGGCATCGAGACCGGCGGCGAAGCGATCGTGTTCATGCACGCCGACTGTCCAGTCGCCCGTTCGGAAGGGTTCGCGACGCGGACGCGCGTGGAAGTCCATGCGGGAGGCCGCCGCGCACTCGCAACGCTCTTTTTCACGACAAACGGCCTGCTCGACCCCGACGAGGTCGGATTGCCGAACGCTCTTTGGCGCCAGCTTCATGCTGGCGATGGCGATGTCATTGAGGTGCGTCATCCGCAGCCACTCGCTTCGATGAGCGATGTGCGCGCCAAGATCTACGGCCATCGTCTCGAGCAGGACCGGCTTGCGCGGATCGTCGCGGATATCGCCACCGGCCGCTATTCCGACGTGGAACTCGCCGCATTTGTGACCGCCTTTGCCGGGCAGCCGCTCGACGTGAGAGAAACTGCGGCGTTGACACGTGCCATGCTCGAAGCGGGTGACCGGCTCGACTGGCCCGATGAACTGGTTTTGGACAAACACTGCGTCGGCGGGCTCCCGGCCAACCGCACCACTCCGCTCATTGTGGCGATTGTCACCGCTGCCGGCTTCACCATGCCCAAAACCTCTTCCCGCGCCATCACCTCGCCGGCAGGGACGGCCGATGCGATGGAAGTGATGGCGCCAGTCAATCTCGATCTGGCAGCGATGCGGCGCGTGGTCGAGCGTGAGGGCGGATGTGTCGTCTGGGGCGGCAATGTGCGCCTGAGCCCGGCTGACGACATCCTGATCGGAGTCGAGCGCGCGCTCGATGTGGATAGTGAAGTCCAACTTGTCGCGTCCATCCTGTCCAAGAAGCTCGCGGCCGGGGCGACGCATGTCCTGCTCGATCTACCCGTGGGCGCAACTGCCAAAGTGCGCTCACCAGCTGAAGCAGCCAGGCTCAGCGCGCATCTGGTCGCGGTCGCGGCGGAATTCCATCTCTCGGTGACCCCGGTGTTGACCGACGGAACACAGCCGGTGGGGTCGGGCATCGGGCCAGCGCTCGAGGCGCACGATGTTCTCGCCGTCCTTCGCAGAGCTCCCGATGCTCCGGCGGACCTGCGCGAGCGGTCGATTGATCTGTCAGGCAGAATACTCGACCTCGCCGGCGGACCGCCCGGGCGGGGGCGTGCGCAGGCGAGCGCGATCCTCGACGACGGCCGGGCGCTCGACAAGTTCATGGCGATTTGCGAAGCTCAAGGGGGCTTTTCCGAACCGTCCACCGCACCGCTGCGATATACGATCAGCGCACCTCGCAGTGCCAGGGTGGCGGCATTCGACAATCGGACGCTGGCGCGTGTTGCCAAGTTGGCGGGTGCACCGCGATCCAAATCGGCAGGTATATCGCTGCATGTGAAGCTGGGTGCGACAGTAGCGCGGGGAGAGCCGATCTTCACCGTTCACGCGGAGAGCCGCGGCGAACTGGACTACGCGCTGGCCTTCGCCGCCGCCAATCCCGACGCCATCCGATTGGCAAGCCTATGAATCCGGTCCTGTTCTCGCTCAGCGCCTCGCCCGACATGGCGGCTCACTTGTGTGCCGAGACCGGCATGGAGCTTGGAGAAATCGTCTGGCGCCAGTTTCCGGACGGTGAGAGCTATGTGCGTCTGTTGTCCTCCGTCCGTGAGCGAGACGTCGTTCTGCTGTGCACGCTCGATCGGCCCGATACCAAGGCCTTGGCTCTCTTGTTCGCAGCCGACAAGGCACGCGAAATGGGCGCGCGCCGCGTTGTCCTCGTTGCGCCCTATCTGGCCTATATGCGCCAGGACAAGGCCTTCAATGAAGGCGAAGCCGTAACTTCGGTCACTTTCGCGCGCCTACTCTCGCGCACGTTTGATGCGCTCATCACCGTCGATCCGCACCTTCATCGTCACTCGGACCTCGGCGCAGTTTATTCCATTCCGGCCATTGCGGTTCAGGCCGCGCCCGCAATCGCCGGGTGGATACGCCAGGAAGTTCCCAATCCGGTCCTTGTCGGTCCCGACGAGGAAAGCGGTCAGTGGGTCGAAGAGATCGCCGGCCTCGCCGGCGCTCGCTACGCAGTTCTCCGCAAGGAGCGCAGGGGCGACTATGACGTCAGTATTTCCGCCGCCAATCTGCCCGATTTATCCAACCTTACACCGGTGATCATTGATGACATCGCCTCGAGCGCGCGCACCATGATCGAAGCGGTGCACATTCTTCGGGAAGCAGCTGCCGCAGCGCCGATCGCGATCGTCGTCCATCCGATACTGGCAGGCGATGCCTTTGGGAAACTACAGGCGGCGGGCACCGGCCGGATCGTCAGTACCGACACCATCGCGCATCCATCCAACGCAATCAGTGTCGTCCCACAAATCGCCGCAGCACTAAAGGCGTGGCGCAATGAAACAGCCCGGCCGGAATCTTCGTCGGCGGGTCGTCAACGCGTCAACGACAGCCCTTCGTAGTGATGCGGACAGAACACCCGCCACGAAGCAGCGACCGTGGTGATGGGTCAGACAGTCGGTGTGCAGGAGATTTATCGAGATTCGGTGTCGTCTTCCCATGAGCGGCCGCCGTCGTCCCGACAACATGCCAGGTGCTTGTTCGTTTCAAGTGAGCGAAAACATTCCTGCTCCCGCCCGGGCAGGTATTGTCAACCAATGTCCCGGACAGCCCACTTGCCACTACGCCCCGGAGAACCGCTCGAGACCTGACAGATATCTGCCGTCTCTAATCAGCCGAGAACCCTCCCACATGGGCTCGAAGCGAGGACTCTGCATGGGCACATTCACAGTCGAGAAAGCCATGCTCGATGCACGTGCGGCACATCTGCAGGAGTCGGGTCTTCAGCGCACGACGTGCGCGGTGCAATCTGACGGTCACATTGTTGACCGTCGTGTCGAGACTTTTCGCGATCTCGTCCCGCGGCTCTTCGAGCAAATCGGCGCGCCAGATGACCTCCGCATAGACAGGTTTCAATGTCGGCAGGAGCCGGTAAAAGCAATTGCACACTGTCTGGTCAAGATCCACCTCCGGTTGCGTGTGCGCATGGCTGCTCTCGGCAAGCTCATGCGGATCGACACCGATCTCCTTGCTGCGCCGTCGGATGACAGTCCGCTGGAAATCGGCAATCGTCGTTGCCAGAACGCGCGAAAGCCAACCTTTGACCGATTTTGCCTCGCGAAGGTCTCCCGCGCGTTCGATCGCCCTGAGCATGAAGCGCTGCAGAACCTCGTCCGCTTCGTGGGAACTGTGAAGACGCCGGTTCAGGAATTTGAGAATGTCCTGATGACTGTCCACCAGCGCCCGTCGGACGGCTTCGTCCATCGGCCTCAAGGCATCGTCGCCGACAGCGGCCGAGGTGGCAGGGTCATCATCCATCGAGCTTTCCAATACGACTATTCTCGCTGAGGATCGCCTACCTCAAACTTCTGCAACAGAGCGCCACACTACAGGAAGCTTTAACATGTTTAACCCGAATCGATTGCTTACAATCCAGGCTTATCGTGGACGACTCAAATGCCGATGACGACCAGCGCCTCGTCTCGTCGTCGGGATCACCCGGGCAACGCAGAGAGCGTGCGCGGGCTTCAGCGTGCGGCCGTGAAGGATGGCACAAGATGATCGACTTGGCGATCACCGTCCACTTGCTGGCGCTGACCGACGATACGGGTCTGGCCCAACACGCCCGGCATCATTTCGTCGACCGTTCTCACGGCTACTGTCTCGATGACAACGCGCGAGCGGTAACCGTAATGTGCCGTCTGGCCCACCTGCGCACGCTAAGCGCCGCAGAGCAACACGCTCTCGCCGCTTATGCCGCGTTTCTCGATCATGCTTTCGACCGGCAGGCACGATATTTCAGGAACTTCATGACGTATGATCGGCGCTGGCTGGACGAGGAAGCGGCTGAGGATGCTTGCGCTCGCGCCGTTCATGCCCTGTGCGTCATGATCGCGATGCCCCCTCAGGACTGGATGCGGATCTGGGGACGCGATCTTCTTGAAACGGTCCTTCCGCGCCTGCACGAGCTCGCTTCGCCGCGTTCGTGGAGCCTGGTCTTGACGGGTCTGGACACATTGCTGCGCAACAGCTCTCCCTGGACGGAAGCGGAGCGGCTGCGCAAGCACCTGGCGCATGAATTGCTTCAGCGCTGGCGGGACGCGGTGCAACCTGCCTGGCCCTGGTTCGAAGACGGGCTGGCCTACGACAATGGACGCCTGGCCGAGGCCGCGATTACGACCGGTACGGTGCTGGGCATGGCTGACCTGCGGGAGGCTGGACTATCGGCCCTGCAGGCACTCTGGGACTGGCAATACGATGGACAGGTCTTTCACCCGGTCGGTACGCACAATTTTGGACACAGACACCAGTTGTCGTCCAGGTTCGATCAGCAACCCATCGAAGCTCATGCGATGATCGATGGGTGCCTCGCCGCCGCCAGTTCAGGTGCCGACACCGCCCTCTGGCGCGAGCGCGCGGATATCGCGATGGCATGGTTTTTCGGACGAAATGATCTTGGCCGCGCGCTCGTGGAACCAGAAAAGGGTCTGTGTCATGATGGCCTTCACGAAGACAGGATGAATGCCAATGCAGGCGCGGAATCGACGCTCGCCTATATCGGCGCGTTCCTCTCGATGGCTTCGCTGGAGAGACAGCGATGACCGGCAGGCGACTCAGGACGCCTTCAAAGCCTTGTCCAAGGATCCAACTGGAGAGGCCCTGGGAAAGCAGAACGCTATGACAACCGGCATTTTGCCCTCAGCGACCCGCCTTTCCAAAAAGCGCAGCGAGTTCGGCGAATTTGGCGCGCTGCGTTTCCTTGTCGCCGCTCTCGATCGCTTCCTGAACACAGTCCTGGGCATGAATGGCGAGAACCTTGACTCTCGTTGCCCGCAAGGCGGCTTCCATCGCAGCGATTTGATGCAGGATATCGGCGCAGTACCGCTCGTCTTCCAACATGCGGATCACACCCCTTGCCTGGCCCTCGACCCGCCGCAGACGAGCGATTTCCTTGGTGAACTTCATCTCTCGATCCCTCGTCGCCTCAGGGCATATCGTACCAAATGCACCGCTCTTCCTTACCCTACCCGGGTAAAGTTTACAAATGTCCGCCTTTCGGCTACCGGAGAATGGTGTCGAAACACGAGCCTGTCCGTCGGAGCGGGACAAACCGCGAAGCACGCCGAATTTGCCCGGCCGGAAGCAAGGAGCCGATCATGACGCAATTGTCCATTCCCCGCGCGATCCTGGTCTGGGGCACGGCTTTGAGCCTGTTCCTGATGATCAGCCTTATCGCCTGTATTCTTTACGGTTTGGCCCTGCCTTCCGGATTCGAAATGCACCGCGCCTGGTCGCCCTGGCTCCCCGGGTTCGAATGGCTGACACTCGGCGGTGTTCTCGCGGGTCTGTTTTGGTCCTTGATCTACGGTTTTTGGGCGGCGGCCCTCCTCGTCCCCCTGCACCGCCTCGCAAGGCGTTGGTTCGGAGTTGCAAATGACTGATCGCAAGGCCTGCTGCGACCCTGCCAGCGGCGCGCTGCCGCCCGAAGGAATAGCGATTGATCCGGTTTGCGGCATGAGCGTTACGATTGCCGGAGCCAAGCACAGCGCCGAGCACGACGGTGCGCGGCATTACTTCTGCTCCGCGCACTGCCAGCAGAAATTCGTAACCGATCCCGAAATGTACCTGAGCGGGGCGCATCTGCAGGCGGTCGAGGACGTGCCGGAGGGCACGATATACACCTGCCCGATGCACCCGGAAATCCGGCAGCAAGGACCAGGCTCGTGCCCGATCTGCGGCATGGCGCTCGAACCGGAAACCTTCAGCCTCGATGACGGCCCCGATCCGGAGCTCATCGACATGAGCCGGCGCTTCTGGATAAGTCTGCTCTTCACTATCCCGTTGTTCATCTACGCGATGGGCGATCTGATCCCGGGACAGCCGTTTTCACAGCTTGTCGAACCGGCCTTGGCGCAATGGATACAGCTGGCGCTGGCCACACCTGTCGTGCTCTGGGGCGCGTGGCCATTCTTTACGCGCGGTCTGCAATCGGTCCGGACGATGAACCTCAACATGTTCACGCTGATCGGGCTCGGCGTCGCCATCGCCTATGCGTTCAGCGTCGTGGGAACGATTGCGCCGCACATCTTCCCGCCCGGCTTTCACGATGCCGATGGCCGGGTGGCGGTCTATTTCGAAGCGGCGGCGGTCATCGCCACGCTCGTCCTGCTCGGGCAGGTGCTCGAACTCAAGGCACGGGGCGCAACATCGAGCGCTCTGCGCGCGCTGCTCGAACTCGCTCCGCCGACCGCGCTAAAACTCATGCCCGACGGCTCGGAGCGTGAGGTCGCTCTCGATCAGGTCGCGACGGGCGACCGCCTGCGCGTCCGCCCCGGCGACAAGATCGCCGTCGACGGCCGTATTCTTGAAGGCTCGAGCAGCGTCGATGAATCGATGATCAGCGGCGAGCCGCTACCGGTGAAAAAGTCAATCGGCGACGAGGTGACGGGGGGTACGGTCAACCAGACCGGCGGCTTTGTCATGACTGCGGAACGCGTGGGCAAGGACACGATGCTGTCCAAGATCGTGCAGATGGTGGCTGAGGCGCAGCGCAGCCGCGCGCCGATCCAGCGTCTGGCCGATCTTGTCGCGGGCTGGTTCGTGCCCGTGGTAATCGGCATCGCCATACTTACCTTCGCTGCCTGGGCGGTCTGGGGGCCGGAACCGGCGTTCGCGTATGGCCTGGTCAATGCCGTAGCCGTACTCATCATTGCCTGCCCCTGCGCCCTGGGCCTCGCCACGCCAATGTCGATCATGACCGGGACCGGCAAGGGTGCGCAAAACGGTATCCTGGTGAAAAATGCCGAGGCGCTCGAGACCTTCGAAAAGGTCGACACCATCGTCATCGACAAGACCGGGACACTGACCGAAGGCCGACCGGAGCTGGTCATGGTCGAACCTGCACAGGGCATCGATGAATCGGAGATGCTGCGCCTGGTGGGCGCCGCCGAAATCGGCAGTGAACACCCGCTCGCCGAGGCGATCGTCAAGGGCGCTCGCGCGCGCGGCCACAAGTTCGCGGCGGCGAGCGATTTTTCCTCCGTGACGGGCGAAGGTATCGAGGCAAGCGTCGGCAAGCGACGCGTCGCGATCGGCAACGCAAAGATGATGCGCCGGGTCGGTGCCTATGACCCGATCATGGCCGACGCCGCCGAAACCGCCCGAGCGAAAGGGCGGACGGTGATGTTCGTCGCCATCGACGGCAAGCCGGCCGGGCTGATCGGCGTCGCCGATCCGATCAAGCCGACCAGCGCGCGCGCCATCGGCCGTCTCCACGCAGCAGGTATTCGGGTGGTCATGCTGACCGGCGACAGCGAGGCAACCGCGCGCGCCGTGGCGAACGAAGTGGGGATCGACGAGGTCCATGCCGATGTCTCGCCTGCGGACAAGAACCGCATCGTCGGTGAATTGAAGGCGGCAGGCAAGACTGTCGCAATGGCGGGCGACGGGATCAACGATGCGCCTGCGCTCGCCGCGGCCGATGTTGGGGTGGCGATGGGAACCGGCACCGATGTCGCGATTGAAAGCGCCGGCATGACCCTTGTGCGCGGAGATCTCGAAGGCCTGGCCCAGGCGCACCGGCTTTCGAGTGCAACCATGCGCAATATCCGGCAGAATCTGTTCTTCGCCTTCGCCTACAACTCGCTCGGCGTGCCGATTGCCGCTGGCGTGCTGTTCCCCTGGTTTGGCATATTGCTGAGCCCGATGATCGCGGCAGCCGCGATGAGCCTCTCTTCGGTGTCGGTTATCGGCAATGCGCTGAGACTACGGACGCTCGATCTCAGAAGCGAGCCATGACGGTGTGAATATGCTCTGGCGCCCTGTCCGTCGGCTGATCCGCTGGAGGCTGAGCAGGTCGGCGCGCAAGGTGCTCGAAACGAGAACTCTCGAGCGGTTAGATGGCGTGTGGCTGCGCTGGTTGCCGGATGAGATTGATCTGTTCCTCGCGAACCTGGAGCCACAGGCGAAGGAACTGCGCCCCTTGTCCGATCTTGGTCAACTTCCGAGCGCAGGCAATCGCCTCATGGTGGAGCTAGCCATCTATACCGCCGCGGCCTATCGGGCCTTGCTCGAAGCAGGGCTTTCCAGAGAATCGTCGCGGAGCGCGGTCGCCGACATCGGGTGGAACGTCTATGCGCTTCTTCTCCGGCTGAATTCGCTTCCCTTCCACCTGGTCACCCAGGATCCCGGCAAACGGCTACGCGGCACGATAGGACTGCTGCTGCGCTTTTCATTCAGCGCACCGGGTTACGCGGTCGAGGCGCGCCGGGGAGGCGACGACCGTATCACCCACTAGACCCACTGTCCCTCGCAGACCTTTATACGGACCCTCGTTGCGGAAGCGGGCGACCGCGGCGATCTCGAAACTTTTTGCGAAAGCTGGTGCCGGTACGACTCGCCCGGCGCCGACATCATCGCGGATGACGGCGGCCGAGGTCAACGTAAGCGGGAACAGGCGAATGCAGCCCACGCTGGCAGCTCTCGAAAAATTCACACCGGGTTTTTGGCCGTCTTCACGGTCGACGCGCGGTAAATCCGCTCAATGGCTTCGGCGAGCACGCGATTGAATTCCTCGTCATCCATCCCGGCGCGTAGATCCTGCAGGAGCGCACGGCTGAAGCTTGCCACAAGCGCATGATTTTTCGCCAGCTCGTTGCAAGCCTCTTCTTGCGAATACCCGCCAGAAAGCGCCAACACCCGCGCACAGCTGGGATGTCCCACAAGCGGCGCAAATAGGTCTGGCGCTGCTGGCATGGAAAGCTTGAGCATCACCCGGCGACCAATTGGCTGCTTATCGAGTGCCTTCGCTAGTGCGCCAAGGAGTATCGCGTCGGATTCCGCGCGCGACTTGCTTTTCAGGTTCACCTCCGGCTCGACGATTGGCATCAGGCCCTTATCCAGAATTTGATTTGCGATGTCGAATTGTTGATCGACAATAGCGCCAATGGCTCCGGTGGACGCCTCGTTGATCAGCGAACGCATTTTCGTACCAAAAACGCCCTTGGCCTTTGCGCGGACAAGCAAGGTCTCGAGAGCCGGAATCGGCTTCATGAGCCGAACCCCATCCTTTTCGTCTTCCAGACCCCGATCGATCTTGACGAAGGGCACGATGCCACGCTGCCGGAGCAAGTCCGGCACGGGTGTGCCGTCCACCTCGCCATCCATCGTTTTCTCGAACAGGATCGCACCCAGGATCTTGCGGCCATCGAACGACGGAGCGGTAATGAGCCGGCTCCGCATCTTATGGATGAGGGCGAACATCTTCTCTTCACCGGAATAATCGTGAGCGCTGATGCCATAGTTTGCCAGCGCAGTCGGCGTCGAACCGCCTGACTGGTCGAGCGCAGCAACGAAGCCCGCACCGCCAATGATTTGTGCCATCAGTACCGGGTCGTGCATGCACTGCCTCCGTTCATCCGGGCGTCGATTGCCTTTTTGCGTGTCACTTCCGTCCGCGGGAGATTTCACGCCTTGCACCTCCGGCTAAATGTGCCGTGCTCGCCGACACCAGGACCTCGGACCAGAATACCGCGCGCGTTGGAGCTGCCAGCGGGTATGGTCATCGGCGGTCACCCATGAAGCGGAGCAGAAACAGGAACAGGTTGATGAAATCGAGATACAGCGTCAGTGCACCCATTACGATCGCCTTGCCGCGGAAGTCGCTGCCCCTAACCTCAGAATAGATATTCCTGATCTTTTGGGTGTCATAGGCCGTGAGCCCGGCAAACAGCAGAACTCCAATGCCGCTCACGATCATGTCCATCACCGAGGATTTCAGGAACATGTTGACGAGCATGGCGATGATCAGGCCGAACACCCCCATGATCAGGAACGATCCCCACGCGGACAAATCGCGCTTGGTCGTATAGCCCCACAAGCTCAACGCGGCAAAGGCCGATGCCGCCACGAAAAAGGTTCGGGCGATGCTGACTCCAGTGTAAGCAAGGAAAATAGTAGCGAGCGACACGCCCATGAGTGCCGCGTAGCTCCAGAACATGGCCTTGACCGCCGTCTCGGAAAACCGATTGATGCCAAAGCTCAGGGCAAGCACTAGCGCCAGGGGCGCGAATACAGCGACCCATCCCAATCCTGTCGGCGCTCCGGTTGCAGCAAAGAACAGTGCGCGTACACTGTCCGTGCTGGCCACGAATAGCGCGACCAAGCCGGTGAGCAGCAATCCGCTGGCCATATAATTGTAGACGCCGAGCATATAGGATCGCAGCCCCGAATCGTAGATTTGCGCGGGCGCCCCCGCGTGGGACCGTAAAGCGTGCTGATCTAGAGTTTTGAGTGGGTCTGCCATTGTGAAGTCCTCCTGCGCCGGACCGCTGACGGTGCCGGATTTCTGCCGCCGCCGTCTGAAGACGTTTGAGCCTCCGGTGAATTACAGTTTGCTGTCGTTATGCAGACCCGCTTTAGACGACAAGAGCGCCATGGAAGAGGAAGACCTCCGTCGTCGCTTGAACGCACCTGTCCAGCGGGCTCGGTTGCGGCGCGATACGCTTCAGTCATGGGTATAGGTGAAATGCACCGTCACAGGCGGCTTGCGATGCATCGCGTGCGGAGCCTGCTTCGATTGCGACGGTAGCATGTGCGGCGGGCGGTCCACGACAATTCCGATCCGGTAATTGATGCCTCGGGCAAAGGTTGTGTACCCGCCGAAAGTCAGCGCGCCCGCGACAGTCATCGGTTGCAGGCGAACCGATCGTTGTATTCCGCCAGGTTCGAGGATATGCGCGGTGACATTCGCGTCCCTGATTCTGGCCCCTGAAGCCTTTTCAAAGACAGCGGCCGTGATGTGCATGCTGTGAGAGCTTGCCGGCGTGCCGCCATGCATCTCCGCCTCGGGATGGCCGGTTGGATGACCCTTCACCACTGCCGCCGGCACCACGCCTAGATACACCGTGAGACCACCCGCGCTCTGAGAACCATCGATTACACCCGCATTGGCTGTGACCGGAGCGAAGAGCATTCCTGCTAGGCCCACCGCAGCAAGCGCTTGGCGCCAGAACGATCTGTATCTCATAGTGAAGGCATCTTCCTCTTTTTAAGTCCGGGCAAGGGGCAGGACTGCATCTCGTTCTCTGATCACTTGGACACTGTCATGTGCTGTTTGCCCCAATAGGAGGCAACTACGCCAACAAAGACGCGCCGAAATTGAAATCTTACAGAGCCATGGAATGAAGGAAGGTTCCCAGACCTCCAATCGCCTTTACCCAGGCCAAATCGGCGTATGGGGAGAATGCCGGTGATCTCCCGGGCCCGTGCGCAGTTGCCCGCCGTGACACGATCCGGACCAAGCAATGATGCATGTCAGGCGTTCGGGCTCAGCACCGGAAGGTCGGGGACGACCGACATGCTCGATTCGACCATGGCAGGCCTCTTGAGACCACGCAGGCCAAGAGATCAGATTCCAAGTGTAAGAATCGCGGATTGAAGAACGTCAAAAACAACAAGGACAGTCGCTGCGGCAGCCCCAAGCGCGCCGCAGTTGACCAAAAACGACTTTGCAAACGGAGATTCTCAGATGCCGTCCAGCTCGGAACAAGCCGAAAGCCACTCGCACAAATCGGTTTGCTGCCGCGACAACCCACGATCCGGTCGAGAGCAAGGCAAGGTACCGCGAGCAGCGCCGACCGAAGCCAAGCTGTCGGGAGATGCCCCTCGCTGTTGCTGCGCGCATCCCTGATTTCGATCGTTCCTGCGCGCGATAATGGCAACAAACAGCAGCGCGCAGGCGCCGTTCGAGGGGCGGAGCCCTCCCCCTGCCCATTCTCCGCCCGTCGAACCTTGCAGAATTGTCGGCCGTCGGGACGCCAAGGTCAGCTGGCAAGTACATCTGGCACGACGCCATGAGCACTGCAGCGCGATTGGCGAACGTTGGCGTGGTCGTCTCGGTTCGCAGCAGTGTCGTGGATGGTCGCTTTGAGGATCAATTGGCCCGCTAAAGTAATAAGTGACCGACACATCAGCCATATAGGAGTCATATGGCGTACCTATCGGTCACCAATCACAATGCACGGAGAGAAGGCGGCGACGATCCCTTCGTCGTGACGCAGGGAATCAGCCTGCCTCTTCACTTTCCTACTCCGCAATGCAAACGGCAGAGGTCAAAGGGACGATCGTGTTCAACGTGCTTTCTGCGGTTGTAACGCTCCCGGCAACACACATCAGTTTGAAACCCGCGTCCATTTCTGGTTCTTGCACCCCACATGCCCAAACATACATCCATGAACCTGGAGGGTGTCGGCACTGATCGGTTTCAATTCCCCGCCGACCGTTCTGTCGAGATCGGGAACCAGAACTTTCCCGCGCCATTTGTTCCGGCCGTACCGATAGAACTCGCGAAAAAGATTGATGCCTATGAGCACGTCGGTTCCGGCTTTCGCTGCGTCGGCCTTCGCTTTCTCGTTTGCATAAACAACGACGCCGCAAAGCTTCGTGCCGCATTCCTCGATTCGGACACGAACACTTCCGGACGGGTTAGCCCAAACACCCATGATAGCCTCATTTGGCGCTCCGGTTTGCCGAGCATGTGCCGCATTCGATGCAAAGATGAGGGCCGCGCCCATGATGACCAGACGAATCATAGCTTCTCTTTCTTGCGCCAAAAGAGGACCGAGCGCACCAGGTCTGATGAACGGACGTCATTGACGTGACCCCCAGCTTTCCCCCAGCTGGTATTAGAGCCGAGCCGCGTTGTTGCGCATGCGCGCGGGTGAGGCAATGGGCTGCGTAGCGGAGCCCGTAGGGCGTAGCGAAGCAGGCCATTGCCTTTGCAGTTCGGCGGCGAACGCCGCCGGGGTCTGGTATCCTAGAGCCGAGTGCGGTCTCTCCCGGTTGTAGTCCTCGACCCAGGCCGCGATCTCGACCCGGGCATGGGCGAGGCTCAGGAACAGCGTCTCGTTGAGCAGTTCATCGCGCATACGGCCGTTAAAGCTCTCCACGTAGCCGTTCTGCATGGGCCTGCCTGGAGCGATGTAGTGCCACTCCACGCCGATCTCACCGCACCATGCCAGCACAGCATTGCTGGTCAGCTCCGTGCCGTTGTCGCTGACGATCATCCCCGGCTTGCCGCGCTGTGCGATCAGCTCCGTCAGCTCGCGCACGACCCGCCGACCCGAGATCGATGTGTCCGGCACCGCCGCAAGGCACTCCCGGGTCACGTCATCGACCACGTTGAGCACGCGGAACCGCCGGCCTGAGGCCATCTGGTCGTGAACAAAGTCGAGGCTCCAGCGCTGGTTCGGCAGTGCCAGCACCGGAGCAGGTGCTCTCGTACCGACTGCGCGCCTGCGGCTGCGTCGGCGCCTCACCGCCAAGCCTTCCTCCCGATAGAGCCGCTGGGTCTTCTTCCGGTTGATCATCACGCCCTCCCGGCGCAGCAGGATGTGCAGACGGCGATAGCCGAACCGGCGACGCTGGTTGGCCAGCTCGCGCAGCTTCTCACGCAGATCGGCATCATCCTCCCGGGTGGAACGGTAACGCACGCTCTTGCGATCGGCATCGATGACACGGCACGCCCGCCGTTCGCTCATTCCGTGGCACGCCTGGAGATGAGCGACAGCTTCCCGCTGCGCGGCGGGCGTCAGAACTTTTTTGCCAGGAGATCCTTCAGCGCAGCCTGGTCGAGCATCGCATCGGCCAGCAGCCGCTTGAGCTTCGCGTTCTCGCTCTCGAGCTCCTTCAGCCGCCGGGCTTCGGACACCTCGAGCCCGCCATACTTCGACTTCCAGTTGTAGATCGTTGCTTCCGACACCCCGTGCCGCCGGGCCAGGTCGGCGGTCTTCGCTCCCGCCTCGGCTTCCTTCAGCACGCCAATGATCTGCTCTTCGGTAAACCTCGTTCTCTTCATCTCGTCCGTCCTTCCATCAGGGCCGGACTCTAATCGAGACTGGAGGAAAATCAGGGGGTCAGGTCACCATCTGCCGGGTCATACTCCCAGTTTGGCGAAGACCTTGATCGCCTCCTGACACGCAGCTTCTCAAGCCAAAATGGAGCGTGCTCGTGGTAACTTTTAGCGGTCCCCCATCACGGTGCTCGATGAGGGTCAAGTGCTGTTCTGCCGAGCGACTGTAATTTGGGGAGCCGCCGCGCGTCCATGATGCTGAGGCGGCCTCCTTTCTTTGATGGCGACCGTCCTTAGGCCGAAAGTGGGAGCAAGATATGAGGCAAGGTCACAAGCACGCGTCCGACAGACGGGGATGGCGGATGCCGATCGTCTTCCTCGGTTTTGCAGCGATAGCGGGGTATTTCCTGCTTGCCGAGCATAGGGTTCACGCGCTCAGCATACTTCCTTGGGCCTTGCTCTTGCTGGCCTGCCCGCTGCTCCACATGTTTATGCACGGTGGACACGGTGGACACGGAGGTCATGGCGGCCAAGGCGGTGATGATGATGATCAGCGCACCAGCAACAACGGCGCGAGTCCGGTCCGCGATCGCCACAGCGGACACAAGGTCGCCGATTCCAGCGCCCGTCGCCGATAGCTCCGGAGAAACCTGTCATGCATAGCGACGCATCCGCCGCCTATGGACTTTGGGGTCTGGTGATCCTCAACTCCGCGATCTTCATTTTCTTCGCGTTCAGCTTCTTCAAACCGCAAACCAAGCGCGATTGGCGATCATTCAGCGCTTTCAGTGCTTTTCTCGTCGCACTTTTTGCGGAGATGTACGGCTTCCCGCTGACCATCTACCTGCTCTCGGGCTGGCTCCAGAGCAACTATCCGCAGGTGGACTGGTTCTCGCATGACGCCGGCCATCTGCTCGAGGAGTTGTTCGGATGGCAAGCCAACCCTCACTTCGGCCCCTTTCATATCCTGAGCTTCATCCTGATCGGCGGTGGCTTCTGGATAGTATCGAGCGGCTGGGCACGGCTTTACCGGGCCCAGAAGCAAGAGAAGCTCGCAACTGAAGGTATCTATTCCTACGTCCGGCATCCGCAATATGACGGCTTCATCCTCGTCATGCTCGGCTTCCTGTTCCAATGGCCGACTGTCCTGACGCTGGCGATGTTCCCGGTCCTGGTTGTCATGTATGTGCGTCTCGCCCGGAGCGAGGAGCGCGAGGCGCTCGCCGCTTTCGGCCAGGATTATCGAGCCTACATGGCGCGCGTCCCGGGTTTTATTCCCAAGCTGTCGCGCTCGCGGTCAGGTGATCCAAATCTGCCCAAAAGCCGACCGCGCCGCCCATTCTAAAACGGCCCAGGACGAAGCCCTAGTAGAGATTGTCAGATCGATATGAGCAAGAACAAGCAGGACAGATCTGCGCCCGGCTACGCCGAGAAGCTCCATGCGCTTGAGATCGGGCCCAGCGCGTTGCAACGCCAGGTGATCGCCGGTGGTCGCAAGCTGCTGATCATTCTGGAAGGGCGCGATGCAGCGCAAAGGACGGCACGATCAAGCGCATCGTCAAGCATCTGAGTCCTCGCCCCAAGGCGATCGAGCTTCGCAGGCATCATCAGGGCGCAGCAATGGCGATGCAGTCGCCTGGCGGCGCTCATGCGACAAATGGCGATGAGAAGATGGCTTCGCCGCCGAGTTGGTGTTCGATTTCCAGCAAGCGATTGTACTTGGCGAGACGTTCACCTCGACACGGCGCTCCGCCCTTGAACTGACCACCGGTCATCGCGACGGCAAAATCTGCGATGAAGTCGTCTTCTGTCTCGCCGGAGCGATGGGAGAATTTGTAGCGCAGTCCCGCTCGCCGACACAGTTCGATCGCCGCCACCGTTTCGGTCACCGTGCCGATCTGGTTGGGCTTGATCAAAACAGCGTTCGTGGCTTTGTCATCAATGCCCCGCTGGATGAAGCGCGAATTGGTGACATACAGGTCATCGCCGACGATCTGGATGCGGTCTCCCATCGCCAGGGTCTGCTTTACAAAGGCGGGCCAGTCCTGTTCGCCGAAACCATCCTCGATCGACACGATCGGAAATGCGGCAATCCAGTCAGCGTAGACGGCCAGAAGTTCGTCACTGGTCATATGCGCTCCGCCAAGCCCGGGCAGAACATAACCGCCGTCCTCGACGAAGGAGGTCGCTGCGGGATCCAGCGCGATGGCAATTTGACGGCCTGGTTCATAGCCTGCCACCTCAATTGCGCGGACGATCAGCTCGAGCGCTTGACGCTCGTCTTTCAGATGGGGCGCGAACCCGCCTTCATCACCAACCCCCACACCCAGGCCTTTCTCTTCCAGAAGCCCCCTCAGGACATGATAGGTTTCCGAGCCATAGCGCAGCGCTTCGCCGTATGTCGGGGCACCATGCGGTACGATCATGAATTCCTGCATCTGGAGCCCATTGGCGGCATGCTTGCCGCCATTGATGATGTTCATCATGGGGACCGGGAGACGCCGGGCGGTGGAACCCCCGAGGTACTGGTAGAGCGGTAATCCCATCGCCTGAGCAGCAGCGCGAGCGACGGCCAGCGAAACGCAGAGAACGGCGTTCGCGCCGAGCCGCGCCTTGTTCTCGGTTCCGTCGAGTTCACACATAAACCGGTCAATTTCCGGCTGCCGGACAACATCCAGACCGATGAGGGCGCCCGCGATTTCGCGTTCGACATTTGCGACCGCCTTCAGGACCCCGCGACCGGCATACCGCGCCGCATCGCCGTCGCGAAGTTCGTGGGCCTCGAACTGGCCAGTCGATGCTCCCGAGGGCACCGACGCGCTTGCGGCGATACCGCCCTCCAGACGGACTGTCACCTTGACCGTGGGCCAACCGCGCGAATCAAGAATCTCCTGCGCCGACAGAGCAGCAATGGTTCGCCTCATTCGATGTCTCCTCGTCCAGCACACAACTTTCAATGGCCGGGCTTTCGGCCAACTCACGCTTTGTCCTGCGATCTTTCAAACGTCCGGCAACGGCACGGCCCCAGCACATTCCGAACGTCGTCCGCCGATCGACCCGCGTCCGAATTGCGACACCGTCTTCGTCACGTCTCTCGTCACTGCTCGTATCTGCAACAGGCACGCGCATTGGCGCGTCATCAAAGAGACGTCGCAGCGGGCCGATCCTTACCAGAACGCCATCTCAAATCGCGTGCAAGCGCGCCGATCTCCGCGTCTGAAATGACGAGTCTGGCAGCAGCAAGGAAATCCGTTGGCCGGTTTGCCGGGGGTCCCGCACCACGCGGTACTGTAAGGTCGGGTGCTTCCCTGCGTCCTTTCCGGGACACACTAATAGTCTGTCACTGGCCGGCGCGGCCGCAAGAGCGGTCATAGGTTCGCTGTCGGAAATCACTTCGCGGCAGATAGTCGGCAATAGGGTTTATATCAGCCGTGAGTGCACAAGGAGCGCAGCGATGACGGAAAAACGCATAGCCTGGTTTGAGACCCTGAACGTGGGCGACGTTCCCATCGTCGGCGGCAAGAACGCCTCGCTTGGCGAGATGGTACGCACACTTGAGGAGAAGGGCGTGCGTGTGCCGGGCGGCTTCGCGACGACCGCCGCGGCCTTTCGCGAATATGTGGCTGCCAACCAAATCGAGCCGGAGCTGCGCGCCAGCATTGCGGCATTGCAGAGTGAAAAGGGTTCGTTGCATGAAACGGGCGAAACGATCCGCCGGCTGTTTCTCGACGGAGAATTCCCGGAGGCGATCGCCGCAGAAATCCGGGACGCCTATCGCGAGCTTTCCCGTCGCAGCGGCCAGGACGAGATCAGTGTTGCTGTGCGCTCGAGTGCGACTGCTGAAGACTTGCCCCAGGCGAGCTTTGCCGGTCAGCAGGAAACCTTTCTCAATGTGCGCGGTGAGCGCGCGCTGCTCGACGCCTGCCGGCGGTGCTACGCCTCGCTGTTTACCGACCGGGCGATCAGCTACCGCGAAACCCAGGGGTTCGATCATCTGGAAGTCGCGCTGTCGATCGGCGTCCAGCGGATGGTACGCTCCGACCTGGCAGGTTCGGGAGTGATGTTTTCGATCGATACGGAAACCGGATTTCCCGGCGTCGCCGTGATCAGCGCCGCATGGGGTCTCGGCGAAACCGTCGTGCAGGGCGCGGTCGATCCCGACAAATATCTCGTCTTCAAGCCCTTGCTCGACGACCGGCGCTACACCCCGATCATCGAAAAGACGCTCGGCGCCAAAGAGACCAAGATGATCTACGCGACCGGCGGGAGCGAGCGCACCACGACAGTTGCAACCACCCAGAAGGAGCGCCAGGCCTTCGTTCTCAGCGAAGCGGAAATTCTGGAGCTCGGCCGCTGGGCCGCAACGATCGAGGACCACTACGGCCGGCCGATGGACATGGAATGGGCCAAGGACGGAGAGACCGGCGAACTCTACATGGTTCAGGCGCGGCCCGAGACGGTGCAGTCGTCCCGGCAAACCGGCCAAATCAAGAGCTACCGTCTGAAGACGAAGGGAAAGCCGATCATCACCGGCTCGGCGATCGGCGAAGCGATTGCCTCGGGTCAAGTCTGTGCCATTCGCAGCGCCGCCGACATCGACACCTTCCGCGACGGTGCCATTCTCGTGACCGGCATGACGGACCCCGACTGGGTCCCGATCATGAAGAAGGCCGCCGGCATTATCACCGATCATGGCGGCACGACCAGCCACGCCGCCATCGTCAGCCGCGAACTGGGAGTGCCCGCCATCGTCGGCACGGGCCACGGCACCGAACTGCTGCTTGACGGGCAGGACATCACGCTTTCCTGCGCTGAAGGTGATCGCGGCGTAGTCTACGAAGGCATCCTGGAATTCGAGTCATCGCAGGTGGATGTTTCCGATCTGCCAGAAACCCGAACCGCGATGATGGTGAATATCGCCAGCCCTGCCGCCGCATTCCGCTGGTGGCGCCTGCCTGCGCGCGGGGTCGGCCTTGCGCGGATGGAGTTCATCATCAACAATCTGATCAAGATCCATCCGATGGCGCTGATCCATCCCGACCGCGTGACCGATCCAGCGGCGCGGCGAGAGATCCGCCAGCGCACGCGCGGCTACGATGACCCAGTGGACTTCTTCGTCGAGACGCTCGCGCTGGGAATTGCCAAGCTCGCAGCACCCTACCACCCGCACCCCGTGATCGTTCGCTTGAGCGACTTCAAATCCAATGAATATGCCCACCTCCTCGGCGGCAGCGTTTTCGAACCGGACGAGGAAAATCCGATGCTCGGATGGCGCGGTGCTTCGCGCTACTACGACGCGCGCTATCGCGAGGGTTTTGCGCTGGAATGCCGTGCGCTGAAGACGGTTCGCGAAAGGATCGGTCTGGAGAACGTGATCGTCATGGTGCCATTCTGCCGCACGCTCGAGGAGGCTGATCGCGTGCTTGCCGTGATGAAAGAGAACGGACTCGAGCGCGGCCGGGACGGCCTCGAGGTCTACATGATGTGCGAGATTCCCGCCAACGTCTTCCTTGCCGAAGAGTTCGCGCAGCGCTTCGACGGCTTTTCGATTGGTTCCAACGACCTCACGCAGCTCGTGCTCGGGGTTGATCGGGATTCGGGCGATCTCGCCCCCCTGTTCGATGAGCGCAATGAAGCGGTAAAGCGTGCGATTCGCGCAGCGATCGTCCAGGCGCACGCCGCGGGCATCAAGATCGGG
Source organism: Sphingopyxis sp. CR5 (assembly GCF_059693785.1). Taxonomy (NCBI): domain Bacteria; kingdom Pseudomonadati; phylum Pseudomonadota; class Alphaproteobacteria; order Sphingomonadales; family Sphingopyxidaceae; genus Sphingopyxis; species Sphingopyxis sp. CR5. The sequence continues at coordinate 101,373 of NZ_JCATIE010000012.1, read as the reverse complement.
ATCTGCGGCCAGGCCCCCAGCAACTATCCCGAATACGCCGCGTTTCTGGTTGAAGAAGGCATCAATTCGATCTCGCTCAACCCGGACAGCTTCGTCTCTACGCTTCGCAACGTTGCCCAAGTCGAGCAGAGTCTGAAGGCCGCGCCGGCGCGAACAACCTCCGAGCCGGACACTTCTCGATGAAGGTCGTCGTGTTCGAGACGGAAGAGTGGGAACACCAGGCCTGTCTGAGGCTTGAACCCGAGCATGAGGTCGAATGCACCCGCGAGCGCCTCGACCCACAAACGGCCGCGCCCTACGCTTCCGCAGAAATTGTAAGCACCTTCGTGAACTCGCAGCTCGGTGCCGACGTGCTGGTTCAGTTCCCGCGTCTAAAGCTGATCGCAACCCGGTCTACCGGATACGACCATGTCGATTTGGACTGGTGCAAGGCGCACGGCGTCGCGGTGGCGAACGTACCCGATTATGGCGATTCGACCGTGGCGGAGCATGCCTTCGCCCTGCTCCTGGCCGTCGCCCGCAATCTGGTCGAGGCGGTGGAGCGCACACGCCGCGGTGACTTCTCGCAAGCCGGGCTGCGCGGTTTCGAACTGCGCGGCAAGACGCTCGGCGTCATCGGAACCGGACGAATAGGCCGCCGCGCGATCGAGATCGCTGGCGGGTTCGGCATGAATGTCGTGGCCTACGATCTCTATCCGGATGAAGACGCGGCAACACAATTCGGGTTTCGCTATGCCGCTTTAGATGAAGTTCTCGCAGATGCGGACGTAATCACACTCCACGTGCCGGCGAACCCGGGAACCGCGAGTCTACTTTCCGACCGCGAGTTCGACCTGATGAAGTCCGGCGCACTCCTGATCAACACTGCGCGGGGCAACGTTGTCGATGTGCCTGCGCTGGTACGAGCTCTGGCCGATGGCAAGGTTCGGGCGGCGGGACTTGACGTATTGCCACAGGAGCCTGTGGTGCGCGAGGAGGCGCAGATTTTTCGGGGAGCGTCGAGCGATGGCTACGACCTCAAGGCGCTCGTCGCCAATCACGTCTTGCTGCGGTTCCCGAACGTGATTGTGACGCCCCATAATGCCTATAATACGCAAAGCGCCGTTCGGCGGATCATCGAAACCACCGTGGAGAATATCGAGGCATTCGGGCGTGGCGAGCCGCGTAATCTGGTTGGGGAACGGTAAAGTTCAGACCTTCTCCAGTGCACAGAACCAGCAGCCAAGTCCGCTACGGGCCCTTACCGCGCCCCCTGATCGGCGCCCGGATGGATTCGGGCCGGCGAACACCGCCGTCGGAACATCAAACCTTTGCTCGCTTCGGTCATGCTCCGGGTCGTAGCGATCACGGCACGACGCTTATGGCGGCACCAGGCTCAGGTATCCCTGATCATCTTCGCCATGATCGTCCTTTTCTTTGTGCACACGCACCTCTTGCGAGGACACAAAGAGATGTACCAAGCCCGCGCAACGCGTACTGATCGGCAAATTTTTGCTGGCAGGCGTTTCCGTGCACAAGGCCACAGACGCTTGTCGAGACGTGATATTACAGCTTTCGGAGCTGTCATATTCCCGGCGAAAAATCGCCAAGATCAGGTTTGATGGAAATCGCATTGTAGGACCCGATTAGCTAACGGCCTCCAGTGGTCCGTGCAGCGAAGTCCGAGCGGGCAAGACCAATAGCCGGTCTTCAAACAATTTTTGCGGATAGGCCCCTGAACCGAAGAACTTTCGCTTTCATAACCAGTGTGACTCCGTGTCGCCGGTAGGTAAGCGTGATGCTGGACGGTCGGATTTGCCACTAAGCTGGCGCCGCGCCAGAGCGGCGGCCGCATCGAGCCGCAGTCTTAAATCGTCAGGAAGGCAGCGCATCAGTCTGCGGCCACTCGGCGACGATTGACCGCAAAGCCGAGGACAAGCGCGACAAGGACGAGAATCTGCGCCGCGATCGTCTCGAGCGTGGGGAAAAGGCCGATGATCGAAAGTCGCGGCACGAACGATAGCGGCGCGATATCGATCCAGCCTGCCTCCTGCAATGCGGCGACACCCTTGCCCGCGAGCACCACTGTCAACGCGGCCATCAGCCAGGAGCTGTAGCGGAAGAAGCTGGCGATCGGCAGTTGCCGGCTGTACCGCAGCATCGTCCACGCGAGGCCGGCGAGCACGAGCACGGCGGCGACCGTTCCAGCAAGCATTGCCGCTCCGTTGCCCTGCGACCACAAGGCGGCAAAGAACAGGATCGTCTCGAACACCTCGCGGTATACGACGACGAAAGCGAGGCCGAACAGCAACCAGCCCGACTGGCCGCCCAAGGCCCTGGCGAGCTTTTCCTGAATATACCTCTGCCACTGGCCGGCCTGCGCCTTGCCGTGCATCCAGATGCCCACCGACAGCAGCACGACCGCCGCAAACAGGGAGCCGAACCCTTCGGTCAGCTCTCGGCTCGCGCCGCTGATGCCGATCGCATAGGTGGCCACCAGCCAGGTCGCTCCTCCGGCAACGAGAGCGCTCGTCCAGCCGCCGTGAACGTAGCGCAACACGTCCTTGCGGTCCGCCTTCTCCAGAAACGCCAGCATCGCCACGACGATGAGCAGCGCTTCGAGGCCTTCGCGCAACAGGACGGCAAACGCGCCGGCGAACGTGGTGACGGCGCTCGACGCGCCGGGCGCGAGGGCGCGCTCGGCGTCATCGAGGAGCGTATCGATTGCTCCCGCCTGCGTCGCCAGGGCATCGGGCGCTATTCCGTCGCCGATCGCTGCCCGGAACGCACCCATGCGCGTCTCGATATTCGCCATCAGTCCGGCGTCCTTGGCGCTGAGCAGCGGCTCGATGGGTTCGAAGCCGTCGAGATAGGCCGACAGAGCGAGCGCCTTGGCCCGTTTCCTGTCTCCGGAGCGGTAGGCGTCGACGCTTTCGCCGAGCCTGGCGCGGGTCGTGGCGATGGCTTTGCCGGCATCGCCCGAAGCCCGCGCCGTAACGGCTTCGGGATTGGCGCGGAGATAGGCCATGACGGCGTCGGCCCGCGCCTGTCCGATCTGCTCGCCCAGCGCTTCGGGGGTGATCGTCACCAGAGCCTTGAGGTCGGGAATTCTCGCGCGAATGTCCGCGCTGCTCTTCCACAACGCTTCGCCGCGGCGCACATCGGCCTGAGAAAAGGCGAACTCCCCGGCGCGGAAGGCGAGCGCCCAGCGATCTCCCGCAGGAAGGTCGCGAAAGCTCTGCATCGCGGTGCCGTCGATCCCTTGCGAGATGACCTGTTCCAGTGCCGCGAGGCTGCGCTTGCGCGCGCGGTCGGTGTCGGTGAACGCAACCGGCGGCGTTTCGAGCCCGGCAGCATCGAGCCCCTTGCCGTTCCCGCTCGTGCCGTGGCAGGCGGCGCAGTTATCGGCAAAGAGAGCTGCACCGCGCGCGACGTCCGGCGCCGTCGAAGGCGCGACCGGGACGGGATAGTCCGCGAGCAGCACGCCGGAGATCGTGTGGGAGGTCGCAGCTATCCGCGCTGCCGGAGCTTTCGCGGCGATCTGGTCGCGCAGGGCGCGCGCCGCGCGAACGAGTTCGGCCTTTTGCGGCCGCTCCGGCAGTTGATCGATCTCATCCGCGATCGTGGCCGCGAACTCCTGCATCTCGGCATATTCGCCGTCGCTGGTGATCCTGCCCCCCGACACCGCGCCCTCGTAATCGACCGCGATGTAATCGAGGAGCTTCCACGTCGTACCAACCCGTTGGACGGTCGCCGGCCCGAGCGACTGGGCTGCCGCAGGCGACGCCGTGAGCCCCGATGCCACGAGAATGAGCAGGACTGCCAGAAATCCGCCCAGATGGCGGATCATGCGATTCGATCCGAGATTCGTCATGCGGCGCGCATACACCCTGAAGCCGCTACAGGGTCAAGGCTATTGCGACGCATTATTAAAATGAGTATTGACCGATGAATTGGACGAACGTGACGCTTCGCCGAGATCGCGCAGAGCGTGCCGCATGATCTGCCACCCGCCGGACAGGCCCAATGCCGCCATGATTGCGGCGACGATGAGATCGGGCCAGGCCGTGCCGGTTCCGAATACACCCGCGGCAGCGGCAACCACGGCGATGTTGCCGATTGCGTCGTTGCGCGAACATATCCAGACCGAGCGCCGGTTCGCATCGCCGCTGCGAAAACGGAACAGCATGATCGCCACCGCGCCATTGGCGATCAGCGCGATGACTCCGACGACGCCCATCATTTCGGCCCGCGGCACGGTGCCGTTCATCAGCGCGATACCCGTGGAGACCAGAACGAACAGCCCCAGCAGCGCGAGCGTCGCGCCCTTGGCTAGCGCCGCCTTCGCGCGCCATGCAAGGACCGAACCGGCGACGCCCAGGCTGATCGCGTAATTGGCTGCATCGCCCAGGAAGTCGAGGGCGTCGGCCCGCAGCGCCTGCGAGCCCGAGACCAGCCCCGCACCGATTTCTCCCGCGAACATCGCCAGATTGATCGCCAGCGCGATCCAGAGTGCCCGGCGCCATTGGGGATCGTCGGCGGGTTCATCGCTCGGCGCGCAATCACATCCAGCCATTGATGTACCTGTCGGTGTTGGAATCGGTCATGGCTCCACCATATGCACCCTGAAGTCACTATAGGGTCAAGGGGCCGGATCAATGCGCATCGGTGAATTGGCACGCAGATCTGCAGCAAGCTTTGAAGGCTCAGTCGAAGAATGCCCATGCGGATCGGCTAGCCAGATTTGTCAGCATCTACGAACGCGTTGCGGCAGGCTGGGAAAGCAAACTAAAGGATGGTGGCTACATCGACTTCGAAGACATGCTCATCCTCGCGGCAGATCATGTCGAGAGTGGCCGCTACAGCAACCCGTTCACTTTCATCCTGTCGGATGAGTTCCAGGACAGCTCACGTGCTCGCATCCGCCTGCTGAAGGCTTTGGCCGGCCCCCATGAGGCATCCAGGCACTTGTGTGTGGTTGGCGATGATTGGCAAGGTATCAACCGCTTCGCCGGCGCCGACATCTCTGTGATGCCGGAGTTCGAAAAGATCTTCCCGGCCGCAACGCGGCTGACATTGAACCGGACGTTCAGGAGCCCGCAGGCGATTTGCGACGTTTCAAGTCAATTCATTCAGGCCAAGGTGTTCTCTGCGAGGCGAGATTGGAGGGCCTCATAGCTGTAGAGGCCGCGCCGCGTGTTCATGAGGAATTCCGGCGTTCCTCCCATGAGGAACCCAAGGTTCTCCGCGCTCCCTTGCAGAACGTCGTTCAGGATGCGCAGGATTTGCTCATAGTTGGCATTGCGGGCTTGCGATGAAGTCAGCTTGTAAAGGTTGACCATCTCGTCCAGGCCAACGAGCAGGCCCTTGTAGCCCGCTTCACAGACAAATGCCGACATCAGTTTGAGGTGGTCGTAGACGCTGGCGTCATTGACGATGGTGCGAACACCGAGAGCCTTGCGAGCATCGGTCTTGGTCGCAAATTCGCCGCGCAGCCATCGAATTGCTGCCGATTTCAGTTCTTCATCGCCGGTTTCATGTCCCTCCCAATACCGGCGGATCAAGCGCGCCAGAGGGCATGAGCCCTTGCTTACCGGCGATCTCGTCAAACTCTTCGTCAGTCCAGTGTTCGCGCTGGATTATCTGCTCCACAAGCATCGCGTGCTTGGGATCGAGGCCAGCCATTGATGATGGAAAAGCATGTGCTGCGGTGGCCTCGTCGCTCACGTCTTCGTCGGTCGAAAAAATCTCGCCCAGTACGCTTGAAACGCGCTCGGTGTCATTTCGAATAGCGGCAATACGCGCCGCATCGAGGGAGGCCGCCTTTGCCTTTGGTTCATCGGGGATTTGTTCGCCGGGGACCTCCGCTTCGGCGGCCTTGACCCGGACAGGGCCATCGGCAACGTCTCCGGCATGAAGGTCAGCGTAGACGAGGCCAGCATCGATTCCTAATGCCTTGTAAATTTTCTCAATACTGGCGACTTCATCGGACTGAATAACGCCATCAGCATGGGCAATCGCGACAACTGCCGCGCGCAAAGCGAGATGATGCTCTGCATCTGCATCTTTCAGCTTACTGCGCAGCCATGACATGTCCGGCGGAACATCGAGATACCATTCGAGGTTGGCGTGAAGTCGCTTTCGTTCTAGCTCTGTCAGCCCTTTAGTTGCCTCGACCTTGTTGCGGAGGGCTCGGCGCTCTGCTTCCACGATCTTACTATCGGCATGTGCCACGAAGGTCGCCAGCGCTAGTTCGAACAATTCGGTTCGATAGGCCGGGGAGACGTCTTCAAGCTGTTCGACCGGCTCGCCGAGTTCGAAGATCACAACGGGTTCGTCGATCTTCGGTCCACGCAGTGAAAATCTTGGGTCGGGAGCCATGCCGAAGCCGATCCGGGCGAGTGCATCTGCTGCGCCAGTCAAGTTCCGCTTGCCGAGCTTCTCCCGCGTTTCTCCTTCCAGGCGCGAGATCACATCAAGTGCTGGGACCAACCCGCCTGCGGCTACTTGTTCGCGCGCCCAGTCCTTGAGTTCTTCCAACTCTTCTGACGGGAACAGACCCCAAAGCTCAGCAGGTAGCAGCGCCTGTGCTTCAATGCTCCCACGGCCATCTGGATTTCGTCCAAGATACCGGCTGAACTTGTCGAGTTCATCCATAGCCTCATCTGCGATTTTCTGCGCCTTCTGCACTGGCGACCGCAAATCAGTAACGTCGGGGATCGCCACATCTCCGCCATCTCCCGCCGTGAGATTGACCGAGCAATTGAACTCGCTGGATGCAGCACGATAGTCCATTTTCAGAAGCTTGCGAGGCGTTCGAACTTTCAAGCCATCAGGATAAAGCGCGTCGAACTTCAATTTGAAAAGTGCCTTGAATTCGTCACCGCAACGCTCGGCTGGAGTGCGAAGGCGTCGCTCTGGGTGGCAATGCAGCCAGAGATGCAGCCATTCGGCATCGAAGGCTTTGCCTTCGGCGATCATGCCGCCGAGCGCGAACTTCAGCGAAAATGGCAAGTCCCAGCTACGGTTCTCAAGGATCGCCTGCTTGAGTGTCGCATCGTCTAAGGAGATGCCGCCCATCGCCATGATACGCGCGATGTCGAGGAACTCACCGAGATACCTTTGGGCGGAGTAGTTATCGGCGAAAAGAACTTTCAGCCGTTCAACCTCTGCAACTATTTCCTGCTTCTCGTCGTCGGGTGGTTGATCGGCTTCAGTAGGCATTCGAAACGCTGATCGGGTCTATCGACGGCGCATGCACCAATCGACAGTAGACTGAATTCACCGGGGATCGGCCCCGATGTCTCAACATCGACCGAGATGAATATCTCCTCGAATACAGTCATCAGATCAAAGGCTCCGGGGAGACCAGGGGCGGACGATTGCGGATCGCCTGCCAGTGAGTTCGAAACGCATCCCGACGCTCCTTCAGCGATAAACTGTCATCCCAAAGGAGGCCAGAAAAGGTCGTAATGTCGAAAGGCAAGTCCGTGCCAGCACGTCCCATCACCATCGTCGGTAGCGCGCGCCCGAAAGCATAGCCGAGTTCAAGAAAGCAATTGGGGCGCCCGCCGGTGATGTCGGCCAGTACCACTCTGCTACGATGAAGCTTTTCGAAAATCTCCTGGTCGACGCGAGGATAGTCGAAGGCCTGTTCGCCATCGATCACGACAAGACGATAGCCCAATTCGCCCTCGATGATCGGGCGAACGACGGTCTCAAAATGGTCTTCGACCGGGCGATAGTCCGGGTGCTTGTCATTGAGCAGCCGGACAGCGAAGGCCCGCGGTGGCTCCAATGCTTCGAGCAGTTCGATGAGCTGATTAACTCGCTCGTCGACTTTCTGCCGTGCCGGGAAGCGGATGCGATTGAGCCAGGCATGCGAATTTTGGTCGTCATTTGTGCGGAACAGACGTTCGGCTTGAGCGGGCTGCAGCCCGAACCGATAGAGCTGGCGTGCCCCTTCATGGTCTGTGGTGAGAGGCAGATCGAGCGGTATCACTGGCTTGCCCGCGGCATGATAGAGATTGGCGAGATAGAGCACTCCTTCACCGCCACCGAGCGTAATCAAGATATCGCCTGATCGCGCCTGGATTTCCATCCGCTTGCTGTTCATGTTCCATTGCGCGGCGTTTTCGATCTCGACCAGCGGGCTATCGCGCAACCGATCCCATAGCTCCGCCTGATCCTCGGGGATCTGGTCTTCGGTCTTGTAGTGCTGGACAGCGATGGCGAGCGGGCCGGCAATGTCGCCGGGGCGCCGAACGAGATTTTCGGGGGGCCATGCGCCCGTACTGTCACCGATCATCATCAGGTCGGAGCGCACACGGGTGACGACCTTCTCGATATCGGCCGTGGTGTAAGTGCTGGTTCTGGTTGCGGTCTGGCTCATGGCTCAGTCCTCCGTCTTGAAGCGCGGGCCGAAAATCTCTTTCCAGACCTCATTGTCGTTTTCCGCAGAGGCGAAGCTGGCAGTTTCCCAAGCCTCGTTCGCGGCCGCGACGATGTCGCGCCGTTCCTGCTCGGACAGGCGGCTGGCCACATTATTCTGGCTGGACACCGGATCGAGGATCACCACCGGGTCGTTGAACTCGCCGAGCGGGAGGGTGTTTTCAGGAAAGCTGATCTCGTCCAGGAGACCCGACTGGGCGATATAGAGCAGGAAATTGCGGAAGCGCTGGTCGATGCTGCCGCCAGTGCCCTGCGTATCGAGCACATGGGCCATGATCAGTTCGATGGTGAAGGATTTGAGCTTTGTGATGCCATGGTGGTTGCGCCATTTCTTGGCCATGCGCACGAGCGTGCGAAAGTCGCCGTCCACATCCTTGCGGTCGCGCACGAACTTGATCTGGCCAGGTGCGCAGGTCTCGACCGGATCGCCGGTTTGAAGGTCGAACTGCCAGCCATAGCCGGGCCGGTCGGGATCTTCGATCACCGGCACGATGTCGACGCTGAGGCCGGTGCCAGCGAAGGTGACGGTTGCGGCCTTGCGCTGGATTTCGAAGTCTTCAACCGACTTGGTCGGATATTGCTTGATCAGCAGTTCGTAGATCGTGTCGTTGAGGCTTTGCAGAGTTTCCTGGTCCGCATCCATGTCGGCGATATAGACCACGACATCGACATCAACCGGGTCGACCGAAGTCTTGCGCAGGATGGTGTATTTGGCGAAGGAACCGGCCTTGACGACCTTGGTGATCTTAACCTCGGTCCGGTTGCGCAACGACTTGCACAATTCCGTGACCAGACGGTCGACCTGCTCGTGATATTCCTTGCGCTTGTCCGCCGGCAGGCGAAGCACATTGCAGTCGTAATAGCGCAGCGCGGTATTGCTCAATGCCATCTTGGGCACTCCCTGAACATTCGCGCGCTGGCTCGCCGGTTGCGCCGGTATCGGGTCCCGGCTGCGGGGCGTTTCATCGCGCTTCGGTTTACAAACCCGATATCTTGGGCCTCATAATCGCACATTTAGGATGGCATTAAACCATTTCAAGGGGTTTCGGTTTACAAAAATATTTCTATATGGCAGTTTGTAAACTGCATCGCAGGAGGTCGATATGATAGGACGCAAGCTCAAGGTGGCGCGCTCGGCCGCCGGCCTGTCGCTGCGCGGGCTCGCTGAGGCGATCGACAACCGCGTGTCCGCCCAGGCCATCGGCAAATATGAGCGCGACGAGGCCATGCCGGGTTCGGGTGTGCTGATTGCGCTTGCCGATGCATTGGGCGTGTCGGTCGATTATCTGCTGAGCGCAGAGGAACTCGAGCTCGAAGGGGTCGACTTTCGCAAGAAGGCGATCGCTTCGGCGCGCGAGGAAGCCCAGCTCGAAGCGCGCACGATCCATATGCTCGAACGCTATCTGGCAGTTGAGGACATGCTCAACCTGCGCAGCGTCGATTGGGAGCAGCCGCGCAGCGCGCCGCATCCGGTTGCAGATTTGCGGGATGCGGAAGACGCGGCGCGCTCGGTGCGCGAGGACTGGGGGCTGGGCAATGATCCCATTCCCAAACTGTCGGAACTGCTGGAAGAGCGCGGGATAAAGGTGATGTCGCTCGATCTCGACGAGATCGACGGGCTGGCCGCCAAGGTTAGACGCAAAGACCGGGCTGCCTCACGAGTGATCGTCATCAAAAAGAGTTCGTGGTCCGAGCGCAAGAGATTCAATCTTGCACATGAACTTGGCCATATGGTTCTGGCACCCGAAGGCGGTGTCGACGAAGAGAAGGCAGCGCATCGCTTTGCCGGTGCCTTTCTGATGCCTGCCGATGTGCTGCGTTCAGAGGTCGGCGCTCATCGATCGTCAATCAGCATTGGCGAACTGGTTGCGCTCAAGGAACGATTTGGCGTGAGCATCCAGGCGCTGGCTTATCGCTGCAAGGACGTGGGCATCTTGAGCCAGGCGTCGCTGGGAAAACTGTTCCGCATATTCGCCGAACGGGGCTGGCGCTCGCCGCCTTATGAGGAGCCAGCGCGGATGGAACCTGAAGAAGAGGAGCCTCGCCGGTTCGAACGGCTGTGCTATAGAGCATTGGCAGAGCAAGTAATTGGAGAGGCTCGGGCAGCGGAACTGCTCGGCATTTCCGTGCGCGAGCTCGATGCGCGACTGGATCAGAACATGGTGTAGCCTTTGCCCGTCCTCGTTTCGGATACTTCTGTGATTATCGATCTGGAACGAGGCGGGTTTCTCGAAGACCTCTTTCGCCTGCCCTATGCATTCGCGGTTCCCGATCTGCTGTTTCACCGCGAACTGCGAGGGGAGCTAGGCGATCGATTGGTTGCACTCGGTCTGATTATCCAAGAACTTGACCCTGCCGAACTAACGCGTGCCATTGCCGTACGCCGGGAGCGCACAGTTCTATCCGCGCCCGACACCTTTGCCTTTGCGATTGCCGAGCAGCGGCGTTGGGCACTGCTGACCGGCGATGGTGCTCTGAGGCGCCTTGCGGCCGATAGCGGAGTTGAAACGCATGGCCTGCTCTGGCTATGCGACCGCTTCGAGGAACATGAAGTGCTTGGCTATACGCAGTTGCATGCAGGGCTGAAGACGATCTCGACGCATCCGCGCTGCCGATTGCCGGCAGCCGAAGTACGTGTGCGCCTCAATCGTTACTCAGTCTGACGATGCTGTCGTGACGCCCGAGGTCAGCCGGATGGCAATCGGCTCCGTTGCCATTGTCCGTAACTCCTGAATGATTGACGGTTCCGAACAGTGCAATCTGGGCAGATCAACGACCGTTTTGTTGGCGAGAGCAGACAGTAGGAGCTCAGCCCCTTTCCGCCAGAAATTGCCTCACCCGCTCCTGCGTTTTGCGCCTCGGCCGGCGCCCTTCGCGAAGATCCTGAACAAACCGGGGGTCCCCAACGGCCAGCCTACCAAACATGCTGGCCTTCGTACCGCTTCGCGCCAAATAGCCCTCAATCTGGTCCAGGAGCTCCATCGCCTTCGACTCGCTTTCCGCTTGTGTTCTTGTTATGTTCTTATTAGGAAGGCTTCCTAGAGTCTAGGATCGAATTTCCTAGACGGATGCGATAGGACCCGCGGCGATGGAAGATGCACGTAAAGCCCTGGACGATCTGATCCAGCAACGAGGATGTAATTACTCGTCGATCTCCCGCCTTCTCGGACGCAACGCGGCCTACATCCAGCAATACATTCGCCGCGGCAGTCCCCGGCAGTTGGACGAGCAGGACCGCTCCGTGCTCGCCCGCTTCTTCGGAGTAGACGAGAAGATCCTCGGCGCTCCCGAACGGCGATCCGGCCCGGTCGTCGAACTGGTCCATGTCCCGGTTCTCGATGTCGAGGCCTCGGCAGGGCACGGCGCTTTGGCCGAAATGGAATCCAAATGCGCCCAGTTCGGGTTCGACGAGAAGTGGCTGCGCCGTCTGACCGCAAGCAAGGCGACGAGCCTTTCGATCATCGCCGTGCACGGGGATTCGATGGAGCCAACGCTGCATGACGGCGATGAAGTCATGGTCGATCTCAACGATGGACAGTCGCGGCTGCGCGACGGGATCTATGTGCTGCGCATGGACGACATGCTCAGCGTCAAGCGGGTCGCAATCGAGCCGCAAGGCAAGCGGGTCTCGGTGCTCAGCGACAATCCGGCCTATCCCAGTTGGCGCGGACTGGAGAAGCGGACGATCAATATTGTCGGCCGCGTGCTTTGGTTCGGCCGCGCGCTTCGCTAGGTAGCTCGCCAATGCTTGCCCTCCTCGCTGCCTCGATCGTCGCTGCTGGCCAGACCTTTACCTGCACACCCACGCATGTCTGGGATGGCGACGGGCCTATATGGTGCGGCGAAGGCCCCCATGTCCGCATTGCAGGGATCGCCGCACGCGAAATGGACGGAACATGCCGAACCAACCAGCCCTGCCCCGACGCGTCGGCAATCGAAGCGCGTAACGCTCTTGTCGATCTTCTTGGCGGCCCTCGCGGGACCATCTCGACAGGGCATGTCGTAGTTCGTGGACCGAGATTGACATGCCGGTCGGAAGGTTCGGCAGGCGGCAACCGGACGGCTGCCTGGTGCCGACTGCCGAACGGAGCCGATCTCTCCTGCGCGATGATCCAGACACGCACAGTGCTGCGTTGGGATCGCTACTGGAAAGGGCCCGCATGCCGCTAGGCCCGGAACTCTGTCTGACAGGCCGTCTTGCCGAAGGCCCCTTCGGACTTGAACTGCATTCGGGCGGCGGGGTGTGGGAGCTCGACACCGGGCGTGGAGCACGCCGGTTGGTGACAATCAGCCGCCCTTTGCAAGCGTAAGCCTCGCGCGCGCGCTCCTCAGCAAGGTGCCCGCCCGCATCATTGTCGACAAAGAGATACAGCTGCCGCACCGATTCCGGGATGGTGGCCAGGCCGAAGCGTTCGTTTCCCAGCGTCGCCCAGCAGGGAACATTGAACATTTGCATCGCTGAGAGGGCCGTTTCGTTTCCTTCTGCGAGGCCAAGGCGCCCCCCATCCGGGTGCGCAAAACGCACCGCGCCAGAACCGGGACTACCTAACGCACGCCTGGGCTGATCGAAAGAAGCCAAGCTGGTTTTGTCGAGGTCAAGGAAGGAGCGGTGCAGCGCCAGAATTCCGGCATCATTGCGCACGGCCGCCACCATCGCGGGTAGAAACCGGACAGCCCCCTTTGGCCCCAGCGGCATACGCGGGTGGAAACGCAGCTCCGGCGAAGAAATCGTGATGCCTCTGGACGCGAGGTACTTCTCGGCGGGGCTGCCAGCGATGGTCGACGCCTCACGCCAGAGCCTCAGCGCATTGCGATTGGCAACTTCCTCGCGCGGTTCGGCCACGATCGGACCACTCGTGCCATCGAACAGGTCCGCAATTCGTATTCCGAGCCCGGCCATGGCTTCTATCACTGCCTCGTTCGTGCAGCCGGCAAAGCAATGAACGAGGATTGCGCGCTTTCCGAGTGTGATGCTTAGCGAAGGAGTGCGGTCGTCGTGGGCCGGGCAGCAGCACATTCCGCGCGAACGCGACCAAACACCGCCCAACTGCTCGACTATCTTGCGCGCGCGGGTTTCCAATTGCCCGCCTTGGAATTGGGATGATCGGTGTTGGCGCATGGGGGCATCTCCATCGTAACGTGCCTCCACCCGCGCAGCCTCCGCTCTGCGTCGTTGAGGTTTCATTTTCCTACATCATATGTTCTATATATGTTCTTTCCCGATTCGACCATTAAAGGATTCGGGAATGAGATTGAAATGGGCAGTAGCCGCAGCGGCAACGGTAGGATTTGGGCTCGCGCTCCCCGCTCACGCGCAGGAACTTGAGCCCACTCAGATGACCGTTGCCTCGGAGTTGACGACCGATGGCTTCCGCGTTGCAGAAGGGACTGATGGCTTCCTTCTCGTCGAACATGGCATTTGGAGAAAACCTCCAATGGACTCGTCCGAGCCGCCGGCTACCAATGCGGGTCGAACCTATCTGCCCTATCGATATCCAAAGCCCCAAGGCGGCGCGCCATCGGGCTTCCGTCGGGCAAGCTACCTTCCTCATGTTTACGCTGCTGAGGCTCAATACTCGCTACCAAGCGGCCTTCTCGACGCTCTTGTATGGACGGAATCACGATATAATCCGATGGCCATCAGCAAGGCCGGGGCCGCAGGTTTGGGCCAATTGATGCCAGGGACAGCGCGGGACCTTGGCGTTTCAAATCGCTTCGATCCCAAGGCGAATATCTTAGGTGCGGCCAGATACCTACGCCAGATGCTAGACAAGTTCGGGGTAGTTCATCTGGCCCTCGCCGCCTACAATGCAGGTCCCGGTGCCGTCGAGCGCGCCGGCGGTGTTCCACGCAATGGCGAGACGCCGGCCTATGTGCGCGAAGTGCTGCGCCATTGGCGTTTTTGAGCGGGGGGCATTGTGAGTGCAGGTCGAATACGCGTGTCGGGGACGTTAAGCCGCGGTAGACGCGGAATGTTCCTGACCACAACAGACGAAGTCGTCTGGATCATCGAGAGCGACGAACCCGAATGCGAATTCGTCGGATTAGCAGTGATTGTCGAAGGCGTTGTCGCAGGTCGAGATCGATTGCGCGCGGACTGGATTGGACCGGTCTGATCGAAGCCATCGTTATCAGGCTGCCCGCTTCCCTGCCTTCTTTATGTCGATCACCTTCCCGCCGCTCAGATAGTCAGCCCAGTCCTGCATCATCCGGCGCCGAGGAGCCAGGTATTCAGCGGCATTGTACGCTCCACGCACATCGTTTTTCTCCGAATGCGCGAGCTGTAGTTCGACCCAATCCTCATGGTATTTCCTGATCCACATGGGCGGCTTACCGAACTCTACCAACTGCTCATTGGCCCAGGTGCTCGCCAAGGCCCGGAAGCCGTGTACGGTTTGGCGGCTGTGGTATCCGAGGCGATAGAGCGCGTAGATCATTGTGTTCTCTGAAAGCGGCTTGTTCGGGCCGTTGCCCGGGAAGAGAAACTCGCCAGGCGCTGCTGCTATCATGGATTTCGCGATGTGCGTTGCCTGCTGCGAGAGGGGTACCAAATGCTCTCGTCCCATCTTCATTCGCTCGGCTGGTATCCTCCAGACAGGTGATTTCCCGCCCAGGTCTTCAAACTCGGATTTGGCGGCGAAACGCAGTTCCTTGGTTCGAACCCAAGTCAGGAGCGCAAAGAGAACTGCGTCACGGGTGATCGCGGACCGTCGTTCGCCCTCTTCCTGGTAGGCATGCAGCTTCTCGATGAATGCGGGCAACTCGCTGAGCGGCAGCCGGCTCATATGCTTCACTCTTGGTCGCGGCTTTAGAGCCCCGCGCAAATGCGTCGTCGGATCGTTCGAGGCCAGACCACACGCGATTGCGAACTGGAAGACTTGCCCCACCCCTTGTTTCGCACGCCGGCTGATATCGAGCGCGCCTCTTGCTTCGATCTTGCGGATCATTGCCAGGACGTCGGGTGCCGTGATTTCATTCACGAGTTTCTCGCCGATGGCTGGAAAAACGTCCCTTTCCATGCGCGACCAGACGCGTTCAGCGTGCGCGGCATTCAACGCGCTCTTTCGATTTTCATGCCAGCGCTTTGCGACCTCGAAGAAGGTGGCTCCTTCCTGCGAGATCACTTCTCCCTTGGATTTCATTGGATCCTTGCCCTCGGCTAGCAACGCCTTTGCGGCTGTGCGCTTGTCGCGCGCTGCAGCTATCCCGAGGTCTGGGTAGGCGCCGAACGAGAGTAACTTCTCCTTGCCCGCGAAGCGGTACTTCATCCGCCACAACTTTGACCCGTTTGGCTGGACGAACAGAAACAATCCCTCCCCGTCGGCCATCTTGTAGGCGCGCTCGCGTGGCTTGGAATTTCGGGCCTGAATCTCCGTGAGAGGCATTGGGGGTATCGCTCCTTTCCGATACTCCGCGAAAATACCCCCAAAATACCCCCACACCAAATCTGGCTGCATGTGGAAGACCATGGGCGCATGCGGACGCGAATCACCCGCAACCCTCTGCTTTTCTTTCGATTTTTGGAAAAATGCGGAAGCTAGTGGAAGCTTCCGGATCAAGGAATGGTAGCGGAGGAGGGACTTGAACCCCCGACACGCGGATTATGATTCCGCTGCTCTAACCAGCTGAGCTACTCCGCCCCGAAAGGCCGCCCGTGCGGGCGAGCAGCGCCTATAGGCAGGGCTGCGGCGCGGGTCAATATCCTGTGCGCGCGCCGCGAAATTTCCGTTCGAACGCCAGCTCCCACGGTCCTCCGCGATAATGATGGGCGGCCAGGCCGACGATCCGGAGCGGGCGGGGACGGAAGGATTCTGCAAGTTCGGAGAGCAAGGCCTGCGCGCGCGCGGGTTCGACCTTGTTCTGCACCGTGATGTGCAGCCGGGGTGTCCCGCGGTCCTGCGCGGTGAGCAAGCCGGCAAAGCGGTCGGCGATCCGCGCTCGCACCGCCAGCAGCCCGGCGCTTTCGACGCGAAACGCGACGCCGCGGCCGAGCGAATAGACCTCGCGCAACATGGCATCGGGCGGCGGCGTATCGGCAACGATCGCCCGGACAAGCTGCGCCAGTTCATCGAGCGACGACGGCGGCAGCTGGTGAAACAGGGTGATATGCGCCGACAGGAGATTGCGCTCGGGCGGGAAATGCGCGGTGCGCAGCGCATCGAAATGGCGCTGGTCGGCCGCACCCATCGTTCCAGTGACGACGATGGGCGCGGCGCCAGCGACGCGGTTGGGAGGGGGGATGACCGCGCCGGCTATTTCAGTGCCCCTGCCGAAACCCGCAAGCGGATCGATGGGCGTCGGGGACGGGCGGACAGATGGCGCCGCGGCGTCGATAAGGCCAATCGATAATTTGCCTTACAATGATCGATTGTTTCGGTCACGCCGCCTGGTGGTCCCAAAAGGCGCGCAGCGCCTCCGCGACATCGCGCGGCCGCTCGGCAATCGCCCAATGGCCAGCCCCCTCGACGACCGTCAGCGGCACCTGTTGCCGACTGGCAAAGCGCGTTGCGACCGACAGGTCGACATAGGGATCGCCCGCGCCCCAGATCAGCGCGCCGCGTCGCGGCAACCGCGCCAGATCGCACGCCCAGTCGCGCGAAAAGTCCAGGCCATGCGCCGATCGATAGAGCCTCAGGATCGCGCGGCGCTTGTCCTTGTGCGCCCATTGGCGGGCTTCTTCGGCGGCGATACCGGCGGGCACACCCTGCGCCGACAATCCTTTGGCGAGCGACGCGGGCCGACTGAGCGCCATGAAGAGTTCGCCGATGATCGGCCTGTTCCAGATGTGCGCGATACGATGGCCGCGATAGTCGGGATCGATCACGGCGTTCGAAACCGTCCAGCTGCGGATCAGGTCGGGGCGCAGCATCGCGACCCGCTGCGCGATGAGCGCGCCCCAGTCGTGCCCGACGATGTCGATCGGTCCGTGCGCCGCCGCCAGCGCCTCCGCCTGCCCCACCGCCCAGTCGGCATAAGCGTCCTTGGTCGCCGCAAAACCAGCAGGCAAAGGCCCGGTGAAGCCAGGCAGAGCCGGCACCGCGACCGGCGTGTCGCCCAGATCGAGCGCGTCGATCAGCGGGCTCCAGATCGCGGGGCTGTCGGGCACACCGTGGAGGAACAGCTTTGCCGTCATCTCGCTCACTCCCGCTTCGCCGCGTCGCTCCGATCCTGGTGCCACCCACGAACGGGGCCGGCCCACCGGCGTCCTACATCTCGCCCCGCTCACGCCGCAGCGCGTACCATTTCTCTACATTCGCGCTGTGCTCGGCAAGGGTGCGTGCAAAGACGTGGCCGCCGTCGCCCTTAGCAACGAAATAGAGATAGTCGTTCGCTTCGGGGTCGAGCACGGCCGCGATCGAGGCCTTGCCCGGGTTGGCGATCGGCCCCTTGGGCAGCCCGGTCATGCTGTAGGTATTATAGTCGTTCACCGCCTGAATCTCCGACCGCTTGATCCGGCGGCCGAGCGGCTTGCCCTTGGTGATCGGATAGATGATCGTCGGGTCGGCCTGCAACTTCATGCCCACCGCCAGCCGATTGGTATAGACCCCGGCCACGGTGCGGCGCTCGGCGGGGACCCCGGTTTCCTTTTCGACGATCGACGCAAGCGTCAGGGCTTCGTTGCGCGTCTTGGCCGCGGTCCGCGGGCTGCGCTTCGCCCACAGCTCGGCAAAGCTCTTGTCCATCGCCGCCTGCATGCGTTTCAACACCGCGGCGCGCGTCTCGCCGGTGGTATAGGCATAGGTGTCGGGCAGAATGCTCCCTTCGGGCGGGACCGGTATCTCGCCCTTCAGCCGCTTTTCGGCCATCAGCCGTTCCCACACCATGATCGACGGCATGCCCTCCGGCACGGTAACGAACCGCTGGACGGTCTTGCCCGATTGCAGAAGCGCCAGGATGTCGCCCGCGCTCATGCCCTGCTTCACTTCATATTCGCCCGGCTTGATCGGGTCGTCGCTGCCAAGGAAGCGCGCATGATTGACAAAGGCGGAGGCTGATGTCGCACCCGCCTCTTCGAGTATCTCGCCTGCCTTGGCGATGCTGGCCCCCGACGGGATGACCACGACGGTGTCGCGCGGCGCGCCGCCCGAACAGGCGGCGAGAAGCAGCGCCAGAATCATAGCCTGTAAAAACCGCGCGAGTGTCATGCTGCGCAAACCCTCTTCCGCTCGTGCTGAGCTTGTCGAAGCACCGTCCTTTTGCCTTCAGGTCTGAAGGAAAAACGGCCCTTCGACAAGCTCAGGGCGAACGGAGTTTGGAAACGCGAAGGATCAGTCGACCGCCTTCAGGATCAGGCTGGCATTGGTGCCGCCGAAACCGAAGCTGTTGTTCAGCGCCGCTTTCACCGGGCGCTTTTTCGAGGTGTGCGGGACCAGGTCGACGCCTTCGGTTCCCTCGTCGGGATTGTCGAGATTCAGCGTCGGCGGAACGATCTGGTCGCGAATCGCCAGGATGCAGAAGATCGCCTCGACGGCGCCGGCCCCGCCGAGCAGATGGCCGATCGCCGACTTGGTCGAACTCATCGACACACCGCCGATCGCATCGCCGAACAGCCGCTTGACCGCGCCCAGCTCGATCGTATCGGCCATGGTGGAGGTGCCGTGCGCGTTGATATAGTCGATATCGGCAGGGGCCATGCCCGCCTTTTTGAGCGCCATGTCCATCGAACGATAGGCGCCGAATCCTTCGGGGTGCGGTGCGGTGACGTGATAGGCGTCCCCCGACAGACCATAGCCCACGACCTCTGCATAGATCTTGGCGCCGCGCGCCTTGGCATGCTCATATTCCTCGAGCACCACGACGCCGGCCCCCTCGCCCATCACGAAGCCGTCGCGGTCCTTGTCATAGGGACGGCTCGCCTTTTCGGGCGCGTCGTTGCTGCTCATATTGAGCGCGCGCGCCTGTGCGAAGCCCGCGATGCCGATCGGGCAGATCGTCGATTCGGACCCGCCCGCCAACATGATGTCGGCATCGCCGTCCTTGATCATTCGGGCCGCGTCGCCGATCGAATGTGCGCCCGTCGAACAGGCGGTGACGACCGCATGGTTGGGTCCCATCAGACCGTATTTGATGCTGACCTGTCCCGAAATCAGGTTGATCAGGCGACCGTGGACGAAATGCGGGCTGACGCGGCCCGGCCCCTTTTCGGCGAGCAGCAGGCTTTCGCTCTCGATCCCCGGCAGGCCGCCGATGCCCGATCCGATCGAGCAGCCGGCGCGCAGCTTCGTGTCCTCGTCCATATCGGTGAGGCCGGCATCCTCGAGGGCCTGCCCGGCCGCATCGATGCCATAGATAATAAACGGATCGACCTGGCGCTGCACCTTGTGATCGACGCGCTTCATCGGGTCGAAGCCATAAGGATGGTCGGCCGGCTTGACCTCGCACGCGATCGTGCATTTCTGGTCGGATGCGTCGAAGCGGGTGATCGTTCCCGCACCCGACTTTCCGGCTATCAGATTGGCCCAGCTCGTCTCGACGTCGCCGCCCAGAGGCGTCACCAGACCCAAACCCGTCACCACAACCCGGCGCATAGTCATTCCTTTCGTCGGCCCCGGCCTGTCCGGGGCACGGCATCACTCTGTCGGGGCATGCCCATAAAAAAAGCTTCCCGGCCTCTCACGCGCGAGCGTCAGGGACCGGGAAGCCGGAAACGCGTGGGCAGCGTCGCCGCCGCGTCCGGCCATGCCGGACCGGGCCGCCTTAGCCCTTGTTCGCTTCGATATAGTCGATCGCATCCTTGACGGTGGCGATCTTTTCCGCCGCATCGTCGGGGATCTCGACGCCGAATTCTTCTTCGAACGCCATCACCAGTTCGACAATGTCGAGGCTGTCGGCGCCCAGATCGTCGATGAAGCTCGCTTCTTCGGTGACCTTGTCGGCTTCGACGCCCAGATGTTCGACGACGATCTTTTTAACCTTTTCAGCCGAATCGCTCATGCACAGTTCCTTTTTTCTGGCTATGTCGTGAATGTTGGGATTTGCCCTAGAGCCCAGCGACGGGACTGGCAAGAGGGCTGGCGTGATCGCCGTCCGACACCGGCCCTTCGCTGGCGCGCTTTCGACCGCCCGGGCTCAGCGCCTCGTTCGATCTGCGGCCTGCGAAGCGACCACGCCCGAGGCGCGGAGCGCGTCGGCAGCGCGCGCGATGACCGCGGGTGTAATCATGAACTGGCGCAGCACCTCCTCGGGCGGCGCACTGGCGGGCTTTTTCGTATAGGCCAGCACGCGTTGCCACATCGCGCGCGCTTCCACCATGTCGCCCTTGCGCGCCAGCACGATCGCGCGGGTCATCAGATATTGCGGTTCCAGATTGCTCGGCGACGGCATGCGGTCGAGAATCGCCAGCGCCTGATCGACCTCGCCGCCCTGCGCCAGCATGAAGGCGAGCGTCACCGCCGGGACCCCGGCATAGGTGGGGTCGAGTTCGACCGAGCGCCGGAGCAGCGGGATCGCTGCGGCATTGTTGCCGCACGATGCCTTGAACAGCCCCAGGAATCCCGCAATGTCGGGATCATAGGGATTGAGCAGCGCGGCGGCGTCGCCCATCGCCATGCCCGCCTGGCAATCGCCGGCATAGAAATGGGTCCGCGCCATCGCGAACAGGCCCGCGGTGCTGTTCGGCCCGCTTTCATATGCGGCCTCGGCCAGGCTCCGCGCATCGGCGAAAGCCGCCTTTCCGGCTGCGGTATCCCGCCGCGGCTGCCAGTCGCCGAAGCGAAGCCAGGAGAGCGCGCCGAGCAGCGTCGCATCGCGGGGTCGCTCCTCGATCGAGGCCCGCAGGCACGCCTCGACCTGCCGCGCATTGGCCGTGCTGCGCATCTGGCGCATGCGATTGAACTGCGCAAGGCACGGATAGCCCGGGGCGAAATCGTCCGGCCGGCGCTGTATCTGGTCGCGCACGATGACGCCATAATCGCCGGCAAGCTGGGCAATCGCCGGTGCGAGCGGCCCGAATTCGGGGATCTGGCCGTCGGTCACCCGAATTTGCGTCGACCATATCGCCCGCTGATCCTCGACGCGGTTCAGGACGAGCGTAATGTCGACCGGCCCCTCGGTCGTGCGTACGATCGAGGAATCGAGCCGATAGTCCGCCGCGCCGTCGGGGGCCGCGCCGCCCGGCGACCGCGCGCTGCGCAAGTCGACCAGGTCGAACCGCCGCAGCCCGTCGCGCAGCTTACCGTCGAGCGCCCGGGCGATCGCCCGGGAGACCGGCGTTTCACCCGCCGACGGGGCGCTGACTTCGAGCAGCGGCATCGGCTCGGGCCCCAGCAATTCGGTTTCGCCGCGGAAATACCACCAGATCGCGGCGAGCATCGCCGCCGCGAGCAATGCGGCAGCGCCCCACATCCATCGGCGCGCGCTGTCGCCGCTCGCTTTGCCGGCGGCGTCCGCGCCCGCGCCGCCAGCATCGGCTTGTGTCGCCGCCTGGCCGTCGCCGGGTGCGCGCGACGGGGGAGCCACCCGATATTGGACCACAAGTTCGTAGCTGCCTTGCGGGACGCGCAGCCGGTGAACCCAGGCGGTGTCCGCATAATAGCGGTCGAGGAGTCCCCGCAGGCGGCCGACCATCACGCGCGGATAGCTGTCGATCGCAGGGTCGAAATCGGCGCTCCGGCCCAGAGCCTCGGTGGCGATCGCATAGGCCTTCGGGGCGCTCCGGCCGCCGCGCAACCGATGATCGGCCAGAAATTGCAGCAGGCGCGACAGCACCGGCGAGCGCACGAACAGCGGCGACGCCAGAAGCCGTTCGAGTTCTTCGGCGATGATGCGATCGGTCTCGTCCGCATGGTCGGCGTCATTGGTCTTCGTGCGGTCCATTCCCTACCCTCTGATGCCCCCCGGCACTTCGAAGCGCGGTAGATACGCCAAACGACACCCGCCACCACCCATAGTTACTGCCATGTAACGGTAACAGGCCGCTTCAAACGCGCGCTCGCCGCATTCGTTCCGCGGAATTCTGCGCAAAAAACCAAGAAATGAAGTTAATGCTTCCCTAAGATTCGGCGACATGCCGATACGTGACCCCTTGTAACTCACATCGCAGGTCCGTTCCTGCAATTTTTCAATGGTCGCGGCGTCCCCACGATGCCGCGGTCTGGTCTGAGATATTTCTCAGGTAGACGAATTGGAACCGGTGGGTCGAAGGATGCGAGCTGGTCCCTGGCATTCTTCACCGGACTTGCCGGTTCCATACACTGAGACTTCGCCGGTCGGGAACGTAGCCCCACCTACCTCCCGGCCGGCAAGTCCGCCCCCTCCCCGGTTCCCTTGTCAGCCTTTCGCTCGGCAGCGCGCAATCAGCTGTCGCCGGCCTTGCATTCGCCGACCCGGCGCGCCGACATTTCCATGTCCATCGACATCGCCGCCGGCCCGCTGCCGTCGCCGCGCGCCGACATCTTCATGTCATAGCTGTCGCGGCTATAGGTGCCGTTCATCGTCATCACCCGCTTGGCGCCCCCGGCGTTGCACGTCATCTTTGCGTCGATAACCCCGTTCGCCATCTCGAAATGATCGTAGGTGCATTGGCCGCCCTGGTTATCGGCCAGGTTCTTGCGCGGGTCACGCGCCTCCTCGGGCGTCAGGCAATTTTCGAAACTGTGCCCCTTGGCCATCTGCGCCTTCATCTGGTCGCGCATCGCCGCGGGCAATTTCTCTTCTTCGGGAAACGCCAGGTTCGTGACCTTCATCGACCCCTTCCACTGGCCCGGCGCCATGAACTCGCCCGACTTGGTGGCCGCGGCGACCTTTTCCTGAACTTCGTCGACCGACGCGTTTTTCGCCGATACGCCTT
Organism: Sphingopyxis sp. CR5; assembly: GCF_059693785.1. NCBI lineage: Bacteria > Pseudomonadati > Pseudomonadota > Alphaproteobacteria > Sphingomonadales > Sphingopyxidaceae > Sphingopyxis > Sphingopyxis sp. CR5. The sequence goes on along the minus strand of NZ_JCATIE010000012.1, from coordinate 78,155 downwards.
CGTCCGATTTCCCGCACGCCGCCAGCACCAGAATGGATGCCGCCGCCGCTGCGATCACAGGCTTGTTCATCGTCGCTCTCCCGTCATTGCCGAAGCCTCTCATCCTCCCCATATTGGCCGCGATGGCAATTCAGATTCGCACGTCGCTCGACGAAATCGACACGGCGGAGGATTATGTCCCCCACCGCCCCGCGCGTCCCGACAAGGTCGAGGGCGGACGCCGTTTCGAGTTGATCAGCGACTATCAGCCCGCCGGCGACCAGCCGACCGCGATCCGCGAGCTCGTCGACACGGCGAAGGAGGGCGAGCGCGATCAGGTCCTGCTCGGCGTCACCGGATCGGGCAAGACCTTCACGATGGCAAAGGTGATCGAGGAGCTGCAACGGCCCGCGCTGATCCTCGCGCCGAACAAGATCCTCGCGGCACAGCTCTATGGCGAGTTCAAGAGCTTCTTTCCGAACAACGCGGTCGAATATTTCGTCAGCTATTACGACTATTACCAGCCCGAGGCCTATGTGCCGCGCAGCGACACCTATATCGAGAAGGAAAGCTCGGTAAACGAGGCGATCGACCGCATGCGCCACTCGGCGACACGCGCCCTGCTCGAACGCGACGACGTGATCATCGTCGCATCGGTCTCGTGCCTTTATGGTATCGGTTCGGTCGAGACCTACTCCGCGATGATCTTCGATCTGAAAAGGGGTCAGGTCGCCGACAATCGCGAAATCATCCGCAAGCTCGTCGCGCTCCAGTACAAGCGCAACGATCAGGCCTTCGCGCGCGGCAATTTCCGCGTCCGCGGGGACAGCCTTGAAATCTTTCCCTCGCACTATGAGGATATGGCGTGGCGCGTCAGCTTCTTCGGCGACGAGATCGAGGAAATCACCGAGTTCGACCCGCTGACCGGCAAGAAGATCGCAACGCTCGATTCGATCCGCATCTATGCCAACAGCCACTATGTCACACCCGGTCCGACGCTCAAACAGGCGACCGAGGCGATCCGTCACGAGCTTGCCGAGCGGCTCAAGGAACTCGAAGCCGAGGGGCGGCTGCTCGAGGCGCAGCGGCTCGAACAGCGCACCAATTTCGATCTCGAGATGATCGCCGCGACCGGCAGCTGCGCCGGGATCGAAAATTACAGCCGCTTCCTGACCGGTCGCCTTCCCGGCGAGCCGCCGCCGACGCTGTTCGAATACCTGCCCGACAATGCGTTGCTCTTCGTCGACGAAAGCCACCAGACGATCCCCCAGATCGGCGCCATGTCAAAGGGCGACCATCGCCGCAAGATCACGCTCGCCGAATATGGGTTTCGCCTGCCCTCGTGCATCGACAACCGCCCCTTGCGCTTTTCCGAATGGGACATGATGCGCCCGCAGACGGTCAGCGTCTCGGCAACGCCGGGGACGTGGGAGATGGACCGCACCCAGGGCGTCTTCGCCGAACAGGTCATCCGCCCGACCGGGCTGATCGACCCGCCGGTCGAGATCAAGCCGGTCGAAGAGCAGGTCGACGACCTGATCGCCGAGGCCAAGGCGACCGCTGCCAAGGGATATCGCACCCTCGTCACCACACTGACCAAGCGCATGGCCGAAGACCTGACCGAATTTCTCCACGAGGCGGGGCTCAAGGTGCGCTACATGCACAGCGACGTCGAAACGCTCGAGCGCATCGAGATCATCCGCGACCTGCGCCTCGGCGTGTTCGACGTGCTCGTCGGCATCAACCTGCTGCGCGAGGGGCTCGACATCCCCGAATGCGGGCTCGTCGCGATCCTCGATGCCGACAAGGAAGGCTTCCTGCGCAGCGAAACCAGCCTCGTCCAGACGATCGGCCGCGCCGCGCGCAACGTCGACGGGCGCGTCATCCTCTACGCCGACCGCATCACCGGCAGCATGGAGCGCGCGATGCGCGAGACCGACCGCCGCCGCGAAAAGCAGGAAGCGTATAACGCCGAGCACGGCATTACGCCGACGACGATCAAGCGCAACATCGGCGATATCATCGCGCATGTCGCATCGAAGGACGGCGTCACCATCGACCTGGGCGACGACAAGCCCGAGCACATGGTCGGCCACAACCTCCGCGCCTACATCGCCGACCTCGAAAAGAAGATGCGCGACGCCGCCGCCGACCTCGAATTCGAAGAGGCCGGCCGCCTGCGCGATGAGATCCGTCGGCTGGAGGCGGACGAGTTGGGTCTGCCGGCGGACGAGCAGGTCGCGCCGCGCGTGGGCCGGAGCAATGAAGGCAAGCCGGGAACGCGCAAGGGGCGCTTCGGGAAGTCGAGCAAGACGAAGTGGGGGCGGTAGAGCGGGCGCGCGCGGCCCCTCGCTCGACGTGCCTCAGCGCAGCACGCCCGCCGCTGCCTGCCGCCGGGCATAGTAGAGCAGCGCGATCGCGACCACCCAGATAACCAGCGTCGTCCACATCGGGCCGGGGCCGAACAATTCCGTCGGATTGACCGGCGACAACCCGAATTGAAAGAGGGTGTTGACCGCGAGGCCCGCGAGCGACACGATGAAAGCCGTAACTGCATGGCGGCTACGCATCAGAAGGAGCAGCGACCCGGCGAAGGCGCCCCATACTCCGAACGCCCAGGCGGCTGTAGCCCAGCCGGGAAATGTGTCGAAATAGGCGATCTGCTCAGACGTCAGCTGCGCGAAATCCTTGAGCCACCACATATTCTTCATGTTGGTCATCGTATAGTCGATTGCGCCAAACGCATTCCACAGCAGCGAAATTCCCCCTACGATCCAAAGATGTACGGGCGTTTTGACAATGGTATTCATGGCGAACCCCTCCCCAGTGAATGACGGCAACCTATCATCATTCCCGCGGGGTGGGAACTGTATTAATTCGACATGACAGCGACGCGCCCCTTGGCATCGGGCGCGCGAGCGGCGATAGCGCGCGCATGTGCGTCGTTGCTCTTGCCTGGCGGGTTCATCCGGACTGGCCGTTGATCCTCGTCGGGAACCGCGACGAATTCCACGACCGGCCGAGCGCGCCGCTCGCCGCCTGGGACGACGGTAGCGGTATCGTCGCGGGCCGCGACCTTCAGGCGGGCGGCACCTGGATGGGCCTCCATGCGCCGAGCGGGCGCGTCGTCGTCGTCACCAATGTCCGCGGCGCAATGCCCGACCCCGCAAAGGAATCGCGCGGCGCGCTGGTCACCGACCTGCTGCGCGGCAGCGGCCGCTTCGCAGCGCCCGCCGAATCCGACCTCGATCGTTTCAATGCGTTCAACCTGTTTGCCGCCGACGGCGAAGCCCGATTGCTGACGAACCGCCCGGCCCCACGGATCGCTTTGCTCGATGCCGGCGTCCACGCGATCGCCAACGAACCGGCGGATCGCCCCTGCCCGCGGGCCGAGCGGCTGCGCGCCGCCCTCGCGGCGGTGGTCGACGCCGGGAGCGATCCCGCCGGCCTGCTCGACACGTTGACCGCGACCGGCGATCCGGCGCTGTTCCTGCACGGCGACGTCTATGGCACGCGCGCCTCGACCCTGATCGCGATCGACACGGGCGGTACCGCGCATCTGACCGAAAACAGATATGGAAAGGGCGGCCGTCCCACCGGAACGACCGCCCTGGAAATTCGGATCGGTTGAGACGACGCCTTACTTGGGCGCGAGCACCATCAGCATCTGGCGACCCTCGGTGCGCGGATGCGCCTCGACCTTCGCGATTTCGGCGGTCATTTCGGCGACGCGCTGAAGCACATTGAGGCCGAGCTGGGTATGGCTCATCTCGCGGCCGCGGAAACGCATGGTCATCTTGACCTTGTCGCCTTCCTCCAGGAAGTCGAAGACCTTCTTCATCTTCACGTCGAAATCATGGTCGTCGATGTTCGGACGCATCTTGATCTCTTTGATCTCCTGCGTCTTCTGGGTCTTGCGCGCGGCGTTGGCCTTTTTCTGGGCCTCATATTTATATTTGCCGACGTCGAGGAACTTGCAGACCGGCGGATCGGCGTTCGGGGACACTTCGACCAGATCGAGGCCGACTTCGGCCGCCTGTTCGATCGCTTCTGCGGTCAGCATTACGCCCAGATTTTCTCCCTCCTCATCGATCACGCGGACCTTGGGGGACGAAATAAACTCATTGTATCGCGGGCCGTTCTTGGGTGGCATGGATCCCAGCGGGCGGCGTGTCATGGGCGGGCGTATAGCTATATCTCCTGTGTCGTTTACGATGGGCGCACGGCATCCCACGTCGATGCGCCTGATGGTCATATAGTGAACGCGCCGCCTTCGTAAAGGCTGCCCGTGCCCATCGGGTCACGCTTTTCGTCCGACTGTGGCGGCTATGCCACGCCAGACCGGCGCGTCCGCGCTACCATTTGGTCGGCGCGGGATCGACGACGCGAAAGCCCCCGGCCCCGACTTCGCTGACTTCGAGCGCGCGCATCGCGATCCCGCGGTTGTTGAAGCGAAAGATTCCGTCGATCCCGCCGAACCCGTCGGATGCGAGCAGCCGGGTCACGGGAAAATTGGTCCCCGGCTTCCAGTCGCGTGCGATCCGCACCGTCAGCAGGACCGAATCATATCCCAGGCTCGCCAGCCGGTACGGAGCCTTGCCATAGCGTTGGCGATATTTGGTCGCGAGCTGGCCATAGAGGCCGTCCGACACGCTTGCGAACCAGGCGCCGCGCATGACCGGGTTGCTGCCCAGCGACGCGTCGGTGTTCCACAATTCGGTGCCCAGGATCTGCTTGTCCCCGGTTCCGCGCAGCACCGGCACCGCGCGGATCGCGTTGCCGCCGACGTCGGCGATCAGCACCGCGTCCATCTCGCCCGCGTTGGCGAGCCGCCGCGCCGCGCCGGACAGCGCGGTGGCGCTGCGATCATAGCTTTCGACCGCGACCAGCGTTCCGCCGGCCTGCTTCACCGCATCGCGGAAAGCGGCAACCGAGCGGTCGCCATAGACATTCTTGGGCACCAGCGCCCCGAAACGCGTCTGTCCCTTGCTGCGGGCAAAGGCGACGACGCGCTCGACCGACTGGCCCGGCACGAACCCCATGATGAACACGCCGTTCCCCGCGACTCCCGTGTCGTTCGAGAAGCTGAGCACGGGAACTTTCGCCGCGCGCGCGATCGGCGCGACCGCGGCGACATCCTCGCTGAGCAGCGGGCCGAGAATCAGCTTGTTCCCGTCGGCGACCGCCTGCCGTGCCGCCGCCGCGGCGCCGAGCGCGGTATCATAGGTGGTGATGCGCAGCTTTTCGGTCTTGGTATCGAGCAGCGCCATCGTCGTCGCATTGGCGATGGCGGTGCCGACGTCCGCATTGGTCCCGGTTTCGGGGAGCAGCAGTGCGACGCGGTGGCGATCGGTGTCGGTGGGCAAGCCGGGCTCGATCGTCTCCCCGCCCGTCTGCGGTGGCGGGGGCGGCGGACCCGCGGTTTTCGGCACGACCTGGCATGCCGCGAGCAGCCCGCCAAGCGCGAGCGTCGCCATGCCGCGCAGCATCCTGCGCCGGGGCGACGCAATCTCTTGGCGCTCCGCCGCGGTTTCTGCCATTTTCGGCGTCATGCCGGATTCGACCATCTCAACTTCTCCCTTGCCCGGTCTCTATATCGTGGCGACGCCCATCGGCAACCTTGGCGATATCAGCGCCCGCGCCGCGGCGGTGCTCGCGCGCGCCGACCTGATCGCGGCGGAAGATACGCGAGTCACCGCGAAGCTGCTGTCGCACCTTGGCTTGCGGATAAAAAAGACCCCCTATCACGACCATAGCGACGAACGCGCGCGCGCCGATCTGGTTGCCCGCATGGCGGACGAGGTCGTCGTGCTTGTCTCCGACGCGGGAACGCCGCTGATTTCGGACCCGGGATACAAGCTGGTCCGCGATGCGCGCGCGGCGGGGCGGCACGTAACCACCCTGCCCGGCCCGTGCGCCGCGATCGCCGCGATCACGCTGTCGGGCCTGCCGAGCGACCGCTTTTTGTTCGCGGGTTTCCTGCCCAACAAGGCAAAGGCGCGCGCCGACACGATCGCCGAATTCGCGGGGCTGCGCGCGACGCTCGTCTTCTACGAAAGCGGACCGCGCCTGGCGGCGGCGCTGGCGGCGCTGGCGGACGGACTCGGCAACCGCGACGCCGCGGTCGCGCGCGAAATCACGAAAATGTACGAAGAATGCGTCGCCGGCCCCCTCGCCGAGCTGGCCGTGCGCTATGCCGACGCCCCGCCGAAAGGGGAAATCGTGATCGTCGTCGCCCCGCCCGCCGACGATGAGGCCGAAATGGCCGACGAGGCGACCGTCGACGCCGCGCTGCGCGACGCCCTCGCCGATCAGCCCGTCGCCAAGGCCGCGAAGGCGATCGCCAAACGCTTCGGCCGCGACCGCCATGCGGTCTATGCGCGCGCGATCGAGCTGAAGGCGCAGGCTTGACCCGCGCCGCCGCCGAAGCGCGCGGGCGCAAGGCAGAGGCGCGTGCGGCATGGTGGCTGCGCCTCCACGGCTGGCGCATTCTGGGCCAGCGGCTGCGCGTGCCCACGGGCGNGCCGCCGAAGCGCGCGGGCGCAAGGCAGAGGCGCGTGCGGCATGGTGGCTGCGCCTCCACGGCTGGCGCATTCTGGGCCAGCGGCTGCGCGTGCCCACGGGCGAGGTCGACATTGTCGCGCGGCGCGGGCGCACGGTCGCCTTCGTCGAGGTGAAGTGGCGCGACCGGGCGGCGGACCTCGACCATGCCATCGATCCCTATCGGCTGCGCCGCGTCGCCGCGGCCGCCGAAATGCTGCGCGCGCGCTTCGCCGGCCCCCGCGACGACGTCCGTATCGACGTGATGCTCCTTGCGCCGCGCCGCTTGCCACGCCATCTGGTCCACGTCTGGCAGCCGTGAGGCTGGACGACACAAGCCCCTCCCCTTCAGGGGAGGGGCAGCGAGACTTGCGAACTTGTTCGCTAGTCGCAGCGGGGTGGGCTTTGAACCGCCAGCCCCACCCCAACCCCTCCCCTGAAGGGGAGGGGCTTGAAAGGATGAAAATATGACCCTGCGCGCCGCCGTGCAAATGGACCCGATGGACCAGATCAATATCGGGGGCGACAGCAGCTTCGCCTTGATGCTGAAAGCGATCGAGCGCGGCTACAGCCTGTTTCACTACGACGTTCGCGGGCTGACGTGGGAAGCCGGGCGGCTGACGACGCGCGCGCATCCGGTCCTCGACGTAAAGCGGGAGGCGGGCGATCATTACCGCTTCGGCGAAGAGGTGACGCTCGATCTCGGCCGCGACGTCGATGTCGTGCTGATGCGCCAGGATCCGCCCTTCGACCTCGGCTATCTGACCGGTACCTGGCTGCTCGAGCGCATTCGGGGCGAAACGCTGGTGGTCAACGATCCGGTGTCGGTCCGCAACGCGCCCGAAAAGGTCTTCGTCCTCGACTTCCCGCAGTTCATGCCCCCGACGATGGTGACGCGCGATCTGGACGCGGTAAAGGATTTCCACAAGCGTCACGGCGCGGTCGTCATCAAGCCGCTTCACGGCAACGGCGGCAAGGCGGTGTTCCGGATCGACGAGGACGGCAGCAATCTCGGCGCGCTCGTCGAACTCTTCGGCCAGGTCTGGCCCGAACCGTTCATGGTGCAGCAGTTCCTGCCCAGCGTGTCGGCGGGGGACAAGCGCATTGTCCTCGTCGACGGCGAGGTCGCGGGTGCGATCAACCGCAAGCCCGGCGAAGGCGAATTCCGATCGAACCTTGCGGTCGGGGGCTATGCAGAGGCCGCGGGCCTCAGCCCGCGCGAACAGGAAATCTGCGCCGCGCTCGGCCCGGCGCTCAGGGAGCGCGGCCTGATCTTCGTCGGCATCGACGTGATCGGCGGCGAATGGCTGACCGAGATCAACGTGACCTCGCCCACCGGAATCGTCGCCATCGACCGTTTCAACAACAGCGACACCGCAGGAATGATCTGGGACGCGATCGCGCGCCGGATCGATTGATGCACGTGCCGCGTTAGCCTGCCCATGACCGGCTTCATTCTCGATCTGATCCAGGGCTGGGGTTATTTCGGCATCTTCGTGCTGATGGCGCTCGAAAACGTCTTCCCGCCGATACCCAGCGAGGTAATCATGGCGCTCGGCGGCATCGCCGCGGCACAGGGACGCTTCGACTTCTGGACGCTGATCGCCGTCGCCGTCGCCGGCACCACCGTCGGCAACTGGGTCTGGTACGGCATCGGCCGCTGGATCGGCTACAAGCGCCTCAAGCCCTTCATCGATCGCTACGGCCGCTGGCTGACCCTCGACTGGGGCGAGGTCGAGCGGCTGCACGAAGGATTCCTGCGCTTCGGGCCCGGCATCGTCTTCGCCGCGCGATTCATGCCCGTGGCGCGCACGATGGTCTCGCTTCCCGCCGGCATGGTGCATATGAACCAGGCGAAATTCCTCGTCTGGACCGCGGCCGGATCGACGATCTGGATCACGGCGCTGGCGGGCGCGGGAAGCTGGTTCGGCAAGCGGTTCGCCAACCTCGACGCCTTCGTAGGCCCTGTCGCGGTGGCGGCGATCGGGGGGCTCGTCCTCCTCTATCTCTGGCGCATCTTCACCTGGAAGCCGCGGTCGCAGCGCGACTGACCTATTCGGCGCGCGGGTGCGCGTTGCGATAGATGTCGAGCAGATGCGCGGCATCGACCGCCGTATAGACCTGCGTCGAGGCGAGGCTCGCGTGGCCGAGCAGTTCCTGCAAGCTCCTGAGGTCGGCGCCGCCCGCGAGCAGATGGGTCGCAAAGCTGTGGCGCAGCGCGTGCGGCGTCGTGCGTTCGGGCAGGCCCAGCGCGCGGCGTGCCGACCGTACGTTCGCGCGCACCACCCCGGGTTGCAAAGGCCCGCCACGCGCTCCGAGGAACAGCGGCGCGTCCTTTGCAATCGGCCAGGGACACGCCGCGGCATAGCGCGACACCGCCGCCGCGACCGCGGGCAGGATCGGCACGACCCGCGTCTTGGCGCGCTTGCCGGTGACGCGCAGCGTCTCGCCGAGCGGCAGCACCGCGCCGGTCAGCGACAGCGCCTCGCCGATGCGCAGCCCTGCGCCATACAGCAACAGCAGCAGCGCGAAGTCGCGCGCGCCGACCCAGCCCTCGCGCGCATTGTCCTCCACATCCTGCGCGAGTTGCATCGCCTCGCGCGGAGCGACGGGGCGTGGCAGCCCCTTTTTGACGCGCGGCCCGCGCATTTGCGGCACGGCGGCGTTCGACCCGCCGACGAAGCGCAGGAAGCTGCGCAGCGCCGACAATTCGCGCGCCGCCGACGCATTGCCCAGCCCCTCGCCGCGCCGCTCGGACAGATAGGCTCGCAAATCGTTCGGCGTCAGTGCTTTCAGCATCGAAACATCGACGACTCTGCCGCGATAAGGCGCCAGAAAGGCGCAGAACCGCGCCGAGGTCGCGACATAGGCGCGGCGCGTATGCTCCGACCGGCGCTTTTCGTTCGCCAGATGCGCGTCCCACTCGCGGATGATGTCGTTCGCTTCTGCCAATTCCAAATCCGTTCGCCCTGAGCTTGTCGAAGGGCCGTTCTTCCAATCTCCGGGCGCCAAGAAAGGACAGGACTTCGACAAGCTCAGCCCGAACGGAGCGGGGACAGCTTAGCTTGTCCGCACCACCTCCGAAAGGATCGAGTCGAGCAGCAATATCCCCGCGTCGGTCACCGTCAGCCGGTCGCCCTCCTGCACCATCAGCCCCTGCGTCGCCAGCCGCGCCACCGCCCCGCCATCGACGAAGCTCTCGCGCGCCAATCCGCTCCGCGCCTCGACGCGCGCCAGGTCGACGCCCTCGGTCAGCCGCAGCCCCATCAGCATGGCTTCGGTCGCAAGCTCCTGCGGCGGCAGGTCGGCCTCGACCTTCAGCCCTTGCCCGTTGCGCGTCACCGCGGAGAGGAAATTTTCGGGCTTCTTGTGCCGCTCGGTCGCTTGGGCCAGCCGCCGCCCGTGCGCGCCGGGGCCGATCCCCGCATAGTCGCCATAGCGCCAATAGGTCAGGTTGTGCCGGCTCTCCTCGCCCGGCCGGGCATGGTTCGACACCTCGTAGCGGGGCAGGCCCGCGGCGCGCGTCGACGCCTGCGTCGCATCGAACAGGTCGGCGGCGGCATCGCCATCGGGAATGGCCAGCGCGCCCTTCGCCGCGAGCGTGGCAAAGCGCGTCCCCGGCTCGATCGTCAACTGGTAAAGCGACAGATGGCCGGTGCCGAACGCCAGCGCGTCGCCCAGTTCGGTTTCCCACGCGCCCACCGACTGCCCCGGCCGCGCATAGATCAGATCGAAGCTGACGCGCGCGAAATGCGCCTGCGCCGCCGCGATCGCCCGCCGCGCCTCGTCGCCGCTATGCGCACGGCCCAGAAAGCCGAGTACCTCGGCATCGAAGCTCTGAACGCCGATCGACACGCGGTTGACCCCCGCCGAGGCGAGCGCCGCAAAATTGGCGACCTCGACCGAATTGGGGTTCGCCTCGAGCGTGATTTCGCAGTCGTCGGCGAGCCCCCACAGCGCGTCGGCCTCGGCAATCACCGCCGCCACCGTCGCCGGCGGCATCAGGCTCGGCGTGCCCCCGCCAAAGAAGATCGACGACACTCGGCGTCCCGACAACAGCGCCGCCTCGTGCCGCAGATCGGCCAGCAGCGCATCGCGCCAGACCGCCTGATCAACGCTCTCGCGCACATGGCTGTTGAAGTCGCAATAGGGACATTTCGATACGCAGAACGGCCAATGGACATAGAGGGCGAGCGGTTCGGTCATGCGCGGGCATATAGGGATTTTTCGCGCCATGTCTTCCACGGCAAGGGGACATCACGCCTCCCCATTGCATTCCAGTCGCAAGAACCGCCGTGTCGCAACATCGTAAAGAATATTGACCTGCTGACAGCCGCCATCGTTAATCTCTGGAATCTCGGTCGCCTTATCGACCCAGCGCCGCGCACCGGCCGGCAGTTCGCGGGGGACTTTGGTGGCAGCACGTTGGCGAAGTTCGTCCACCTCCTCCGCCGTGCAGTCGCGCATATCGTTTTCGGTCATCACCGAACAGCCTTCAGGCTCGCTCGACGGGGCTGGAATCAGATATACCGCCGCTATGTTTCCCGGCTCAGCATAACGATAATAGCGCCCATAGGCATCAAGCGACTTCATCGGGGGCGAAAGTATGACGGCGCGCTCGATCGCGTTCATCAGTTCCTCTTCCTGCGATGACAAATTCGTGCAGGATGACAGCAACAAGCCGCCGATCAAGATCAACAGTCGCATCGAACACTCCCGCTCATTGTGATCAAAACACCCCCGCCACCAGCTTCGCGAAGGCATCGGCGCGGTGGCTGATCGCATGCTTTTCGGCCGGGTCGATCTCGGCGAAAGTCTGCGTCCTGCCCGCGGGCACGAAAACGGGATCGTAACCAAAGCCCAATGTGCCGCGCGGCGGCCAGGTCAGGCTCCCCTCGGCGCGTCCCTCGAAAACCTCGGCATGGCCGTCGGGCCACGCGAGCGCGAGGGTGCAGACGAAGGCGGCGCTGCGGTCGATGTCCGGCCCCTGCTCGGCAAGCAGCCCCTCGACCTTGCCCATTGCCATATACCAGTCGCGCCCCTTTTCGCCCTCGAACCACTGCCGCTCGGCCCAGTCGGCGGTATAGACGCCCGGCCGCCCGCCGAGCGCCGCGACCTCGAGCCCGCTGTCGTCGGCAAGCGCGGGCAAACCCGCCGCGCTGGCACTCGCATGCGCCTTCAGGAGCGCATTGTCGCGAAACGTCGTGCCCGTCTCCTCGGGCTCGGGCAGGCCTAGGTCGCCCGCCGACACCGGCTCGATTCCATAGGGTAAGAGCAACGCCCGAATCTCGCGCACCTTGCCCGCATTGTGGCTCGCGATAACGAGTTTGCCCGGGGTGAGTTTGCGGGTCACCTCAGCGCCCCACCGCCTTCGCCTGCGCCGTGAAAATCTCTCCGCAGCCGATGCGCGCGAGGCGGAGCAGGCGCAGCAGGCCTTCCTCGTCATAGGTCGCGCCCTCGGCGCTCGCCTGCACCTCGACGATCTGGCCCTTGCCGGTCAGCACGAAATTGCCGTCGGCCTCGGCGACCGAATCCTCGTCGTAATCGAGGTCGAGCACCGCGGTGCCCTGATAATTGCCGCACGAAATCGCCGCGACCTGGTCGGCGATCGGGTCCTCGGCGATCGCCTTCGCTTCGAGCAGCTTGTCGACCGCGAGGCGCATCGCGACCCACGCGCCCGAAATCGAGGCGGTGCGCGTGCCCCCGTCGGCCTGGATCACGTCGCAGTCGACCAGGATCTGCCGCTCGCCCAGCTTTTCCATGTCGACGACGGCACGCAAGCTGCGTCCGATCAGCCGCTGGATTTCCTGCGTGCGCCCCGACTGCTTGCCGCGCGCCGCCTCGCGGCTGCCGCGCGTGTGCGTCGCGCGGGGCAGCATGCCATATTCGGCGGTCACCCACCCCTGCCCCTTGCCGCGCAGGAAGGGCGGCACCTTTTCCTCGACGCTGGCGGTGACCAGCACCTTGGTGTTGCCGAAACTCACGAGCACGCTGCCTTCGGCGTGCATGGTGAAGGCGGTTTCGATGGCGATGGGGCGCATCTGGTCGGGCGCGCGGCCGGAGGGTCGCATGATGATCCTTTCGATTGAAGAGTGCCGCGGCTCTTAGGCGCGCGCCGTCAATCGCTCAACCGCATCTTGAAGAAATCGAGGATTTCGTCCCGCGCCGCGACCGTCGGCTGTCCGGCCTCGTCGATCAGGTGGAGCGTCACGACGCTGTGCGGGTTCTTCATCGGGCTGTCGGGGTTCGCCGCGCTGTCGGGCAGGACACGGCCGACGAACCGATCGCCGAGCGCGGCCTCATAGGCGGCAAAGCGCGCCGCCTTGCAGAATTTATCGCCCTCGAAGCGATAGGCGAGCACGGTCAGGTCCTCGGCCTCCATCCGCGCCTTCACCGCCGCCAGCTCGTCGGGGGCGATGTGCAGGCCGGCGGGGTCGTTCAGCGGCAGCGACGGCTGCGAGAGCACCGGCGCGAGCACCGCGGGTTCGAGCATCATCGACAGCGCGAAATTGCCGGTGAAGCACATGCCGATCGCCCCGACGCCCTTGCCGCCGCATTCGCGATGCGCCTCGGCCGCGAGGGCGCGGAGCCACTGCGTCGCGGGCGAGCTTTCATTCGCCTGGAAGGCGCGAAACTGCCGGCTGATGCAACCGCCGATCATTGTGAAGAATGCGCCGGGCATTCGCGGCACCGCCCCATCCTTGCCAAAGATATGCGGCATATAGACGGTGAAACCGGCATCGCGGACCCAGCGGGCGAAGCGCGCGACGTGCGGGCTGATCCCCGGCATTTCGGTCATCACGATCACCGCCGGGCCGCGGCCCATCGTGTAAACGCAGTGCTTGCGGCCGAGCAGCGCGATATCGCGGTGTTCGAAATCCTCCAGCGGATCGTCGCGATCGAGTAAATCTGTGGTCATGCCGTCCTCCCCTGGCGGGAAGGCTAGGCAGATGGGTGACGATTTGCACTTCTTTTCGTCCTTCCCGCAAGATGTTCGCCACGGTCCCGCTTTCGCGGGAATGACGAAGGTTGGATATGGGGGCAGAGGCGATGCTTGCCCCCGCCCCTTCGCATCCCTAAATCCATGCCATGACGACCCCGCCGATCACCGAATTGACGACGCGCGCACGCGACGTGTTCCGGCTTGTCGTCGACGCCTATCTGGAAACCGGGCAGCCGGTCGGGTCGCGTACCCTTTCCAAGCTCGCTGCCCTCAACCTGTCGCCCGCGTCGATCCGCAACGTGATGCAGGATCTGGAGGAACTGGGCCTGCTCGCCAGCCCGCATACCAGCGCCGGTCGACTGCCAACCGAACAGGGGCTGCGCCTGTTCGTCGACGGCATGATGCAGGTCGCCGAACCGAGCGCCGAGGACCGAGCGCAGATCGAGGCGAGCCTTGCCGACGGTGGACCGATCGAAAGCGCGCTGGCGCAGGCGACCTCCGCGCTCTCGGGCCTGTCGGCCTGCGCCGGGCTCGTCCTCGTGCCGAAGCACGAACGCGTGCTCAAGCAGCTCGCTTTCGTGCCCATGTCCGATGCCCAGGCGCTCGTCGTGCTCGTCGCCGGCGACGGCGCGGTCGAAAATCGCGTCGTCGACATTCCGCCCGGCCTCACCCCGTCGGCGCTGGTCGAGGCGGGCAATTATATCTCGTCGATGCTCGGCGGCCTGACCCTCGCCGAAGCGCAGGCGCGTATCCGGCGCGAGATAGAGGCCGAGCGTATCGCGATCGACCGCGCCGCGCAGGACCTGCTGGCGCGCGGGCTCGCGCTCTGGTCGACCGACGGCGCCGACCGCCCGGTGCTGATCGTGCGCGGCCAGGCCAATCTGCTCGACGACAACGCCGTCGGCGATCTCGACCGCGTGCGCCTGCTCCTCGACGAACTCGAAACCAAGCAGGATATCGCGCAGCTGCTGGACAGCGCGCGCGAAGGCAGCGCGACGCGCATTTTCATCGGGTCGGAGAATAAGCTCTTCTCGCTGTCGGGTTCGTCGGTTATCGCCGCCCCCTATCATGGCAGCGACGGTCGCGTGGTCGGCGTGGTCGGGGTGATCGGCCCGACGCGCTTGAACTATGCGCGCATCGTACCCATGGTGGATTTCACCGCACAATCGCTTTCAAGACTGATACGATAAGGCCCATGACTGACATCGAAAACGACACCCCCGTCGACGACGGCACACCCCCCGAAGCCAAAACTCCCGAAGCGAGCGGAGAGGCCGCGACCGCCGAAGCGCCGCCGAAGGATGAAACGGCCAAGCTCGCCGAACAGCTCGCCGCGGTTCAGCAGGACCTGCTCTATGCCCGCGCCGAGACCCAGAATGTCACGCGCCGCAAAGACAAGGAAATCGCCGACGCGCATGCCTATGCCGCGACCAAGTTCGCACGCGACATCCTGTCGGTCGCCGACAATCTGGGCCGCGCGCTTGCCTCGCTGAGCGAGGACCAGCGCGCCGACGAGGCGATCAAGCCGCTGCTCACCGGGCTCGAGGCGACCGAGCGCGAATTGATGAGCGTGTTCGAACGCCACGGCATCACCCGCATCGCCGCGGTCGGCCTTCCGCTCGACCCGAACCAGCACCAGGCGATGCTCGAAATCCCCAGCGACAAGGATCCCGGTACGATCGTCCAGGAAATGCAGGCGGGCTATATGATGAAGGACCGCCTGCTGCGCCCCGCGATGGTGGGGGTCGCCAAGAAGGTGGATTGATAACCCCCTCTCCCCTTGTGGGAGAGGGTTGTGCAGCCTTGGCGGCTCTGCCGCCTAGGCGAAGCTGGGTGAGGGGTTCGGCGGTCGCGCGCCAACGCAAGGGCGATCCCCTCTCCCGCTACGACTAGCGAACAAGTTCGCAAGTCTCGCTGCTCTCTCCCACAAGGGGAGAGGGTATCAAGCCGCCTTCCGCAGCTTTGCGAGCTTCTTCAGCACCATGTCGCGCTTCAGCCGCGACAGATGGTCGATGAACAATATGCCCTCCAGATGGTCGTGCTCGTGCTGGATGCACGTCGCCATCAGCCCGGTCATGCGTTCCTTGTGCGACTTGCCGTCCACATCCTGCCACTCGACCGTGACCTCGGCGGGGCGCGTCACCTCGGCATATTGCTCGGGAACCGACAGGCAGCCTTCCTGATAGACGCTATGCTCCTCGCTCTCGTCGGAGAAGACGGGGTTGATGAACACCCGCGGCTCGCGGATCACCTTCTTGCCCTCGGGGTCCTCGGGGTCGTTTTCCTGCAGGTCGATCACCAGGATGCGCTGAGGCACCCCGACCTGGATCGCCGCCAGACCGATTCCGGGCGCGTCGTACATCGTCTCGAACATGTCGGCGACGAGCTGTTTCAGCTCAGCATCGAAGGTTTCGACGGGCTTCGAAATGACGCGCAGCCGCGGATCGGGCGTCTCTATGATGGGTAGCAGGGCCATGGGTGCCATTTAGGTATGCGCGGTCCGGCGGTCAATGATCGGTAAATGCGGATCACCCCACCGGCCGCCTCGCGCGCAGCGCCTGCGCCAGCGTCCCTTCGTCCAGATAATCGAGTTCGCCCCCAACCGGCAAACCATGCGCCAGCTGGGTCAACCGCACCGGGTAGCCCTCAAGCCGCTCGGCGAGATAATGCGCCGTCGTCTGCCCCTCCAGCGTCGCGTTCATCGCGAGCACCACCTCGTCGATCCCGCCCGCCGCGACGCGCGCGACCAGCGCGTCGATGCTCAGGTCCTGCGGCCGCACCCCTTCCAGCGCCGACAGCCGCCCGCCGAGCACATGATATTTGCCGGGGAACAGCCGCGACTTGTCGAGCGCCCACAGATCCGACACCTCCTCGACGACGCACAGGCTGCGGCCGTCGCGGCGCGGGTCGGCGCAGATCGCGCACGGGTCCTGCGTGTCGACATTGCCGCAAATGCCGCACGTCACCAGCCGTTCGGATACCGTCTGCAGCGCCGCGAGCAACGGCGCGAAGGCACTCTCGCGCTTCTTCATCAGATGCAGCACCGCGCGCCGCGCCGACCGCGGGCCAAGCCCCGGCAGGCGGGCGAGTTGCTGGACGAGGGCTTCGATTTCGGTGGACGCCATGCAAAGGTGGTAGTGGGGCGCGGGGGCAGGCGCAATATCTCCCTCTCCCCTTGGGAGAGGGATGTGCAAGCTTGGCAGCTTGCTGCCTAGCTGGAGCTGGGTGAGGGGCTGCGCCCTCTCGATGGCACACATCCCCTCACCCAGCGTCGCCTAGCGAACAAGTTCGCAAGGCTTTGCAACCCTCTCCCAACGGGAGAGGGGGCTTGCACCGCACGCGCCGCTCCGCCAAAGCGCGCAGCCATGCGCATCGCCTTCATGGGAACCCCGCCCTTTGCGGTACCGACGCTCGCCGCGCTGCACGCCGCGGGGCACGAGATCGCGGCCGTCTATACCCAACCGCCGCGCCCCGCTCAGCGCGGGAAGAAGCTGCAAAAGAGCGCGGTTCACCTTTGGGCCGAGGCGCATGGGCTGCCCGTCCGCACGCCGGGTAGCCTGAAAAACCCCGACGCGCAGGCCGAATTCGCCGCGCTCGGCCTCGATGTCGCCGTGGTCGCCGCCTATGGCCTGATCCTGCCGCAAGCGGTGCTCGACGCGCCGCGCGCCGGCTGCCTCAACGTCCATGGGTCGATCCTGCCGCGCTGGCGCGGTGCGGCGCCGGTGCAGCGCGCGATCCTCGCCGGCGATGCCGAGACCGGGGTGACGATCATGCAGATGGACGCCGGCCTCGACACCGGCGGCATGCGGCTGATCGGACGCACGCCGACGGACGGCAAGAGCGCGGGCGCGCTGACCGACGAGCTCGCCGCGCTTGGCGCCGAATTGATGGTCCGCGTCCTCGCCGATCTGTCCGCCTTTCCACCGGAGGTGCAGCCGGGCGACGGCGTCACCTATGCCGCAAAGATCGACAAGAGCGAGGCGCGGCTCGATTTCCTGGTCAGCGCGGTGCAGGTCGAGCGCCAGATCCGCGCCTTCGACCCGGCCCCGGGGGCTTTTTTCGAACTTGAGGGCGAGCGGTTCAAGCTGCTTGCCGCCCAGGTCGTCCACCCGGCCGACACCGTCGCGGGCGCCGCTCCCGGCGTTACGCTCGACGACGCGCTCACCATCGCCTGCAACCCCGGCGCGATCCGCGCGACGCGCGTCCAGCGCGCGGGCAAGCCGGCGATGGACGCAGCGGACCTGCTGCGCGGGCGGCCGATCGCGAAGGGTGTGCGGCTCGCATGACCAGGCCCCCCTCACCTCGTCACCCCGGACTTGATCCGGGGTCCATTCTCCCACCGTCGTGTGATTGGACCCCGGATCAAGTCCGGGGTGACGAAAATGGGCAATGGAAGCGCCCATGACCCGCTTCGCGCTCACCATCGAATATGACGGCCGCCCCTTCATGGGCTGGCAACGCCAGAAGCACGGGCCGAGCGTCCAGCAGGCGATCGAGGACGCCGCCGCGCGGATCACCGGCGAAGAGGCGGTCGTTCATGGCGCCGGGCGGACCGACGCAGGCGTCCATGCGATCGCGATGCGGGCGCATGTCGACATCGACAAACCGCTTACCGCCTTTCGCCTGATGGAGGCGCTCAACGCCCAGCTTCGCCCGGCGCCGGTGGCCATCCTCGCTTGCGAAGCCGTCGCCGACGACTGGCACGCGCGTTTTTCGTGCATCGGCCGCGCTTATGAATATCGCATCGTCAACCGGCGCGCCCCGCTGACGTGGGACAAGGGACTGTCGTGGCAGGTTGCGAAGCCGCTCGATGCAGAGGCGATGCACGGCGCGGCGCAGGCGCTTGTCGGGCGGCACGATTTCACGACCTTCCGCTCGGCCCATTGCCAGTCCGAAAGCCCCGTGAAGACGCTCGACCGGCTGACCGCCAGCCGCCACGGGGACGAGATCATCATCGAAGCCGCCGCGCGCAGCTTCCTGCACCACCAGGTGCGCTCGATGGTCGGCTGCCTTGTCCTCGTCGGCCAGGGCAAATGGTCGGCGCGCGACCTGAAGGCGGCGCTCGACGCCGCCGATCGCGATGCCCTCGGCCTCAACGCGCCGCCCGACGGGCTCTATTTCGTCGAAGCCAGATACCCCTGATGGAAATCGGTCGTCACCCCGGACCTGATCGGCGGTCCAGGACACCACCGCCGAAAGGGATGCCGGATCAAGCCTGTCCAGAGCTTGTCGAAGGGTCCGGCATGACGATGACAGGGCTGGAACGAAAAAGGGCGGCCCCGCAGGACCGCCCTTTCATGCTTCACCGGGCTCGGCGCTTACGCCTTCTCGGTGTAATATTTCGGCGCATGCTCGTTCAGGATATCGAGGATCTTCGCCTGCGCGGTCTTTTCGTCGCTTTCTTCCATCGCGGCCAGCTCGCGCGCGAGGCGGCTCGACGCGGCTTCGAAAATCTGGCGCTCCGAATAGCTCTGCTCGGGCTGGTCGTCGGCGCGGAACAGGTCGCGCGTCACCTCGGCGATCGACACCAGGTCGCCCGAGTTGATCTTCGCTTCATATTCCTGGGCGCGGCGCGACCACATGGTGCGCTTCACCTTCGGCTTGGTCGTCAGCACCTGCAGCGCTTCCTTCAGCGTCTTGTCCGACGACAGCTTGCGCATCCCCACGCCCTCGGCCTTGTTCGTCGGGACGCGAAGGGTCATTTTTTCCTTTTCGAAGCGGAGGACGTACAGTTCCAGCTGCATGCCCGCGATTTCGGACTTTTGCAGCTCGATGACGCGCCCCACGCCATGCTTCGGATAAACGACGTAATCCCCGACTTCAAAGACGAGCGTATTTGCGGACATGCAGCTTCCTTTCTTTGGCCTTGCCGGGACGGGAAAGCGCGTCAACACCGGTGCATCCAGCCCTCGGCAGGAGGGGGATCGAAGCAGTTCGGGCGGCGCTCGCCAGTCTAGAGTGACAAGGGATATGGCTCCATCGGAAACGCCGAATGCGCCCCAGCCCGGCGGCGGGAAGGGGTAGATTGTCGACGTGTTGTTACGAATTATAACAGAGTCGCAACAAAATTGCCACCCCCACACGGAATCCCGCGGGATCGGCGACTTGACGGCACCCGATGCGCGTTTCACCTTGCAACCGAAACACATATAAGGATGCCGATATGCAGGATCAAATCTGGTGGGTAACGGGCGCGTCGTCTGGGATAGGCGCGGCCCTGGCGCGCGGGCTTTCGGCACGCGGGGCCCGGCTGATCCTCTCCGGCCGCAACGTCGCCGCGCTCGAGGAGGTGGCGCGCGAATGCGGCGCCGGGACGATGGTCCTTCCCTTCGAGGCGACCGACTATGATGCCCTGCCCCGCATGGCGCGCGAAGCCTGGGACTGGTGCGGACGGATCGACGGCCTCGTCAACAATGCGGGCATTTCGCAGCGCAGCCTGGCGATCGAGACCGACTTTTCGGTCTACCAGAAGATCGTCGACGTCGACCTCCTCGCGCCGATCGCGCTGACGCAGCAGCTGTTGCCGCGCATGGTCGAGGCCGGCGGCGGCCAGATCGTCGCGATTTCGAGCGTCGCCGGGATCGCGGGCGTCCCGCTCCGCAGCGCCTATTCGGCGGCGAAGCACGGGCTGATCGGCTATCACGACGCGGTGCGCGCCGAAAACGAGCATCTCGGCCTCAAGGTGCTCGTCGTCGCGCCCGGATCGGTCCGCACCAATGTCAGCCGCAATGCGCTCAACGCCGACGGCAGCATTCGCGGCGCGAGCGACGCGGCGATCGACAACGGCCTCTCGCCCGACGACGCGGCGGCGCGGATCCTGGACGCGGTCGAAAGCGGCAAGCGCGAAATCGTCGTGGCCGACGGCGCCGAAGCCGAAATCCCGGCGCTGCGCCGCGGCGACCCCGACGCGCTGTTCGAGCGGATGAGCAAGATGGTCCAGGCCGGCTATGCCCGGCAGATGGGGGCGAGCCGGTAAGCCGCGGCAAATCGCCCTGCCCCCCGGCCGGGCGGCGCCGACCCCGCTTGCATTCCCGCGCTTACCCGGCTATGCGCCCGCGCTTCCGTCATGGTCATCCCTGGAGGCGTGGCGGGTTTGTTGAACTGTTTCTCGGAGAAATGATATGAGCGATCAGCTGACGCTGACGGCCGAGACGCGCGAACGCGGAGGCAAGGGAGCCTCGCGTGACCTGCGTCGCAACGGCCGCGTCCCCGCCGTCGTCTATGGCGGCAAGGAAGACCCCCTGATGATCCACGTCGAGGAAAAGCTGCTGATCAAGCAGCTGATGACGGGTCACTTCATGAACTCGGTCGTGATGATCGAAGTCGACGGCAAGGCCATCCGGACCCTGCCCAAGGACGTCGCTTTCCACCCGGTCAAGGATCGCCCGATCCATGCCGACTTCCTGCGCATCGCAAAGGACGCCAAGGTCCATGTGTCGGTGCCCGTCAGCTTCCAGAACGAAGAGAAGTCGCCGGGCCTGAAGCGCGGCGGCGTGCTGAACATCGTCCGCCACGAGCTGGAACTCGTGTGCGACGCGGACAAGATCCCCGACGGCATCGAGATCGACGTGACCGGCTACGACGTCGGCGATTCGATCCACATCAGCAACGTGACGCTGCCCACCGGCAGCGAGAGCGCGATCACCGACCGCGACTTCACCATCGCGACGATCGTGGCGCCCTCGGCAATGAAGTCGAGCGAAGGCGATACGACCAAGGATGAGGGCGAAGGCGAAGACGCTGCCGAAGGCGGCGAAGAAGCCTGATTCCACAGGATCAGCCCCCTCTCCGGCTCGGGGAGGGGGTTTTTCCAGACCCCGGGAAAGGCAAGACCATGCAACTCTGGGTCGGCCTCGGAAATCCCGGGCCCCAATATGCGATGCACCGCCACAATGTCGGCTTCATGGCCGTCGACGTCATCGCCGACATGCACGGATTTTCGCCGCCCGCGAAGAAATTTCAGGGCTGGCTTCAGGATGGCCGCATCGGCCGCGAGCGCGTACTGCTGCTCAAACCCGCCACCTTCATGAACGAAAGCGGCCGCAGCGTGCGGGCCGCACTCGATTTCTACAAATTGACGCCGCGGGACGTCACCGTCTTCTACGACGAACTCGACCTCGCGCCGATGAAGGTGAAGGTGAAGCAGGGCGGCGGCGCGGCGGGGCATAACGGCATCCGCAGCATGATCAGCCATATCGGCGACGATTTTCGCCGGGTGCGGATCGGCATCGGCCATCCGGGGCACAAGGCACGGGTCACCGGCTATGTTCTCGGCAATTATGCAAAGAGCGAGATCGAGCCGCTGACCGACCTGCTCGGCGCGATCGCGGCCGAGGCGCCCTGGCTCGCGGATGGCGACGAGGCCCGCTTTCAGAGCGACCTTGCGCTGCGGCTGCAACCGTGACCGCGATCCGGCCGGCCGACGCGGCCGATGCCGACGCGGTGATCGCCCTGTGGCAAAGCTGTGACCTCACCCGTCCCTGGAACGACCCACAGGCCGATTTCGACCGCGCGCTCGGCCATGCGGCCGCGACCGTGCTCGTCGCCGGGCAAGGCGCCGACATCGCCGGGACCGTCATGGCGGGCTTCGACGGCCATCGCGGCTGGATTTACTATCTCGGTGTCGCGCCCGCCGCCCGCGGCAACGGCCTCGCGCGCCGCCTGCTCGACGCCGCATGCGACTGGCTGCGCGCCTGCGGCTGTCCGAAAGTCGAACTGATGGTGCGCGAAGGCAATGACGCCGCGGCCTTGTATCGCCATCTGGAGTGGGAACCGCAGAAGGTTCAGGTCTTTGCCCGCTGGCTCGCCAGGTGACTTGCAAGTGCTTGTAACAAACGCGTAATCTGCAAACTTCGTTTTGACCCGGAATCGCAACCGGGGTGCAACGCGCCTCTGCGACCACCACCCCGCCAATGCGGAGGCATGCCGCCTCTCGCATCGTCGCCACAGCGAAAAGGGGTACTGCATGTCATATCTGACCGACGAGGCGCGCGCGCCTTATCGACGCGAAACCGACGATCTGAACGGGCCGGACAGCCTCGAAGCGATCGTCGCGCAAAATCCGTCGCGCCGTTCAATTCTGCGCAAGGGGCTGCTCGGTCTCTCGGTGATCCCCGCGGTGGCCCTGGCCGGCTGCGACGACGACGAGGATTCGACCCCCGCCCCGACCCCGACTCCGACTCCGACGCCAACACCGACGCCCACCCCGGTCAGCTACGAGGTCACGTTCGATCCCGTCGCGGCGAACGAGGACGACACCGTGACGGTGCCCGAAGGCTATTCGGTCGCGGTTCTGTTGAAAGCCGGCGATTCTGTCGAATCGGGCGCCCCCTATTCAGGCAGCTATCCGACCCCCGCCGATGCCGAAAAATGGGCCGGCGGCAATCACGACGGCATGGAATATTTCGAGCTGGCGGGCGTCGATCCGAACAGCGGCGGCCTGATCGCGATGAACTTCGAATATCCCGACTTCAACATCCTGATGGCGGACAGCTACGACCCCGCCACCGCGTCGGCCGACCAAAAGGCGATCGCCTTGTCCGCCGTCGGCATCGGCGTCATCGAAGTCGCAAAGGGCGGCGACGGCACCTGGTCGGTCAAGGACGGGTCGACCTACAACCGGCGTTACACCGGCAACGACACCTATCGCGCGGGCGGACCCGCCGCCGGGATATTGTCGGGGTCTATCAAGGGGATGCTCAACAATTGTTCGAGCGGCAGGACGCCCTGGAATACCTATCTCACCTGCGAGGAAACGACCGACAATTATCTCGACCCGACCCAGCCCGAACATAATTATGGCTGGGTGGTCGAAATCGACCCGTTCCGCGAACTGGCGACCCCGACAAAACGCACCGCGATGGGCCGCTTCAGCCACGAAAATGTCAGCTTCATGGCCAATGGCGACAATCGCGTCGCCTTTTATATGGGCGACGATTCGACCCCGGGGTGCATCTATAAATTCGTGTGCGACCGGGCATTCAACCCGGACAATCGCGCGGCGAACACCGACCTGCTCGACTATGGCACGCTCTATGTCGCGCGGTTCAACGCCGACGGGTCGGGCGAGTGGCGCGAACTGACCGTTGGGCAGAATGGCCTGACCGCGGGCGCACAGGATCCCGGCAATGTCAGCCAGAGCACGACGCCGCCCGCGCCGACCACGGTCGACTTCAACAACCAGGCCGACGTGCTCATCAAATGCCAGTCGGCGGCGCGCGTCGCCGGCGGCACCGTGATGGACCGCCCCGAATGGATCACGGTCGCCCCCGACAACAGCGCCGTTTTCGTCACGCTGACCAACAACAGCCGCCGTCAGGTAACCGACGCCGCCAACCCCCGCGTCACCAACCTGCACGGCCATATCATCAAGTTCAGCGAACAGGGCAATGATCCGCTGGCGACGGGGTTCAGCTGGGAAATCTTCCTCCTCGCGGGCGACCCGTCGCTGGCGAACGGCGGCAGCAATCTGGTCGGCGACATCGACGGCGACACGTTTTCGAGCCCCGACGGCATCCGCATCGACCCGCAAGGGCGCCTGTGGGTGCAGACCGATCACAGCATTCCGGGCAATTCGGGCATCCCCGGAACGACGATCGAGGATGTCTTCGGCCACAACGCGATGTTCTACATCGACCAGGCGACCAAGGAATCGAAGCGCTTCCTCGTCGGGCCCACGGGCTGCGAAATCACCGGCATCGCCTATACGCCCGATCTGACGACCTTCTTCGTCAATATTCAGCATCCGACGGGCAACTGGCCGATCGACGGCGAACAGCCGCGGTCGTCGACCGTCGTGATCCAGCGCGGCGACAGCGCGCCCGTCGGCAAGTAGCGGCGCCGCAATCGCTTCTGGAAATGGCCCGCCCCTGCGGTTAAGGGGCGGGCCTCTTTCCAGATCGATCGGATGATTTCATGGGTTTCAAATGCGGGATCGTCGGCCTGCCCAACGTCGGCAAGTCCACCCTGTTCAACGCGCTGACCGAAACGCAGGCGGCGCAGGCGGCGAACTATCCCTTCTGCACGATCGAGCCGAATATCGGCAATGTCGCGGTCCCCGACCCGCGCCTCGACAAGCTCGCCGCGATCGCCGGCAGCGCAAAGATCATCCCGACCCAGCTTGCCTTCGTCGACATCGCGGGCCTCGTACGCGGCGCGTCGAAGGGCGAAGGGCTCGGCAACCAGTTTCTCGGCAACATCCGCGAGGTCGATGCGATCGTCCATGTCCTGCGCTGTTTCGAGGACGATGACATCCAGCATGTCGAGAACAAGGTCGATCCCGTCGCCGATGCCGAGACGGTCGAGACCGAGTTGCTGCTCGCCGACCTCGAAAGCCTCGAGAAGCGCGTGCCGGCCTTTCAGAAAAAGGCGACCAGCGGCGACAAGGAAGCCAAGGTCGCGGCCTCGGTGCTAGGCCAGGCGCTCGACCTGCTGCGGGCGGGCAAGCCCGCACGGCTGACCGAGCCCAGGGATGTCGAGGAAGAGCGCATCCTGAAGCAGGCACAGCTGCTGACGGTGAAACCGGTCCTGTACGTCTGCAATGTCGAGGAAGCCAATGCCGCGAACGGCAACGCGCATAGCGAGGCCGTCTTCGCACGCGCCAAGGCGGAGGGCGCGCAGGCGGTGATCGTCTCTGCGGCGATCGAGAGCGAACTCGTCGGGATGGACGCCGACGAGCGCATGCTGTTCCTCGAGGAAATGGGGCTGCACGAAACCGGGCTCGCGCGCGTCATCCGCGCCGGATACGAACTGCTGCACCTGCTCACCTTCTTCACCGTGGGGCCGAAGGAAGCGCGGGCGTGGACCGTCCACAAGGGCGCCAGCGCACCCGAAGCGGCGGGCGAGATCCACAGCGATTTCCAAAAGGGCTTCATCCGCGCCGAAACGATCGCCTATGACGATTATGTCGCGCTCGGCGGCGAGGCGAAGGCGCGCGAAGCGGGCAAGCTGCGCGCCGAGGGCAAGGGCTATGTCGTCCACGACGGCGACGTGATGCATTTCCTGCACAGCTGATCACCATTCGTCATTGCGCTCCTCGCAATGACATCACCCCTCGAACGCCGCCAAAATCGGGCACGGTCCCTTGTCGCTCGCCGCGCATTCGTCGGCCAAGCGCGCCAGCGCCGCGCGGGTTTCGGTCATTTGCGCGATCTTTTCGTCGAGCACCGCGATCCGCTGATGCGCGAGCGCGCGGACGCGGGGGCGGTCGTCGCTCTGTTCGAGGCCCAGCAATTCGCCGATCTCGTCGAGGGTAAAGCCGGCCGTCTGCGCCGAGCGGATGAATTTCAGCCGCCTCAGGTCACCCGTGTCATAGCGGCGCACCCCGCCGCGCCAGCCGTCGCCGCCGCTCTTCGCCGGCGTCGCGATCAGGCCGCGCCGCTGATAATAGCGGATCGTCTCGACCCCGACCCCGCCCGCCGCGGCCAGCTTTCCAATCGTCAGTTGCATCGCTTGACTCCGTACCATGGTACGGACGCTATATGGGACGCATGACGAACCGGACAAGCACCGCCACCCTCTATCGCATGGTCATGCCGAGCCATATCTGCCCCTATGGGCTGAAGGCGAAGCATCTTTTGAAGAGCCGCGGCTTCGCGGTCGACGATCATTGGCTGAAAACGCGCGAGGAAACCGACGCGTTCAAGGCCGAGCACGATGTCGGGACCACCCCGCAGACCTTCATCGACGGCCGGCGGATCGGCGGTTACGACGATCTGCGCCGCCATTTCGGGCTGACGGTGCGCGATCCCGACGCGACCAGCTATCGGCCCGTCGTCGCGCTGTTCGCGATGACCGCGCTGATGGCGCTTGCCGCCTCCTTCGCCGCCTTTGGCTCGCCCTTCACGGTCCGCGCGGCCGAGTGGTTCGTCTCGTTCAGCATGTGTGCGCTCGCGCTGTTGAAGCTCCAGGACGTCGAAAGTTTTTCGACGATGTTCCTGAACTACGACCTGCTGGCGCGGCGCTGGGTGCCCTATGGCAGCATCTATCCCTTTGCGGAGGGGCTCGCCGGCGTGTTGATGACCGCGCAGGCGCTCGACTGGCTGTCGATCCCGGTCGCGCTGTTCATCGGCGGTATCGGCGCGGTATCGGTGTTCAAGGCGGTCTATGTCGACCGCCGAGCGCTCAGATGCGCCTGCGTCGGAGGCGGCAGCAACGTGCCGCTGGGCTTCGTCTCGCTCACCGAAAATCTCGCGATGGTCGGCATGGCGATCTGGATGCTCGCGAGGCCCGTGTGAGCGCCCTTCTCGATCGCCGTTCGCTGCTGGTCGCGGGCGGCGCCGCGGCGCTCGCGCCCTGGCTTCCCGCCTGGGCGCGGCCGGTATCGGCGGGTCTGCCCACGGTCGGCGGCGACGACATTCGCCTGACGATCGCGCGTCAAATGCTGCATCTGGGCGGCAGGATGCACCATGCGATCGGGATCAACGGCACCGTCCCCGGCCCGCTCATCCGCCTGAAAGAAGGACAGACCGCCCGCATCCATGTCACCAATGAACTCGACGAACCCAGCTCAATCCACTGGCACGGCCTCCTCCTGCCTTTTCAGATGGATGGGGTTCCAGGGCTGAGCTTTCCCGGGATCGCGCCCGGCGAGACCTTTACCTATGAGTTTCCGGTGCGGCAGACAGGCACTTACTGGTATCACAGCCATTCGGGGCTCCAGGAACAGCTTGGGCATTATGGCCCGCTGGTGATCGATCCGGTAAATGAAGCCGAGCCCCATGATCGCGACCATGTCGTGGTCCTGTCCGACTTCAGTGCGCTTCACCCACACATGATCTTCAAGAAGCTCAAGCAGATGGGCGGCTATTTCAACCGGCAGAAGCAGACCCTGGCGGGGCTGCTCGCCGGTAAAGATCAATCGATCGGCGAGCGCACCGCATGGGGAGCGATGCGGATGGACCCGACCGACATCAGCGACGTCACCGGATCGACCTATACCTATCTCGTCAACGGCCACGGACCGGACGACAACTGGACCGCCCTGTTCACTCCGGGCGAACGCGTGAGGCTGCGCTTTGTGAACGCGTCCGCCATGACGACCTTCAACCTGCGGATTCCCGGACTGAAGATGACTGTGGTCCAGGCCGATGGACAAGATGTGCGGCCGCTCCCCGTCGACGAGATGCAGATCGCGGTCGCCGAAACCTATGACGTGATCGTCACTCCCGAAGATCGCGCCTACACGATCGTCGGCGAGAGTGTCGACCGGTCGGGCATGGCGCGGGCGACGCTGGCCCCGCGCGCCGGGATGACGGCGCCCGTCCCGCCGCTGCGCGCGCGCCCGCTCGCGTCGATGAAGGACATGGGCATGGGCAGCATGAACCATGACGCGATAACTCACGAGCCGGCCGGCGGCAGTGCGAAGATGGATCACAAGATGCGCGACCTGAGCCTGGCGCCCACGGTCGCCAAAACCCCGACCGTGCAGAGCATTTCGCCGATGCCGACCGACCGCACCGGCGAACCGGGGCAGGGACTGGAGGGCGTAGCCGGGGCGCTGACCTATCGCGATCTTATCGCGCTGAATCGCAACCCCGACACGCGCGCCCCGACGCGCCGGATGCAGATCCACCTGACCGGCAATATGGAACGTTATATGTGGGCGTTCGACGGGGTGAAGCTGAACGAAGTGACGGCGCCGATACCCTTTACGCAGGGCGAGCGTGTGCGCGTCATGTTGGTCAATGACACGATGATGGCGCACCCCATTCACCTGCACGGCCATTTTTTCGAACTGGTGACCGACAAGGGCGAGTATGCACCGCGCAAGCATACGGTGAATGTCCAGCCCGGCGGAACGGTGACCTTCGATGTCACCGCCGACGCCTATGGCGACTGGGCCTTCCATTGCCACCTGCTCTATCACATGCACGCGGGGATGATGCAGGTCGTGACGGTGCGACCGGAGGCGGCCGCATGATCGCGATCGCCCTGCTCGCAATGCAGTCATCGATGCAGGCGCCGGCGACGCCGGCTGGTCCCTGTCCCCCCGAACATGCCGCGATGGGGCACTGCAAGCCAGGCGCGGCGGCTGCGGAACCCGTCGAGGCTCCAGCGCCGCCCTGCCCGCCGCACCATGCGGCGATGGGCCATTGCAAGGCCGACGCGGCACCGTCCCCGTCCGTGCCCGAAGCATCCGTGCCCGATGCGCCCGCTCCGCCGGCGCCGCGCGTCGATGCCGCCGATGCGATCTTCGGTGCCGATGCCATGGCGGCATCGCGAAAGCAGCTGTACGCCGAACATGGCGGCGGCGCCTTTTCCCAAATCATGATCGATCGCGCCGAGTGGCGCACACGCGACGGACGGGACGGCTATGCGTGGGATGCCGAAGGCTGGTTCGGCGGCGATATCGACCGGCTGACAGTCAAGACCGAGGGCGAAGGCGATCGCGGCGGTCCGTTCGAGGGCGGCGAAGTGCAGGCGCTGTGGAGCCATGCCATCGGCCCCTATTTCAACGCCCAGACCGGCATTCGACAGGATTTCGGCCCCGGCCCGTCTCCGACATACGCCGTTTTCGGCATAGAGGGTCTCGCGCCCTACTGGTTCGAGGTCGAAGGCGCGCTGTTCCTGTCCGACGAGGGGGATGCTTCGGCCCGGGCCGAAGCCAGCTATGACCAGCGAATCACCCAACGGCTGATCCTGCAACCCCGCGTCGAGGCGAATGTCGCATTTCAGGCGACGCCCGAACTTGACACCGGCAGCGGCTTCACGTCAATCGAGGCCGGGCTGCGCCTGCGCTATGAAGTGGCGCGCGAATTTGCGCCCTATATCGGGGTGACGTGGGAGCGAAAGCTGGGCGGAACGGCTCGGCGCGCGCGGGCCGCGGGGGACGACGCATCGCGACCCGCTTTCGTCGCCGGGCTGAGGGTCTGGTTCTGACGGCGGAGAGACAGTTCATTGATCTGGCCGGCGGCTGGTCTATCCGGGACCGACCGATTCGCGTTCAGGAGCTTCCACTATGTTCGATCGCCGCCATTTCCTTGCCGGCGCCACCCTGGCGGGGCTCGCCGCGCCGACGGTCCTGCGGGCCGAAGGAGGCTTGTTTCGCGACTTCCCGTTCAGCCTCGGCGTCGCGTCGGGCGATCCGGCGAGCGACGGCTTCGTCATCTGGACGCGGCTCGCACCCGAGCCGCTGGACCCGCACGGCGGCATGCCACTAGCGTCGCTCCCCGTGGATTGGGAAGTGGCGAGCGACGGTGGATTTCGCGATGTCGTAGCAAAGGGCACGGCGCTCGCGCGCCCCGAACTCGCCCACAGCGTCCATGTCGAGGTTGCCGGGCTCCAACCCGATCGGCCCTATTATTATCGCTTCACCGCTGCGGGGGAGCGCAGCCTCCGCGGTCGTGCGCGCACATTGCCGCTGGTCGGCACGCATGTCGACGCGCTGAAATTCGGCGTTTGCGGATGCCAGCATTTCGAATCGGGGTTTTTCGGCGCCTATCGCCACCTTGCACGCGAAGACCTTGCCTTCGTCTATCACTATGGCGATTTCATATATGAATATAGTCAGGACTATCTGTTCGATACGGGCCTCCCGACGCGGCCGGTGCGTACCAACGCGCGGCGCAACCTGATCGACCTGTCCGATTTCCGCGCTGCCTATTCGCAGCAACTCGGCGATATCGACCTGCAGGCGGCGCGATCGATCCACCCCTTCCTGTCGAGCTTCGACGATCACGAAATCCGCAACGACTGGGTATCGGTCTGGGACAATTGGAAGATGGGCCTCGACGGCAACGACCCCGACGCGCCGCCGCCGGAGGTGTTCATGCTCCGTAAGCAGGCGGCGATGCAGGCGTGGTACGAGCATATGCCGGTCCGCCGTTCGATGCTGCCGGTGAACGGCATGGTCGCGCTCAACCGCGAGCTGCGCTACGGCGACCTGATGTCGATGCAATTGCTCGACACGCGCCAATATCGCGACGACCAGCCATGCGGCGACGGTTTCAAACCCGCCTGCCCCGGCGTGTTCGACAAACGCGCCGAAGTTCTGGGCAAGGCGCAGGAGGAATGGCTCGCAAGGAATCTTGGCGAAGGTCGGGCGACGTGGAACGCCATCGCGCAGCAGGTGACGATGATGTCGCTCGACCGCCGCCGCTATGCGGACGAAAAGCAAAAGATCCTGAACCTCGATAGCTGGGCGGGCTATGAAGCGCCGCGCGAACGGATGCTCGCGCGCCTTGGCGGGGTGCAGAATCCCGTGGTCCTGACCGGCGATGAGCACCAGAATTTCTGTGGCGACCTGATCCTGAAGGACAAGGTCGTCGGCGCCGAATTCGTCGGCACATCGATTTCGAGCGGGGGCGACGGCAGCGACCAGAGGCCGGGCACCGACCGCTTCCTTGCCAATAATCCCGAGCTGAAATTCGCCAACGACCAGCGTGGCTATCTGGTGTGCGACGTGACCCGCGAGGCCTGGCAGACGCATTTCATGGTCGTCGACAAGGTCACGACACCCGTGAACACGCTATCGAAGCGCGCCACGGGCGTGGTCGAAAACGGCGTCGCGGGGATCAAAATGTCCGCGTGAAGCCGCCTTTTCCATTTCATCGTCATGCCGGACCCGTAATAGCCCGGCTCCGGCGTGATCGGATAGCGGTTCGGCCAGCCTTTGCAACGGGAACAGGAGGCACCATGCGTCTCCGGAGATTGCAAGAGATTTGCATTGGAAGGACCGGACCTGTCGACGCTCGACTTGTAGCCGCGCTGTCATCCGGCCATCCTAGCGGCATGGCCATGACCCGAATCATTTCACTGTTCCTCGCCCTTTTTGTCGTTGCCGTCGCACCGCTTCGTGCCGAAGACGGCGAGACCCGCACGCCGGTCACGATCCTGATCTCGATCGACGGCTTTCGCGCCGACTATCTGGACCGCGGCATCACGCCGACGCTGTCGCGGCTCGCAGCCGAGGGCGCGCATGGAGCCTTGCGCCCGTCGTTCCCGACGAAAACCTTTCCCAACCATTATGCCATCGTCACCGGCAAGCGTCCGGACACCAATGGCATTGTCGGCAACCGGATGATCGACCCCCGACGCCCCGACCAGATCTTCAGCCTGGGCGATGCCAAACAGTCGCTCGATCCCTTTTGGTGGGGTGAGGCCGAACCCGCATGGGTAACGGCCGACAAGGCGGGCGTACGCAGCGCGACGATGTTCTGGCCGGGCAGCGAAGTCGCCATTCACGATGCGCGGCCCGACGACTGGCAACGGTTCGACCAGCATGTTTCGGGCGAGCAGCGCGTCAACGCGGTGCTCGACTGGATGCGACGGCCCGCCGATACGCGTCCCGCCTTCGCGACGCTCTATTTCGATATCGTCGATACCGCGGGGCATCGCTTCGGCCCCGACAGCCAGGAGGTGAACGACGCCATCGAGGCGGTGGACGCCCAAATCGGCTCGCTCGTGGCGGGACTGGCGGATCTGCACCAGCCAGCCCGGCTGTTGATCGTCGCGGATCACGGCATGCGCGCGGTCGATGCCGCGCGCGTTGTCCAGCTTGCCGACCTGATCGACCTGCCGAGCATCATCGCGGTCGAGACAGGCCCCTATGCGGCGATTGAGCCCGCGGCCGCGACCGACGACCGCGTCGCAGCGGCGCTGCTGAAGCCGCACGAGCATATGAGCTGCTATCGCCGCGAAGACCTGCCCGAACGGCTGCACTATGGCCATAATCCGCGCGTCGCCGCGATCATCTGTATCGCCGAGGCGGGCTGGACGATCCTGGCGGGAGAGCCCGAATGGCCGGTAAAGGGCGGCGCGCACGGCTATGACAATCAGGACCCGCAAATGCTGGCGCTGTTCATAGCAGCCGGCACGAACCTGAGGGGCGACGTCGGTATCGTCGACAATATCGAAGTCTATCCCCTGCTGATGAAACTGCTGGGCGTCGCACCCCTTCCAAGCGATGCGACGGGAGTCTTGGCGAAACGGCTCGCGAATTAGGCGGCTTGCTTTCGAGGCGCGGCTCGCCTCATAGGATCGCCATGCTCCATTATGAAGACATCGAGGTCGGCGCGGTCCGGCGCTTTGGAAACAAGCTGGTCACGCGCGAAGAAGTCGTCGACTTTGCCGGCAAATATGATCCGCAGCCGTTTCACCTGGACGACGAAGCGGCAGCCGAAACCTATTTCGGACGGCTGTCCGCGAGCGGCTGGCACACCGGATCGATGGCGATGCGGATGATGGTCGACAATATGAAGGAAAATCAGCAAGCCGGGCTCGGATCGCCGGGGATCGACGAGCTGCGCTGGCTGAAGCCCGTCTATCCGGGCGATACGCTGCGCTGCGAGACCGAAATATTGAGCAAGCGGCGGTCCGCCAGCCGGCGCGAAATGGGCTTGTTCGAATCGAAGCTCACCGTCTTCAACCAGCATGACGAACCGGTGATGACGATGCGCTCGACCGGATTGATCCGCGTCCGGACCCCGGACGCGGATTGACACCTTACGCGCCGCAGCTCCATTCGCCTTCGAAGCTGCCTTTGCCGCCATAGGTGCGATTGACGGTCAGCGTGGCGTCATAGATCTTTTGCTCGCCTTCGGTGCGGACCGGCTTGTCCGACGCATGGTCGAGCGTCAGCTTGAGCCCCGGACCCGACATTTCGAGACCTTTTTCGAGCGCACCGAAGCCGCCCGAACCGGCGACGCGCTGAACCTGGCCGCCGACCTTGACCGCGCCGGACGCCAGCTGGTCGTCGCCGACATTGGCCTTGGCGATGAAGGCGGGGTCCGACTGGCCCTTGACCGTGAAACCGCAGCCGAGTTCGCCGTCGAGACGCAACATCTCGCCCTTGCCGATCGCACTGAGTTCAATCGGTTCGCCGCTGCCGGTATCGGGCAGCTTGTTCTCGTCGTTGGCGGCTTCGGTCTTCGTCGGCTGGCTTTCGGTCGGGGTCTGGCCCGAGCAGGCGGCAAGCAGAAACAGGGCGCCGAGCGGCGCCGCAAGAGGGGATCGCATCAAATATTCTCCTTTGGTCGCGAGAGAAACGCACCAAAAGCGCGGTCGCT
Source organism: Sphingopyxis sp. CR5 (assembly GCF_059693785.1). Lineage (NCBI taxonomy): Bacteria > Pseudomonadati > Pseudomonadota > Alphaproteobacteria > Sphingomonadales > Sphingopyxidaceae > Sphingopyxis > Sphingopyxis sp. CR5. The sequence goes on along the minus strand of NZ_JCATIE010000012.1, from coordinate 44,687 downwards.
CCCGTTGACGCGGAGACCCGTAACGGGACAGCTTCAGTCGCGCAAGACCGCCATGACATCGATTTCCTCGGCCGCGGCGCCCGACACCTGCAACAGATAGCGTCCGGGCACGACCGCGAAGTCGACCATCTTGCGAATGCCCGAGCAGGCCGGGCCGTGGCCATGCCCCGTGGACGGCACGGCGGCAGCTTCGCGCACCAGATCGATCCACGCCCCCTGCCCCAGCGCGACGGTCAATTTTCCCGCCTTTGCAACGTCGATCGCGACCACCGCGCCCATCCTGTTCTTGTCCGGCACCTTTTCGGGCGCCGCGGCATAGGCAATCGTCTCACCGGCAAACAGCGCAAGGCGAACGCGCCGGCCCAGCGCGAGCGGAACCGAGGCATCGGCAGGATCAGCAGCCGCGACACCCTCGCCTCCGGTTTCCGCCGTCCAACCGCCAAGCGGCGCAGGCAAGACCGGCTTGGTCGGACATGCGGCACCGTCGTCCGCAAGCGCCGGCACCGGCGCCATCGCGGCTGCTAGTCCCGCCGCCAATGCAAATCCGATCAGCTTTCGCATCTCACTTCCTTCCAAAGAGTTTTTCGACGTCATCCATCGCCAGCTTAACCCATGTCGGCCGGCCGTGATTGCACTGGCCCGAATGCGGCGTGACCTCCATCTGGCGGAGCAGCGCGTTCATTTCGGCGACGTTCAACGTGCGCCCCGCACGCACCGAGCCGTGACAGGCCATTGTCGCAGCGACGAGTTCCAGCTTTTCCGACAGGCCGAGCGCCGCGTCATAGCCCGCAAGATCGTCGGCGATATCGGTGACCAGCCGGATGCAGTCGATCGGCCCGAGCATCGCCGGCGTCGATCGCACCATCACCGCGGCGGGACCGAAGCGCTCGAGCTCGACGCCAAGCGCCGCGAGTTGCGGCGCCGCGGCTTCGAGGCGATCGCATGCGGGTTCGTCGAGCTCGACGACTTCGGGCATCAGCAGACCTTGCGAGGGCACCGCCGGCCCCGTCATCCCGCGCTTCAGCGTTTCGAGGACGAGCCGTTCGTGCGCGGCGTGCTGATCGACGATGACGAGCCCGTCCTCGGCTTCGGCGACGATATAGGTTTTGGCGATCTGCCCGCGCGCGATACCGAGCGGATGCGCGGCGGCATCGGGGGGCGGGGTAACGGCGATTTCGGCGCGGCCGGACGGCGGCGCCGGGGCGAACGCCGTCATCCGGTCATAGACGCGCGCCGTCGCGGCGTCGGGGACGGGCGCCTGATCGGCGCCGAACAAGTGAGCCGCCGGGGCTTCGTTCGGCGGGTAGTGGCCGAACAAAAAGCCCGTCGCCGGCAGTGCGGGCGCGACCGGTTCCTGTTGCCACGCCGCAAGCGCCGCCTCTGCGGGACGCTGGACGCTGCGAAAGCCATGCTCGTCGAGCGCGCGGCGGAGTCCCCCGACGATCATCCCGCGAACGAGTTGCGGGTCGCGAAAGCGCACCTCGGTCTTGGCCGGATGGACATTCACGTCGACCTCGCTCGTCGGAAGATCGAGGAACAGCGCGACGACGGGATGCCGGTCGCGCGCGAGCAGGTCGGCATAGGCACCGCGCAACGCCCCGACGAGCAATCGGTCCTTCACCGGTCGTCCGTTGACGAACAGATACTGGTGGTCGGCTATGCCGCGATTATAGGTCGGCAGGCTGATCACGCCGCCCAGATGCACCGGGCCGCGATCGAGGTCGACGCCGATGCTGTTCGCGGCGAGGTCGCGGTTCGTCAGCGCGGAAACGCGGCTGAGCCGGTCCTGCCCTCCCTGCACATCGAGTATGCGGCGTCCGTCGTGCTCGAAGGTGAAACCGATGTCGGGCCTGGCCATCGCGAGCCGTTTCACGACGTCCTGGCACGCCGCATATTCGCTGCGCGCGCTGCGCAGGAACTTGCGGCGCGCCGGGACGCGCGCGAACAGATCCTCGACGAGGACGCGCGTGCCCGGAGCCAGCGCCGCGGGTCCCTCGTCCGCAAGCGCGCCATTGTCGACGACACGCCGCCAGCCGTCGCCGCCGGCGACCCGGCTTTCGAGGGTCAGACGCGCGACGCTGGCGATGGACGGCAACGCCTCGCCCCGAAAGCCGAGCGTGGTAACATCCTCGATCGCCTCGTCGGGCAATTTGGAGGTCGCATGGCGTTCGAGCGCGAGCGCCATGTCGCCCGCGGTCATTCCGCATCCGTCATCCTCGACCTCGAGCCTCGCTATCCCGCCTTCGGCGAGTCGCACCGATATGCGAGTCGCCCCCGCGTCGATCGCGTTTTCAACCAGTTCCTTCAGCGCCGCGGCGGGTCTTTCGACCACTTCGCCGGCTGCGATCCGATTTACGAGCTTTTCCGGCAGGCGGCGTATTGACATGAAGCGTCTCCTAGCGCAGTCGGACGCAAATCGCGACCCATCCGCACAGCCTGATCGCTTTGTCCAGCATGACCCCTCCGGTCGAGCCGGAATCTCTCCCTGATTTGGTCCAGTTGCCGGGGCTGGTTTCGCGACCACGACTATGGCGGGGGCGCGGTCCGTTCGGGGCTGGCGGCTTCGATGACAGGAAGCAGTATCGATGTCCTTCTTTTCCCGGTTTCTGAAATTCAATTCGCAAGACATGGCTATCGACCTCGGCACCGCGAACACGGTGGTCTATGTTCGCGGCAAGGGCATCGTGCTCAACGAGCCGTCTGTCGTCGCGGTCGAGACGCTGAACGGGATCAAGCGGGTCAAGGCGGTCGGCGACGACGCCAAGCTGATGATGGGCAAGACCCCCGACAGCATCGAGGCGATCCGCCCCTTACGCGACGGCGTGATCGCCGATATCGATGTCGCCGAACAGATGATCGCCCACTTCATCAAGAAAGTGCACGGCGGGAAGCCGAATGCGTTTCGCAGCCCGGAGATCGTGATCTGCGTTCCATCGGGTTCGACGAGCGTCGAGCGCCGTGCAATCCGCGATGCCGCCTCGAACGCGGGCGCGAGCCAGGTGTGGCTGATCGAGGAACCAATGGCCGCCGCGATCGGTGCCGACATGCCGGTCACCGAGCCGATCGGATCGATGGTCGTCGACATCGGCGGCGGCACGACCGAGGTCGCGGTGCTCAGCCTGCGCGGTCTGGCCTATACCACGTCGGTCCGCGCGGGCGGCGACAAGATGGACGAAGCGATCGTCTCCTATGTCCGCCGCCACCACAATCTGCTGATCGGCGAAGCGACCGCCGAGCGAATCAAGAAGGATTTCGGCGTCGCGCGCATTCCTGCCGACGGCAGCGGGCTGACGATCCACATCAAGGGACGCGACCTCGTCAACGGCGTGCCCAAGGAAATTTCGATCAACCAGGCGCAGATCGCCGAGGCCCTGTCCGAACCGATCGGCACCATCGTCGAGGGCGTGCGCATCGCGCTGGAGAACACCGCGCCCGAACTCGCGGCCGATATCGTCGACCAAGGCATTGTCCTGACCGGCGGCGGCGCGCTGATCCGTGAACTCGACGAACTGCTCCGCGACGCGACCGGCCTGCCCGTCACCGTTGCCGACGATCCGCTGACCTGTGTTGCGATCGGCACCGGCCGCGCCATGGAGGACCCCGCCTTCCGCGGCGTGCTCCAGCAAGCCTAAGCAGTCCGTGGCTCGCCCGGCACACAGGCGTCCGGGACAATCCCGAAAGGCGCAGTACAGCCTGTTCGCTGCCTATGTCATTGCGGTGACGGGGGCGGTGGCCGGGCTATTGCTTGCCGTCCTGTCGGTCGTCGATCCCGTCGGCTTCGCGCAGCTTCGCATCGCAAGCCAGGAGCTTGCGGCGCCGATCGCCCGCGTCACCCGTTCGGTCACCGGATCGATATCCGGTATCGACGATAATGTGTCGGCCTATGTGAAGGCCGGGACGCAAAACCGGCGACTGCGCAAGGAACTGACCGGCGCACGGCGCAAGCTGGTCGCGACGAGCGCGCTGCAAGAGGAAAATCGTCAGCTCAAGGCACTCCTGAAGCTGCAGGAAACCGACCGTGCGGCGCTCGCCCACGGCTATCTGCTCACGTCGACGTCGACGAGCAGCCGGCGCATCGCCCTGCTCAGCATCGGGCGCAACCTTGGCGTCGCCGCGGGTCAGCCGGTCCGCGGGGCCGACGGCCTGATCGGTCGCATCCTGACGGCGGGGCCTTCGGTTTCGCAGGTGCTGCTGCTCACCGATGTCGACAATGTCGTCCCCGTGCGCCGTGCGCGCGACGGCCTGCCCGCCATTTCGTCGGGACGCGGCAACGGCAATCTCGATGTTCGCACGCTGAACATCGCGAACAATCCCTTCAAGCCGGGCGACATCCTGGTCACCTCCGGAACCGGCGGCCTCTATCCGCCGAACATTCCCGTCGCGATCGTGGTCAGCCGACAGGACGACGGCGCGCTGGCACGCCCCCTTGCCGACCCGGCCAAGGTCGACGCGGTCGCGGTGCTGCGTCCCTACACCCCCGAAGATATCGAAGCGCAGGCGGTTCCCGCCCCCACGCAGGCTCCATGAATCGCGCCGCGCCCCGGATCGGCGAACCCGCATCGCTCTGGCGAATGCGCGCGGTGCCGGTGGCGACGGTGATGGTCGCGTCCGCGCTGCCCTTGATGCTGCCGCTGGTCGCCAGTTCGCCGGTGCTGCCTCCGCTCGGCCTGCTCTTCTTTCTGTGCTGGCAACTGCTGCGCATCGAAATGTGGCCGGTATGGGTCGGCCTGCCGCTTGGCTTGTTCGACGACTTGTTCAGCGGCGCGCCGATCGGCACCGCAGTGGGATTGTGGACGCTGGCCAGCATTGCGATCCATTATTTCTCGCAGCGCATCTATTGGCGCGGCTTTTTCCACGACTGGGGGATTGCGGCACTGCTCGTGGCGGTCGTCCAGGCGGTCGCGGCGCTGATCGCGCACCCGCACGCGCCCGCCAGCCAAGTTCTGGGCCTGGTGGCGCCGCAGATCGTGATTTCGGCGCTGCTCGTCCCCTTCATTCTTCGCCTGACCGGCCGGTTTGACAATTTCCGCCTGAAACGCCGATAGTTAATCGATGTCCCGAAAAAAGCGTCCGCCGATCACCGAAGCCTGGAGAGGCATTACCTTCACGCGCCGGGCGCTCGTCGTCGGCGGAGCGCAAACAGCGGTGGGGGTCGCGCTCGCGGCCCGGATGGCCTATATATCGATTATCGACAACGACCGCTATGTCCTTGAATCAGAAAGCAACCGCGTCAATCTGACGCTCGTCCCGCCGCGTCGTGGCTGGATCGTCGATCGCAATGGCAAGGCGATGGCGAACAATCGCGTGTCGCTTCGTATCGACATCATTCCCGACCGGCTTCACGACAAGGAAGCGGTGCTGGGCCAGCTTCAGACCCTGCTCGGCCTCGACGGCGACGCGATGCAGCGGATCAATCGCGACCTCAAGGTTTCGTCGGGATCGCAGCCGGTCGCGGTCAAGGAAGACGTCAGCGAAGCCGAATACGCCTCGGTCCTCGTCCGCCTGCCCGACCTGCCCGGCATCGCCCCGGCACGCGGCTTTGCCCGCTATTATCCGACGGGCGCCGCGGTCGGCCACCTGATCGGCTACGTCGGGGCCCCCAATGCCGAGGAATATGAGGAGGCGAAAGACCCGCTCTACATCACACCGGGCTTCAAGATCGGCAAACAGGCGCTTGAAAAATATTTCGAACCCGTTCTGCGAGGCAAGCCCGGCGCGCGCCGGGTCGAGGTGACCGCGCGCGGCAAGGTCGTGCGCGACCTGTCGTCGCAGCCCGACATCCAGGGCAAGACGGTGCACCTGACCGTCGATGCCGATTTGCAGGACTATGCGGCGCGGCGACTTGGCCCCGAATCGGGATCGGTCGTCGTAATCGACTGTTTGACCGGCGATGTTCTGGCCATGGCATCGATGCCGAGCTTCGATCCCAACAGCTTTTCGAGCGGCATTGGCGTCGCCGAATATAAATGGCTCAGCCAGAACGACCATGTGCCGCTGCGGAACAAGACGCTGAGCGGGCTTTATCCCGCCGGGTCGACGGTCAAACCGATGGTCGCGATGAGTTTCCTCGAGGCGGGACTTCCCGCCGAGGCGACCACCTTCTGCGGCGGCGGGCTGCGCGTCGGCAACCGCGTGTTTCACTGCTGGAACCGACGCGGCCACGGCCAGGTCAACATGGCCAAGGGTATTTACCAGAGCTGCGACGTCTATTTCTATCACTTCGCGCAGCAGATGGGCATGGACGTCATTGCGGCGATGGGCAAGCGACTGGGCCTGGGCCAGAAATTTCCGCTGCCCGTGCCCAGCCAAAGCTATGGCACGATGCCCAGCCCGGCCTGGAAACAGGAAAAATACGGCCGCCCCTGGACGATCGCCGATACGGTGAACGCGACGATCGGCCAAGGCTATGTGCTCGTCAACCCGACCCAGCTTGCGGTGATGGCGGCGCGGCTCGCGACGGGAAACCGGCTGATGCCGCATCTGACCCGCGACGCGAACCGGCCCCCGACCGAAAGCCTGGGCTTTGCCCCCGATCATATCGGGCTGGTGCGCGAGGCGATGAACCAGGTGGTCAACGGCGCGGGCACGGCCGGCCGCGCGCGCCTGCCGATCGAGGACGTCAAGATGGCGGGCAAGACCGGCACCGCGCAGGTCGTCAGTCTGAGCAAGGGCCGCGGCGGCATGGGCGTGCCGTGGAAATATCGCGACCACGGCCTGTTCATCTGCTTCGCGCCCTTCGACGCGCCGCGCTATGCCGCCGCGGTCGTGATCGAACATGGAGCGGGGTCGAGTTCGGCCTATCCGGTAGCGCGCGACGTGATGACCTTCCTGTTCGATCGCGACAAGGCGATGGCGGCGCTTACCGAATATGAAGCCGGTTGGGGCGGCACGATAGAAGAGCGCATGGCGCGCGATTTCGCGGCGTGGAAAGCGGGCGCGACGCAGCCCGCGCCGGAGGGCGGCGAATGATCCCCGTCCCGCCCGCGGTCCAGCGCATCCCGTGGAAGCTGATCGCGCTGCTGTCGGCCATCACCGGATTCGGGCTGCTCGTTCTCTATTCGGCGGCGGGTGGCAGCATGACCCCCTGGGCGCTGAACCAGGGCGTGCGTTACCTGGTCTTTCTGGTCGGCATGCTGATCCTCGGACGCTTCAAGCTGCGCTTTTTCGAGGACTTCTCCTATCTCGCCTATCTGGGCGTCATTGCGCTCCTGTTCGCGGTCGAGCTTCTCGGCTTCGTCGGCGGTGGCAGCCAGCGCTGGCTCAACCTGGGGTTCATGAACCTCCAGCCTTCCGAGCTTATGAAGGTGACGATCGTGCTCGCACTCGCGCGCTTCTATGCGCAGCTGCCGCCGGGCAACACGCGCACCTTTACCGCCCTCTGGCCGGCGCTCGTGATGATCGGCCTCCCCGCCGGGCTCGTCATGCTCCAACCCGATCTCGGCACCGCGCTCGCGATCTGCGCGAGCGGGGCCGTGGTCATGTTCGTGTCGGGGCTGCCGCTATGGTGGTTCGGCAGCGCCGCGCTCGCCGGCGCCGCCGCGCTTCCCGTGCTTTTCTCGATGCTGCACGATTATCAGCAAAAGCGCGTCCTGATCTTCCTGGACCCCGAAAGCGACCCGCTGGGGGCAGGATATCACATCAGCCAGTCGAAGATCGCGATCGGATCGGGAGGGATCGGCGGCAAGGGGTTCCTCAACGGATCGCAAAGCCACCTCGACTATCTGCCCGAGGGGCACACCGACTTCATCTTTGCGACAATGGCCGAAGAATGGGGCCTGATCGGCGGGTTCGTGCTGCTGCTCGGCTTTTTCCTGCTGCTGCGCTGGTCGACCCGCGTCGCCATCAACGCGCGTACGCGGTTCGGCCAGCTCGTCGCGACGGGCCTGACGATGACGATCTTCTTCTATATGGCGATCAACCTGATGATGGTCATGGGTCTCGCCCCCGTCGTGGGCATTCCCCTGCCGCTCTTTTCCTATGGTGGATCGTCGATGCTGACGATCATGACCTGCGTGGGGATCATCCTGGCGATCGAGAACGACAGCAAGACGGGAACGCGCCGGTTCCATTGACGATCGACTGATGGATCAGCGCTGCGGCGGGGCGCGATAGGCGGCTTCGTCCAGTTCACCTTCCTAGCGCGCGACCGTCGTCGCGACGGCCAGGTTGGCAGAGGCGCTCGGGACCGTTCGCGTCATATCGAGCAGGCGGTCGAACGGCAGGACGAAGCCGACGATCAGCGCGGTCTGTTCGGGCGCGATGCCGACCGCCGAGAGCACCGCGGCGAGCATGAACAACGATGCCGACGGGACCGGTGCGGTCCCGAACGCCGCGAGCGCCCCGGTCAACAGCACGACGAACGCCGTTCCGGCATCGAGCGGCACCCCGAACGCCTGCAAGCTGAAGATGCTGAGCAGGCCGACGTACATCGCCGTGCCGTCCTTGCCGATGCTCGCGCCGAGGGGCAGCACGGTCGAAAAAACCGTCGACGAGACCCCGAGATTGCGTCCGGCAACGGTCATGGCGACCGGCAGCGTCGCCGATGACGACGCGGTGGAAAAGGCGACGACCAGCGCGTCGACGATGCCGCGAAAGAAGGGCAGCACCGGCAAGCGCGCGAGCAAACGCAGGAGCAGGCTGTGGACGAGCAGGATCTGAATCAGCGATCCCAACACCACGGCAAGGGCGAGCCAGCCGATATTGACGAACACCGCCGCGCCGTTGGTCGCGACGGCATTCGCGATGAGAGCGAAAACGCCGATCGGCGTCGCCTCCATCACCAGCCCCACGATGCGCAGCAACACCGACGACAGCGATTGCAGCAGCCCCGCAAAGGGTTTGCCGGCCTCACCCGCGAGAACGGTGCCAACCCCGGTCAGGATCGCAACGAAAATCAGGGCGAGCATGTCGCCGTTCGCCAGCGCGCCGACGATATTGGTCGGGACGATCCCGACGAGCTGGTCATAGAGCGGAACCGGGTCGCCAAGTGCCTGGGGGGCCGCATCGCCGACCGGAACGCCGACGCCGGGCTGGATCAAGCCGGCAACGATCATCCCGATCGACACGGCGATGGCGGTCGTCAGCGCAAACAAGCCGACCGTTCGCCCGCCGAGCGGGCCGAGCCGCTTCGGGTCGGCGAGCGACGTGATGCCCGCCGCAATGGTCACGAGGACGATCGGCGCCACGAGCATGCGGATCGCACGCACGAACAGATCCCCGAACACCGCGACGCTTGGCGCGGCATCGGGCCAGACGAGCGCGAGGAGCAGGCCGAGCACGAGTCCGCCCAGGACTCGCTTCCACAAGGATATGGCGAACCAGCGGCGCATCATCGCGCGCCCGCGGCGGATTGACGGACGGAGGAGCACGCGATTTCGATCATCGCCCATATCCTATGCACGTCGCCGGCCGACTCTGGCATATCATCTGCACCCGCCCCCATAACCCATCGCTATATGCTTTCGATCACGCTCGAAACGACCTTGAGAAAGTCGGTCGCAACCGCGGTCGGCGGCCTGTTCAGCAGGTGCATCGCGTACAGGTCGAAGGTCAACGGCGGCTTGAGCGGACGCACCGCGAGCCCCGGCGCAAGCGCAGCCTGAGCGGTGAAGCTGTCGACGATGGTCAGCCCGACACCGGCCCGGACCAGCGCGGTGGCGATATAGAAGGTGCGCGTCGATATCGTATCGTCGAGCGCCAATCCAAGGCGCTGCTGTTCGCGGACGAAAATCTCCCCGATCGGCCCGCTCGATGCAACGCTGATGAAGCGATGACCCTTGAGGTCCGCAAGCTCGAGCCGCGGCGGCGCGTCGGGCATATCCTCTTCGCGGTACAGCACGACGAGTTCCCCCTCGCCCAGCCAGCGACTGCCGACCGGCGCCTTCTGCGGCACTTCGACCGCGATCGCGATGTCGGTCTCGCGCTCGTGCAGCTTGCGCACCAGATCGTCGTGATGGACGGTCTGGAGATCGAATTGAACATTGGGGTGGCTCGGCAGGAAGCGGGCGACCGCTTCGGGCAAGACGCCGAGCGCGAGCGATGGCAGTGCGGAAACGCGCAGCATCATGCCCGCACCGCGGCGCAGATTGCGCGCGCCCTCGCGCAACGCCTGAACTCTCTCCTGGATTTCGCCCACTTCCTGAAACAAGGCGTGAGCGTCGTCGGTTGGCACCAGCCGCCCCTTGGTGCGCTCGAACAGCCGGAAGCCGAGCATCGATTCGGCGTGGCGCAGCGTTTTCGACACCGACGGCTGCGACACGTTCAGCGCGCGCGCCGCCGCGCTGACCGAACCGTTGGTGTAGACGGCGTGAAAAATCTCGATGTGACGCAGGTTCATCGCGGCCATCGTCGCGACCTAGCGCCGTCGCGGCAAGCTATTTTTGCGGTGCAGCATTCCGAACCGCGTCGTCAGCGTTCGCGCAACAGGACGCGGCCATATCGCGCGGCAGCGGCCTCGCCTCCGGCGATCGCGGCTTCCCCGTTTACGAAAACATAGTCCATGCCGATCGAATAGGCATGCGGCTGTTCATAGGTCGCAACGTCGCGGACCGTCTTCGGATCGAACACGATCACATCGGCGAAGGCGCCTTTTCGGAGCACGCCCCGGTCGGGGATATGAAAGACTTGCGCGGTCAATCCCGTTCCGGCGTGGAGGGCGTGTTGTGGGGAGATTACGGGTTTGTCGAGAACATAGCGACGCAGCTTGCGCGGGAAGGCCCCGTAGGCGCGGGGGTGTTCGGAGGTCTTGCCGAAGGCGGGCAGCCCGCCGTCGGTCGACGTCATCGTCCATTTCTGGCGCATGAAGGCGGTGACGTCGTCGTCGCTCATGTTGAACGAGACGGTCGGCGCACCGCCCTGGATGAGCATGTCGATCGCCGCGTCGAGCGGGTCCTTGCCCTGCATTTTCCCGATTTCGTCGAGCCTTTTGCCCTCCAGCGACGGATTTGGCGCGAAGCGGCGGATCATCAGCGCATGCGGTCCGGCGCGCCGTTCGAGATTCGGGACCATTTCGGCCCGGATCTTTGCGCGCATTGCCGGGTCCTGCAGACGCTTCGCCAGCGCTGCGGCTCCTCCCTCCTGCGCCCAGCCCGGCACGAGCGAGGCCATCAGGCTCGATCCCGACGCGGTATAGGGATATTGGTCGGCCCAGACCTGAACCCCCGCCGCACGGGCCTTGTCGATGTGGGCGATGACGTCGGCCGACTTGCCCCAAACTTGCGGGCCGAGCACCTTGATATGCGTGACCACCCCCGGAATCCCGGCTTCGCGCGCCACGGTAATCACCTCTTCGACCGCGTCGACGACGCCGACGTTATAATTGCCTTCGTCGCGGATGTGGCTGGTGTAGACCGCGTGCGGAAACCGCGCTGCCGCCTTCGCCAGCCCGACGATCTCTGCCGTGTTCGAATATTTGGCGGGGATATAGAAGGGTCCGTCTGACAGGCCCGCGGCGCCCGCCTGCATCGCCGCGGTGACGAGCCCTTCCATCTTCGCCTGCTCGTCCGCGGTCGGCAGCCGGTCGACATCGCCCATCACCGCGCGGCGCACGGCGTTATGACCGATCAGCGGCACGACATTGACCCCCGGGACATTCGTCCGCAGGTCGGCGATCTGCGCCGTCAGGTCGGCGGGTCCGCCGCCGTCGGGGTTGATCATCAGCGTCGTGATGCCCTGGAACAACATCGGCAATGCCGCCGCGAGTTCGGGCGTCTGGATGTTTGGGGCGGCATGCGAATGCGGGTCGATGAAGCCCGGCGCGACGATCTTGCCGCGGGCATCGACGAGCCGGTCGGCGGTCGCGGAGGCCGGGATGACCCCGACCGCCGCGATCCGGTCGCCCTCGATCGCGACGTCGGCGGGGCGCCCCGGCGCATCGCTGCCGTCATAGACCGTGCCGCCGCGGATCAGCACATCATAATGCTGGGCCAGCGCGGGAGAGCCGATAGCCAGCAAGGCAGCGAACGATAGCGCCAGGCGTTCCATCATCGCCTCCGTTACATTTCGAACCGCACGCCGACCCGGAAGGTGCGGCCGAGCAGGTCATAGAGCGACTGGTTGGTCGCCGGCGTCGCATAGGCGCTGCCCGCGGGCCCCGGCGCGACGACCGGCGGGTCCTTGTCGAGCAGGTTGGTGATGGCGAGGTAGAATTGCATGTCCTTCCCGCCCGTTTCGACATCGAAGGTCAGCGACGTATCGAGATAGAAGGCGCCGTCGATATGATTGTCGTTGATCGTCCGGTTGGTCACGGTCGACACCGGACAGCCCGAGGTGCATTCGACGAAGCTGTTGTCATAGACGCCGCTGCTGATCCCGCGCCCGGTCAGGGTGAAGGTGACATCGTCATTCTTGTAGGTGCCCTGGACGCGATAGAGCCATTTGGGCGTGCCGCCGTTCGAATTCTGTCCGACCCGGTCGACCGGAGCGTCGATGCCATTGTCGAAATAATTCTTGATATAGCGGGTCGCCATCGCGCGCAGCGTCAGGTCGCCGACCCCGACCGGCACACGATAGCTGCTTTCGAAGTCGATTCCCTTGGCGCGCTGGACGGCGAAGTTGAACGGGCTTTCGAAGACCTGGAGGTTGTTGCCGAAATCGTTCGGGCCGCGCACGACCGCGTTACAGAACTCCTGCACCCCTTCGGCGCAGCGATCGACGATCGTCTGGGCCGCGACGGACCCGATCGCGCCCTTTATCTTGATGTCGTAATAATCGACCGAGAGCGCGAAACCGCGCAGGAACTGCGGCTGCAAGACGACGCCGACACCCCATTGGTCGGCCTTTTCGGGCTGGAGATCGGGGTTGCCGCGCGTGGTCCCCGCAAACTGCACCGACGCATTGTTCTGCGTCGGGTCGATCAGCACGTTGATGCGCGTCGAACCCGCGGTGAACAGCTCGCCGAGGTTCGGCGCGCGAATGTCGCGCGACCGCGTCGCGCGGATGCGGATGTCGGGGATCGGCTCGAAGGTCAGCCCGGCCTTCCATGTCGTCACATAGCCCGAGGTCGAATAGTCGGTCCCGCGCACCGCACCGTTGAGGTCGAGCCCCTCGATCACCGGGACGAGCAGTTCGAGATAGGCTTCGCTCACATGATAGGAGCCGAAGCTGGGCAGGAAATTGCCGACGAACCAGCCCGACTGATATTCGGGCGCGACTTCGCCCGTGACTTTCTCGCGCCGATGTTCGCCGCCGATCGCGACCGAGACCGGCCCGGCCGGCAGGTCGAAAGCGTCGAACGAGAGGTTGGCGGCAAAGACGTCCTGCTGGAATTTCTGCTTGCGGAATGGATTGCCGATTACCCAGTCGAGCGCCTCCTGGCTTGCGGTGCCGATGCCGAAACGGTTGAACGGGATACAGCCGTTATCGGGGTCGGTCAGCGAGGATCGGCAGACGATCGTCCCTTCGGCCACGCCGAGCGCATTGCCGGCGGGGGCGAACACCGCATCCTGTGCCAGCGCAAGGCGCGCATTGTTCGAAATGTCGCGCGCCATTTCGCGGGTGCGGCTGATACCCTTTTGATAATAGGCGTCCCAGCGCGCCTCGGACCCGAACAGGCCGAACGTCCCGTTCGCGCCGACGACATAACGCTGCAACTCGCGCTTCGTGTCGTTCTTGCGCACCGGCAGGTTGGCATTGGTCGTGCCGAATTTGAATTGGGTGATGCCGAGCGCGTCGAGCCGTGTCCGCACCTCTTCGGGAATGAAGGCATTGTCCGACTGCATCGTGACATTGCCCTGGTTGAGCTGAATCCCCAGATGACCGAGATTCTTGGACTTCGCATAGGAGGCCTGGACGAAGACGTTGAGCCAGTCGGCAACCTCGTAGCTGAGCCGCCCGAACAGGCTCTTGCGATTCTCCGCCGGGTCGAGCGACTGGTAGCTGTTGACCTGGGTCGATTGCCAGTCGCCGCCGATCATCCACGGGTCGCGCACCGTCCCATAGTCGAACTGGCTGACCGCGCCGCCGACGCCGAAGGTGGTGCCGCGCAGCGCCGTGTCGGTAATCGTGCCGCCCGGCGTCGCGAGGCTGAGCCCCGCGCCCGAGACGACGAGGCGTTCGGGTTCGCCATTTCCCGCGACATAGGCGGGATTGTTGATCATGTACCAGCCTTGCTGGTTCCAGTCGCGCGGGACGCTGAACAGCCCCTTTTTCACCGCGAGTTCGCCGTTGAGCAGGACGTGGCCGCGACCGCCCGCGAAGGCCTTGCCCGCGGTCAGCGTCGCGCGATAGGTCGGCGCGTCGCCATAAGTGGTGATGCCATATTCGGCCGATCCCTTGAGCCCCGTATACTCCTTGTCGAGGATGAAGTTGACGACGCCCGACACGGCATCGGACCCATAGGCCGCCGACGCACCGCCCGTGACGATCTCGACGCTCTTGATCAGTCCTTGCGGAAAGGTGTTTACGTCGACGAGCCCTCCGGTCGTCGATCCGACCGAACGCTGGCCGTCGAGCAGGACCAGCGTACGCTCGGTCCCCAGCGAACGCAGGTTGAGCGCGTTGATGCCCGAGGTGCCCGAACTGATGTTTAGGTTCGAGTTCGCCGGAGTCGCGCTGCCGACCAGCGACGGAATATCGTTGACATAGTCGGCGATGTTGGCGGGCGCGTTCGCTTCGATATCGTCGGCGCCAAGAACCGTCAGCGGGGTCGGCGCCTGATAGCCGTTGCGCTGAATGCGGGTGCCGGTGACGGTGATTTCGGCGTCGGGCGATGCGACGGTGCCGCCGTCGGCGTCCGCAGCCTCCTGCGCGAGCGCGGGCGAATTCCAAAGCAGGGCCACGGAGAGCGCCGCGACCGAAACGATCGGCATGGATCTGGACATGTATTTTCCCCTTTTTTCTATCACTGTGCGTGCAGGACGCCTTCAAGGTCCGCCGGAGCGTTGCGGCGGGTCATCCTCCTTATGATGCCGGGCAGGTGCCGGATGCGGGCCGGTGCGGCAGCGGCCGCCCGCCGGCTTCGCCAGTCGGCTGGCCGTCCTCGACCGCGAGTTTGCCGTTGACCAGGACGAAGCGCATGCCGGTCGAAAACAGCGTCGGGTGCGTGAAGTCGGCGCGCGGCGCGAAGGTCGCCGGATCGAAGGCGATGACATCCGCAAACGCCCCGGCTTTCAGCGTGCCGCGCCCTTCGAGGCCGAACAGGCCGGCGGTCACCGACGTGCTGCGATCGATGAAATCGCGCAGCCCGATGACCTTCTTGTCCTTGACATAGGTCGCATATTTGCGCGCGAACGACGCATAATAGCGCGGGTGGCCGCGCGACGCATCCGAGCTGGTTACCACCCACGGCTGTTTCATGAAGGCGGCGATGTCGGCCTCGTCCTGGTTGAAAGAGGCGACGCCCGCTTCGCGTTCGGTCAGGATCGCGATTGCCGCCTCCACCGGATCGACACCGCGCGCCTTCGCCACCTCTTCGAGCGTCTTGCCCTCGACGCCGGCGGGCCCGGACGTGATGAGAAGCGACGCCGGACCGCCGCGCCGCCGCAGATTCTCGGCAATCTCAGGCCGCATTTTGGCCATCACCGCATCGTCGGCAAAGCGTTTCAGCATCTCGGCGCGTCCGCCGTCCTGCGCCCAGCGCGGTAGCAGCGCCGCCGAGAGCCCGGTGCCCGACGCCGACCAGGGATATTGGTCCGCATGGACGACGAGCCCGGCTTTGCGCGCCGCCTCTATCTCGGCGATGATCTGCGGAGCTTCGCCATGCACGTCGACGCCCAGCGCCTTGATATGCGCGATATGGACCGGGATTTTCGCATCGCGGCCGATCGATATCGCTTCGTCGATCGCGCCCTTCAGGCCGATCGTATAACTCGATTCATCGCGAATGTGGCTGTCGTACACCCCGCCCTTCGCCGCCGCGGCGCGGGCGAGCGCCACGACTTCGTCGCGCTTGGCAAAGCTCTGCGGTGCATAGAAAAGTCCGGTCGAAAAGCCGAGCGCGCCCTCGCACATCGCCTGGTCGACGAGGGCGACCATCTTTTCGAGTTCGGCGGGCGTCGGCGCGCGGTCGTCGGGGCCGATCACCTTCATCCGCACCGCGCCGAGACCGACGTAGCTCGCGAAATTGATCCCGTAATCGCGCGACGACTGGCCGACGCTGGCCCGCTCGCCCGTCGCCTCTCCGGTTGTCATGCCGAAGGTCCGGGCGATGTCGGGATCGCCGCCGCCGTCGACGCCGATGAAGGCCGTGGTGACGCCCTGGGTCAGAAAGGGCAGCACCAGCCGCGCCGCCGGGTCGGCCGAATCGAGCGCGTCGTTCACATGCGTATGCGGATCGATGAAGCCCGGCGCGACGATCAGTCCGCTCGCGTCGATCACTTGCCTTGCGCCGCCCGGCGCCGCGGGGCCGACATAGGTGATCCGGTCGCCGCGGATCGCGACATCGCCGGTGAAGGGCGCCGCGCCGCCCGGATAGATGGTCCCGCCGCGCAGGATGACGTCGGCCTGCCCCCCTTGCTGGGCGGCGCCCGGCGGGGTCGATATCGCCGTCGCGGAAAGAAGCGCAAGCGTTGCAGCGGCAAATTTGATCGAAGATTTCATGGCGACACCCCTGTTTCTGCGGTTCGAAAATCGGTCCTAGCTGCTTCCCCAAAAGCCCGGCGCGGGCGGCGTCAAGACGCCGGCGTCGCCCTGGACCCCACCCGGCCGGTCGGCCGCGAGCCACAGCGGCCCGTCGAGATCGACGAAGGCCGAGCGCGCTGCGACGACCAGCGCGGGCGCGATCGACAACGACGAGCAGATCATGCTGCCGGTCATCACGCCGAGCCCGGCCCGCGCCGCGGCATCGGCGAGCGCGAGCGCACCGGTCAGCCCCCCCGTCTTGTCGAGCTTGATGTTGATCACCTGATATTTGTCCGCCAGCGCACCGACATCGTCCGCGACGTGCGCCGATTCGTCGGCGGCGATCGGAACCAGCGGTGCAAAGCCCGCGAGCGCGCCATCGTCGTCGGCGGGAAGCGGCTGTTCGAGCAGGTCGATGCGCAGGTCCGCGAGCAAGGGCTGGAGCCGCTCGACCTCGGCCATCGTCCAGCTTTCGTTGGGGTCGACGATCATTCGGGGGGTCGGCGCCGCGATGCGCACCGCGCGAATTTGCGCTTCGGGATCGGAGCGGTCGACCTTGACCTTGATGAGCGGAACATCGGCGAGCGCCGCGGCCGCCCCCGCCATCGCGCTCGGCGTGTCGAGGCCCACGGTTATCGCGGTCGGAGTCGGGGCGATCGCGGGCCGGCCCAGCCGCTCGGTAACGCTGCGCCCCGCCAGCTTCGCTTCGAGATCCCACAGCGCGCAGTCGACCGCGTTGCGCGCCGCGCCCGCCGCCATCGCGCCCTGCAATTCCTCGCGGGTGGCCCCGCCCTCGATCGCGCCGCGCGCCGCTTCGATCGCCGCAAGCGCGCCGTCGACCGACTCGCCATATCGCGGATAGGGCACGCCCTCGCCGCGGCCCGTCGCACCCTCGGCCGAAATCTCCACCGTCACCACGTCGGCGACGGTCTTGACCCCGCGCGAGATGCGGAACGGGGTCCTTAAAGGGAAGGCATCGCGGTGCGCGACGAGGGTTCGAAGCATTGGTTCATCCAGTCGATGATGGGATCGACACCCATCGAATAGGGATCGGTGCACGGCAGGCCGAGCGCGTCGGACGTCTCGCCGCACAGGCGATGCGCGTCGGCCGGCGACAATTTCGAAGTGTTGAGCGCGATGCCGACCGCGCGGACATCGGGGCTGGTCAACCGCGCGACGCGCAGGTTCGCCTCCAGCGTCTCGGCCAGGCCGGGCATCGGGTAATGCGGCAGGCCGCGCATATGCGGACGTACCGGGTCGTGGCACAGGATCAGCGCATCGGGCTGGGCGCCGTGGAGCAGCCCGGTCGACACGCCGGCGAAGGACGGGTGGAACAGCGACCCCTGCCCTTCGATCAGATCCCAGCCGCCGTCGTCGCGGGCGGGCGACAATTGCTCGATCGCGCCCGAGATGAAGTCGGCGATCACCGCGTCGAGCGGGATGCCGCCGCCGGCGATCAGGATGCCCGTCTGGCCGGTCGCGCGGAAATCGGCCTTCATCCCGCGCGCGCGCATCCCCTTTTCGAGGCACAGCGTCGCGTACATCTTGCCGACCGAGCAATCGGTGCCGACCGCGAGGAGCCGGCGCCCCGCCCGCGGCTTGCCGTTGCCGACCGGGATATCGGGGCGCGGGTCGCGGACGTCGTGGAGCAAGCGCCCGTGGCGCGCCGCCGCATCGACAAGCGCCGGCTCGTCGCGCAGCCGGTGGTGGAGGCCCGACGCGATATCGAGTCCCGCCTCGATCGCGGCGAGCGCGTCGGCGATCAACTCGGCCCCCATCTTCCCGCCGGCATTGGCGATGCCGAGCACCAGCGTCCTGGCGCCCGCCGCCACCGCCTCGGCAAAGCCCAGGCGCGGCAGCCCCAGCGTCAGTTCGCACCCGTCGTGGCGAAATTCGCCGACGCACTGATCGGGCCGGAAGACCGCGAGCCCGCGCGAGGTCTTGATGCCGACCTCGTCGTTCACATTGCCAAGATAGAGAAGATAGGGTGCGGCGATCATCAAGGAACCTCTTGCTTTCGGATGAGGCCATCATGGCCGAAGGCCGGGCCTTGCGCGTCTTCGAAGACGGCGGCTTCCTATAACCTAAGGCTATGTACGCGCGGGCGGTTCCGGACACGTCGACGATGCCGGAGGAGGAGATGATCGGAAAAAATATCGACGAAATGCATTGCCACCCTCGACTCCGCCAAGCCCGATCGACGGCCTTTCAACGCGCGGCTGGGACGCGCCCCGCAATGGGTCGAGATCAGGCGCGGATCTCTCGCGCGGCCCCAGTGCAGGATCATACCGATCCCACTCATCAAGGAGCAGGCGCAGGGCAATAGAGCACCGCCGCGAAGATACGCGCTATGGCAATGCCAAGGTGGAACTGCACCTGTCCTTGATCGAAAGAGCGGTCGGATCGCCCTCCCCTGGCTTCGTCTTCCGCGCGGCGTAAAGCACTCGAAAGCGCCTTTGCGCCTATCGATGCCGGCAATCGGCCCTGTCCGAAGGTATGCCTCAACCAATGCCTCGATCCAATCGACCAGGAGCCGACCGCCACCTAGCTTGCCGAACGTCGTGATTGCACGGCTTTCAGGAGGATCGAGACATGAAACCCGACACTATTGCAACGCCCGAGAAATCGGGCTTCGAAGAGCTGGTTCCGTCGCGCTATGCGCTGCGGATCGGCGACATCGACGTGCTTGTCGTCAGCGACGGCGTACTGCCGCTGCCCACCGAAACGATGGCCACCAACGTGGACCCCGCGGTCCGCGCCGAATGGTTCAAGGATATGTTCGTCGGACCCGACATGTTCGACTGGGCTCTCAACGTCCTCGTGCTGCGCAGCGGCGACAAGACCATATTGGTCGATGCGGGACTCGGCGGGCAGTTCCCCGGTTTCCCGCGCGCCGGCCAATTTCCCAAGCGGCTCCAGGCCGCGGGGATCGACCTCGCGTCGGTCACCGACATCATCATCACCCATATGCATATGGACCATGTCGGCGGGCTGCTCGTGGAGGACGTGAAACGGCGGCTGAATCCGGACGTGCGCATCCATGTCACGGCCACCGAAATCGCCTTCTGGCAGACCCCCGATTTCGAACAGACGGCGATGCCGAACCCCGTTCCCGAGGTGCTGCGCACGACCGCGACGCAGTTCATCGACGCCTATGCCGACAAGATCCTGGCCTTCGACGATGAGTGCGAAGTGGCGCCGGGCGTGGTCGCCAAGCTGACCGGCGGGCACACGCCGGGACATTGCATCGTCCATGTCGCATCGGGCGGCGAGCGCCTGACCTTCGCGGGTGACGCGCTCTTCCCCGTCGGTTTCGACCATCCCGACTGGCATAACGGCTTCGAGCATGATCCCGAAGAGTCGGTGCGCGTGCGCGTTCGCCTGTTGCAGGAGGCAGCCGCCAGCGGCGAGTATCTCGTCGCGACGCATTTGCCCTTCCCGTCGGTAGGCCGCGTCGCCGCCGATGGCGACGCCTTCCGCTGGGTCGCCGCTTTCTGGGATTTCTGATCGCCGACCAAAGGCTCCCCCCGGGGGCGTACCGACCGACCGCGCCGGTACGCCCCAATCCGGCAGAACCCCGATCCTTCCAGTCCAGGATATTCGAAATGCAGCATCCGTGCGACCCCGCCTCGCTGCGCGCTTATGGCCCCTCAGGCCGAATGTGCAGCAAGCCTGTCGGCAAGAAAATCGGTGAACAACCGGACGCGCAGCGGTGCGAGGCGACCGAAAGCGTGCAGTGCCTGGACGGGAACCGCGGCGAGCGGATCGTGCGGGAATATCTCGGCGAGGCGCCCCGCGGCGAGGTCATCCGCCACCGCCAGCCGAAGCAGTTGCGCAATGCCAAGGCCGCCGAGCGCCGCAATCCGCATCGCCTGACCCGAATCGATGTCGAGTGCCCCTTCGGGCAGCAGGTCGGTCCCGTCGGCGAAGCGAATGGGATAGGCCTGCGACCCAAGGCGATACCGGATATGCGGCAATTGCGCGAGCGCTTCGCGCGTTGCGGGATGCCCAACGCGTTCGAGCCATTGCGGGGCCGCGACGAGGATGAGCGGCAGGGTCGCAAGACGTCGCACCATCCAGTCGACATTCCCCATTTCGCCGACGCGCAACGCCACATCATAGCCTTCGCGGATCAGGTCGACATGGCGATCGGTGATACTGATCTCGAGCTTGATCTCGGGATAGCGCGGGACGAATTCCCGGGTGAGCGCTTCCATCAAAGCGGGACCGAGCACGCCGGGAAGGCTGGCGCGCAGCACACCCTGCGCGCGTTCGGCACCCTGCAAGGCATCGCCGGCTTCGTCGAGGGCACGCAGCAGCGGGGCGATACGCTCGTAATAGGCGGTCCCGTCGACGGTCAGCGTCAGCGACCGGGTCGACCGGAGGAAAAGTTTGACGCCGAGGCGTCGTTCGAGCCGTTCGACGCTCTTCGAAACCGCGGAGGGGGTGGTCCCGGCAAGACGCGCCGCGGCGCTGAACGAACCCGTCTCGACGGCGCGCACGAAGGCTTGAAGTCCGGTCGTCGGTTCGAGGCCAGCGGTCATTCGATAGTTTTTAGCAAAAATAATATGCCCGCTTCCAGTCTAATTTTCCGAAAAGGAAAAGCCAAATTCATCTCCGTCTCCAACCACAGAGGTGAAACATGGACAGTTTGAAGGGAAAGGTCGCCGTGATCACCGGCGGCAACAGCGGCATCGGCTTCGCGAGCGCGCAACTCTTTGCCGAGCAGGGCGCGCGGGTGGTGATTACCGGGCGCCGCCAGGCCGCACTCGACGAGGCAGTCCGGTCGATCGGGCCTGCTGCGGCGGCGATCTGCGGCGACGTCGCCGACCCAGCGCACCACCGCGCGGTCGCGGACCTTGTTCGCGAACGTTTCGGCGGTGCGGACATCTACATGGCGAACGCCGGCGTCAACACGATCACGCCATCGGGCGAGGTGTCCGAAGCCGAATATGACACCCAGTTCGGAATCAATGCCCGCGGCACTTTCTTTGGGGTCCAGGCGATCGCGCCGCACCTGCAGAAGCGAGCCTCGATCATCCTTGTCGGTTCGCTCGCGAGCGACAAGGTACTCGACGGCCACGCCGTCTATGCCGGGACCAAGGCGGCGATCGGGGCGTTCGCGCGAAGCTGGGCGCTCGAATTCAAGGACCGCGGCATTCGCGTCAACATGCTGAGCCCCGGGCCGACGGAAACCGAGATCCTCGGCAAGCTGGGCGTGGCGCCCGAAGCGCGCGGCGCTTTTGCCGAAATGATGGCGGGCGCAATCCCGCTCGCGCGGCTTGGCCGACCGAACGAACTCGCGCGCGGCGCGCTGTTCCTCGCGTCCGATGCCAGCAGCTTCGTGACCGGCATCAACCTCCGCGTCGACGGCGGCATGGCGCTGCTCTGATCTCTCCCCACGCATCAAAGGAAAACAGCATGACCCAATCTCCCGTTGACCCCGCCATCGCCGCCTTGATCCACGACGTCGTCCATGTCGGCAGTGCTTACGATATCGAAGGCATGGAAAAGCTCTACACGCCCGACCAGATTTTCTTGGTGCTCGGCAGCGACGGCGGGGTGACCCGAATTCGCCGCGACGATTCGATTGCTGAATTCCGGTCGCGTCGCGACGCGGGCGAAGCGCCGCTTTCGACCGAACATCGGGTGCTTCACGTCGAGCAGCAGGGCGATCATGCGACGGCGATTCTCTATCGCCGCATGAGTTCCGACGCTCCGCCCGCGATGTACGAGCTTCGCATGCGCAAGGATTCCGGCACCTGGATGGTCGCCGGTGAAACGGTGACGCCCTGGCCGGGCGGCATCGATGGCGCCTTCCTCCCTCCCCGGAAGGGCGCCTGACTGCGGGGCGCGCGCGGCCCCGACCCCCCAGTCGCGCGCGCCCCAATTTTCAAACGACAGAAAGGAACATGCGTTGAAAAATCTTGCTCTCCCCCTCTCGCTCGGCGCGCTGATCGCCGTCGGCACGGCGGCCCCCGCAGCCGCCCAGACCTTCGAAGGTCCCTATGTCGGGGTGCAGGCCGGCTGGAGCCAGAACAGGCTCGGCTCGGTCGAGACCGACCTGGGCACCGCCACGATCGACGACAGCCGCGATGCGGCGACCGCCGGCATCTTCTTCGGCTATAATCTCCAGCCAACGGCCAAGGTCGTGCTGTCGGCCGAAGGGGCGGTCAATTTCGGGATCGACGACGACCTGTCGCGTGCGCAAAAGGACGCATCGGCCGCGATCAATCCCGAATATGGTTTCGACCTGGGCGTCCGCGCCGGTTACCTCGTGACCGACAAAACGCTCGTCTATGCGCGCGGCGGTTATGAGAATATCCGCACCAGGGTGCAGATCCTCGATCTCGAAGGTCCGCGCCGCGGCAAGGACAATCTCGACGGCTGGTCGGTTGGCGGCGGCGTCGAACGGGCTGTCACCGACCATATCTCGGCGCGTGTCGAATATCGCTACAGCGACCTTGGCAGCGACGGAACCAAATGGGACCGACATCAAGTCCTGGCGGGCGTCGCCTGGAACTTTTGAGGATCGGTCATCCATCAAAAAGCCACATCTATGGCAGGCAAGGCGAGGCAGGAATGTCTTGCCTTGCCAAACGCGGACAAATATACTCCGCGTTATGGCGCGCATGACCGTGAGCGTGGAATATGGGCTGCATTGCCTGCTGGGCCTGATCGATGCGGGCGATGCGCCGCGCAGCGCCCGCGATCTGGCTCTCTTCCAGGGAATTTCGCCGAGCTTCGCGGCCAAGATTTTCGCCAAGCTGGAGAAGGCGGGGATCGTCACGGCGGCGGAAGGCGTGCGCGGCGGCTATCGGCTCGCGCGGCCGGCCCATGCGATCAGCGTGCTCGAACTGGTCGATGCGATCGAGGGGCGCAAACCCTTGTTCGACTGTCAGGACATACGCGGGCATTGCGCTCTGTTCGAGGACGGCGCGCCCGAATGGGCGACGCGCGGCGTGTGCTCGATCCATGCGGTCATGCTCAAGGCCGAAAAGGCAATGCGCGACGCGCTGGCGGGCGAGACGCTTGACGACATTGGCGGCCGGCTCGAGCGCAAGGCCCCCGCCGAGTTCGGCGGCGACACCAAAGCCTGGTTCGACGCGCGACTCGCAAGACGGCGGTCGCGCCCGTCGCAAGCAGAGGATAGGCAAAGATGATCCGTCCGGCATCCGAGGAACAGCCGCCGCCGCTCGTGCTGGTGGTCGACGACGATGAGGACGTTCGCACGGCGATCAGCGAGCTCATGTTATCGGTAGGGATAGAGGCCGAATGCTGCGCCTCGACCCGCGACCTCATCGAATCGCCGCTGCTCGATCGCGCGGGCTGTCTCGTCCTCGACGTACGAATGCCGGGCGCGAGCGGGCTCGACCTCCAGCAGCATCTGGCCTCTGCGGGCATTTCCAAACCCATCGTCTTCCTGACCGGGCACGGCGACATCCCCATGTCGGTGCAGGCGATGAAAGCCGGCGCGGTCGATTTTCTGACCAAGCCGGTCCGCGATCAGACCTTGCTCGACGCCGTGACTGCGGGGATCGAACGCGACATTGCCGAGCGCGCCAATGCGCAGCTCGTCCAGGAGCAGGTCGAACGCTATGCGACACTGACGCCGCGGGAAGGTCAGGTCATGCGCGAGGTCGCACTGGGCCGGCTGAACAAGCAGATCGCTTATGATCTGGGCATAACCGAGATCACCGTGAAACTGCACCGCAGCAATGTGATGCGCAAAATGCAGGCGGCTTCGGTCGGCGAACTGATCCGCGCGTGGGAAAAATTGCCGGCGGAGGTGCGCGAACCGGCCCCGGCCTAGACTTTGGTATGGTTATAATGGCTTACAAGCTGCGCGACATTGACTCCATCGGCCAGCGAGGCCGCGTGAAAGAGGATGCCGCCGCTTGTCCCATATGCCGACCGTCGCGATCGTGGACGATGACGAGGCCGTTCGCGAAGCCTTGGGCGACCTTCTGATGGTCTCGGGGCTCGCCTGCGAATGTTTCGAGGGCGCTGCCGAGTTTCTTGCGGCGCCGCGAACCCGCTCCTTCGACTGCCTCGTGACCGACATCCGCATGCCGGGTATGTCGGGCATCGAGCTGATCGAACGATTGCGCGACGAGC
Source organism: Sphingopyxis sp. CR5 (assembly GCF_059693785.1). NCBI lineage: Bacteria > Pseudomonadati > Pseudomonadota > Alphaproteobacteria > Sphingomonadales > Sphingopyxidaceae > Sphingopyxis > Sphingopyxis sp. CR5. The sequence goes on along the minus strand of NZ_JCATIE010000012.1, from coordinate 20,012 downwards.
GCGCAGAATTGCCGGTGATCGTGCTGTCGTCGGTACTCGACGAATCGACGCGTTCCCGTGCGCTCGCGATCGGCGCGTACGCGTGGCTCACCAAGCCCGTCACCGACGAGCATCTGCTGGGCGCGATCGAGCAGGCAATCGCGAGTTCAGGTTCGGGCTCAAAGCGGTGACGGCGACCTTGCTCGACCCGCTTGAGAGCGATGTGGCGCGCATTGCGGAACTCGCATCGGAGAGCATCGTCATCCTCGATCCCGCCGGGATCATACGCTATTGGAACCCGGCCGCCGAGCGCCTGTTCGGCTGGCCCGCACTCGCCGTTTGCGGGACCGATGGCGCCCAGCTGTCGCCCGCGCCGGGCGATGAGGCGAACGCCTGGTCGCAATTGCTTCAGGAAGGCGCGTGGGAGGGACGTATTCTGCGCCGCACGCGCGACGGCGACGTGCGGGTCGCAAGGATCCGGCGGCATCTGCGTTATGACGCCGCCGGAACGCTGCGCGACGTCGTCGAATATGCCCACGCGGAGCCCGAGGCACCGGGCCGGACGGGAGCGGACGACCCAGTCCCGGATCGGTTCATGGCGGCGAGCTGGGAAATCGACGTCGCGCCCGCCGCCGACATCCTCGCTCGTCTCGCAGCCCACACGCCCGGGGACCACAGGCCCGAATACGACGAGCTTCTCCACGGCCTCGTCAATGCCGCGCGGATCGTCGAGGTCAACGATCGGACCGCGAGACTGGTCGGCGGCAACCGCGGGCGAGCCCTGATGGCCGGCCAGTCGGTCGCAGCTTTCTGGCCGGTCGAGAGCCGGACGATTCTCGCCGATCTCATAATCGATGCGCTCGCGGATCGCGGGGGCCGCAGCGTCCAGCGCCGCCTTGCCTCCGACGGCATCCTGCGCGATCCGCTCGTTACCGTTTGGCGCGCGGGCGACGATCGACCGGACCGGTTGTTCGTTGCCGTCGACGGCGCGGCCGACGACGATCGATCCTACCTCTATCTGCGCGCCAGCGAGGCGCGCTACCGCAAGCTCATTCACTATATGCCGGTCGCGCTCTGGCAGGTCGATGCGAGCCACATGGGCAAGATATACGCCGAGTTGCGCTCGCGCGGTGTCACCGACTTTGCAGGACATCTCGACGATCACCCTGAACTCGTCGAATTCGCAGCAGCGAGCGTTCCGGTCACCGACGTCAATCGCTGCGCCATCGAACTCGTCGGCGGCGCGGGCGTTCAGGATCTGATCCGGCCCGTCGGCTATCTGTTCACCGAAAGCCCGGACTCGCTGCGCCGCGTCATGATCGGGCGGTTCAGCGGTCGCAAGAATTACAGCGAGTTCATGAAGATACGCGCGCTCGACGGCCGCCTGCTCGACGTCCGTTTTTCGGTCACCTATCCTGAGCCGCTGCTCGAACTCGATACGACGATCTTCAGTCTCGAAGACGTGACGGAACGCCTCCGCATCGAAACCGAACTCAGGCAACTCCAGGCCGATTTTAGCCACGCCGCGCGCATCTCGACCCTCGGCGAGCTGACCAGTTCGATCGCCCATGAAGTCAACCAGCCGCTGGCGGCGATCATGACGAATGCCGAGACCAGCCTTCGCTGGCTGGCCCGCGACGAGCCCGACATCGGCAAGGTCGCGCAGCTGACGACGCGGATCGCGACGAGCGCGCGCCGCGCCGACGATATCGTGCGCCGCATTCGCAGCATGGCCGTCAAACAGGCACCCGAACCGGTACCGATCGCGCTCAACGACGTCGTGCAGGAAAGCCTCCTCTTCGTCCGCCACGAGATCGAAACACGCGGCATTCGCGTGACGACATCCTATGCACGCCGCGTTCCGAAAATCGTCGGCGATCGCATCCAGCTCCAACAAGTCATCGTCAACCTGCTGATCAATGCGGCGCAGGCGGTCGAGGCATCGTGCGAGGCCGACAGGGAAATCCATATTGCAACGACGGCAGGCTCAAAAGGCGAAGCCGTGTTCACTTTGCGCGACCGGGGACCGGGAATCGACCCTGACCATCTCGGCCAAATCTTCGACGGCTTCTTCACTACGAAGGCGCAAGGGATGGGAATCGGCCTCGCAATCTGCCGATCGATCGTCGCGGCGCACGGCGGCGGAGTGTCAGCCTCCAACCATCCAGAGGGCGGCGCGGAATTTCGCGTCCGCTTGCCGCCCGCGCGTCAGGCATCATGATCGAGCCGGCTGGCCTGTTCGCCGGTCTGGCAATCGGCGTCGCGATGGGCGCGCTTGTATGGCGGCGCCATACCGAACCCCATATCCATGCCGGCGAGGCGATTCATCCCGGAGACCGCCAAGCCATTGCACAGGCCGAAGCACGCGCCTTTTGCAGCGGCGTGCCGCAGGTCGTCAGCTACCGCCAGCGCTCGTCAAGGCACGGATGGCGATGGCACAAATATCGCGCCGAACCTGCCTATTCCTCCAATGTCACCGTACGCCCCTTGGTTCACGACCCGGACGAAAACTGGGCGCTCGCCACCTCGCTCGGGGAAACCGGCGATGCGGTAAACGCCGCGAAGATCATCGAAGACGTCTACGGCTCTGCGTTCGCCTTCGACGCTGAAGGACGCTTCACCTATGCGACCCCCATGGCCCAGACATCGCTTGCGATGACATTGGACGATTTCAACGAGCCGCTCAGCGATGCGGCTTTCCTCGACGGCGGTGACCTTGGCTGGAAGAGGGGCGTGCATCCGGCAGACTATGACGGCGCTTCTGCCGAGCTGCGCCGCTGCATGCGCAGCGGAACACCGTTCAACTATGAATATCGCGTGCTGCGGGCAAGCGGCGAATATGTTTGGCACCGCTTTGCGATCCGCCCTGCACGCGCCGACGACGGCCGCGTTACGGGTTGGTACGGCACGGGTTTCGACGTCGATGTCTTCCGCCGGACCGATGCCGCCCTGCACGAGAGCGAGCGCTCCCTGCGCGAACTGCTCGAGACTGCGCCCGCTCTCATCTGGTGCATGACGCCCTCGGGCCGGCCGATCTACTTCAGCCGCCACATGCGCGAATTCCTCGGCTTCGACGTCGCGGCGAAGGACGAACCCGATGTTCCGCGATTGCAAAGCCTGTTGGGCGCCATCATCCATCCCGACGATCTCGACCGCGTAAACGAACGTCTCGATCATTCGCTGCGCACGGGCGAGCCCTATGCGCTCACCCATCGGCAGCGCCGCTTCGACGGGATGTTTCGCTGGGTCGAAACGCGGCTCGCCGCCATGCGCGACGAAGCCGGCGAAATCGTGCAGTGGAACGGCGTTTGTCTCGATATCCACGACCAGATCCGGGCGCAGGATGAGCTCCGGCAAGCGCAGGATAAACTCGCGAAAGCCGGCGAGGCGGCGAGCCTTGCCGAACTCTCGGCATCGATCGCGCATGAGGTCAACCAGCCGCTCGCCGCCATCATGACCAACGCCCAGGCTTGCCAGAGGTGGCTGGCCGGCGACGAGCCAAACATTGCCCGCGCGCGGGGCATCGTTGACCGGATCGTGCGAAGCGCCGAATCCGCAGCCGACATCGTCAGCCACATCCGTGCCCTTTTCCAAAAGAGCGCCGGTCCGCGCCGATCCACCGACCTCGGCGCGCTGGTCGGCGAAGTGCGAGACCTTCTCGCCGAGCCCTTCGCGCAAAGTCGAACATCGCTCGACATTCGGCTCGCCCCCGGCCTTCCACCCGTCGCAATCGATGCCGTCCAGATCCAACAGGTTCTCGTCAACATCCTGCGCAACGCGATCGAGGCAATGGCTGCGAGCCCGGAGGGCAGCCGAAAGTTACGGCTGGAAGGAGCCGTTGAGCGCGATCGCATACGGATCGATATCACCGACACGGGGCCAGGCCTTGCCGACCCCGATCACGCGCTGGAAGCCTTCTTCACGACCAAGGTGCACGGCATGGGAATGGGTCTAGCCATCTGCCGCTCGATCGTCGAAGCGCACGGCGGCCCACTCCGAGCCAACAACGTCGAACCCACCGGCGCGCGCTTCACCTTCACCCTTCCAATAGCGAAGGGCGGCGAGGACTAGTCGCCAACCTGCCTCGACCTTGGCATAGTCGCGGCGCATCCCCCGTATAATCGCGCTGCCGCCTGAAATCCTTATCCCAAGTGGGCCGATCCCGTCCCGGGCATCCCGTATACGGCATCGGTTCGACGCGAAGGATCACAGCATGCCCATACTTCAGGATTTCATGATCGGTCGCCGGGCGCTCGTCGCCGCCGGTGGCGCGGCGACCCTTGCAGGCGGCCTGGGCTGGTCGGCTGTCAGCCTTGGCACAATCCCTCCGAAAGCTCACAAAGGAGCCGATCCCATGACTTATATTACTGCCAGTGACGGCGCGCAGATTTTCTACAAGGACTGGGGGCCGCGCGATGCGCAGCCGCTCGTCTTCCATCACGGCTGGCCGCTCACCGCCGACGAGTGGGATAACCAGCTGCTCTTCTTCCTCTCTCAGGGCTACCGCGTGATTGCCCACGACCGGCGTGGTCACGGCCGCTCGACGCAGACCGATCACGGCAACGAGATGGACACCTATGCCGCCGACGTCGCGGCGCTGGTCGCTTCGCGCGACCTCAAGGGCGCGGTGCATATCGGCCATTCGACCGGCGGCGGCGAAGCTGCGCATTATGCCGCACGCGCCAAAGCCGGAACGATCGCAAAGCTGATCCTCGTCGGCGCAGTTCCGCCAGTCATGGTGAAGAAGGCGAGCAACCCCGGCGGTCTTCCCGTCGAGGTGTTCGACGGGTTCCGCAAGGCACTGGCCGAGGACCGGTCGCAATTCTACCTCGATATCGCCTCGGGCCCTTTCTATGGCTTTAACCGCGACGGCGCGAAGGTCAGCCAGGGCCTGATCCAGAACTGGTGGCGGCAAGGCATGGTCGGCAGCGCCAAGGCCCACTACGACTGCATCAAGGCGTTTTCCGAAACCGACTTCACCGAAGATCTGAAGAAGATTGCGGTCCCTACGCTGGTCATGCACGGCACCGACGATCAGGTCGTGCCGTTCGCGGACTCCGCCCCGCTATCGGCGAAGCTGCTCGCGAAGGGGACGCTGAAGGCTTATGAAGGTTATCCGCACGGCATGGCCGCGACCCATGCCGATGTGATCAACGAGGATATGTTGGCCTTCATCCGGAGCTGATGGGAAAATCCGGGACGGATCGCGGCGTCCGTCCCGGTTCCATTGCGGCGATCCGGCTATCTGTCGGGGCGGCCTACCCACTTCCCGACTGCCGGCGCACGATATCGCGCCATCGTCTGCAACAGACATGCCGGATCACCCTCGACGATCAGCATCTCGCGGTGAACAGGCTTCAGAAAGCCCTGTCCGACGACATGATCGAGGAAGGTGAGCAGCCCGTCGTAAAAGCCAAGGCCGTTGAGCAGGGCGCACGGCTTCGCATGGGTCCCAAGCTGCGCCCAGGTCCAGACCTCGAACAGTTCCTCGAGCGTGCCTATCCCGCCCGGCAGCGCGATAAAGCCATCCGACAGATCCGCCATCAGCGCCTTGCGCTCATGCATCGAGCTTACGATGCGCAGCTCGGTCAACCTGCGATGCGCGACCTCCTTTTCGACCAGCGCCTGCGGGATGACGCCAATGACCTGGCCACCGCCCGCCAGCACGGCATCGGCGACGGCGCCCATCAGGCCGACAGCCGCGCCGCCATAGACCAGGTCGATGCCGCTCCGTGCCAGCTGCTCGCCAAGGCGCCGCGCAGCGCATTCATAGGCCGCCGAGATTCCGGTGCTCGACCCGGAAAAAACGCAAAGCCGGCGCGGCGTCTCCTGCTTGGGCGCGGGGCTCATCAGCAATATCCGGGGTGACGGATATCGAGCAACCGGGCGCTTTCGCACCACAGCGCTTCGGCTGTGTCGGGGTCGATGGCGAAAGGACGCACGCCAGGTCCGCCGAGTTCGCCGTCCGCCTCGATGAAGGCAATGTCGCAATCTTCACAATAGACCCCGCCGAAACCCGCCAGAGCGGGCGACGTGGCGCACCAGATCGTCGTGGCGGCGCCTTGCTGCGGACTCTTGAGGTCGCGCCGCGGATCGACAACGGCCGTGCCGTCCGGATGCACCGCGCCGAACTGCTCAATCTCCTCCCGGCTCAAGTGACGCGCAAGCGGTCCCAGTATCGAACCGGGATGGACGGAAAAGGCGCGAATGCCGTGCTCGCCGCCGCGCGCGTCGAGCGCGACGGCGAAGAGGGCGTTTGCCGTCTTGGCCTGGCCGTACGCCAACCATTTGTCGTAGGCGCGGTGCCGGAAATCGAGATCGGACAGGTCGAGTCCGCCAAGTTGGTGCGCGCGCGACGACAGGACGACCACACGCGCGCCGCCGGCTGCGCTTCGAAGCCGAGGCCACAGCGCCGCTGCAAGACGGAAATGACCGAGATGGTTGACCGCGAACTGGCCTTCCCGACCAGAGGCATCGCGGAACAGCGGGGTCGCCATGACTCCAGCGCTCAGGATCAGGAGATCGAGCCCACGCCCGCTCTCCTGAAAGCCCGACGCGAATTCCGCGATCGACGACGGGTCGAGAAGGTCCATCGCGGCGATTTCGACCTTCGGAATATGATGGAAGGCTTGCCGGGCCGCGCCCGCATCGCGCGCAGGCACGATGACATGGGCGCCTTTTGATGCGAGAATCTTGACCGTCTCAAAGCCGAGATTCGATGCGCCGCCGGTGACGATCGCGGTCTTCCCCGACAGATCGACGCCATCGGCGACGTCGGCGGCGGTGGTGAAGGGACCGAAGGGCGTATCGAGCGGAAATTGCAAAGCCGTCATGGGAAGCTCCTGTTCGATAGGGAACGGCGAGCCGCTATGCGGCCCTCCGGAAGGATGTTGGTTGAAGAGAGGCTTCGGCGCCGTCAGGAGCCAAGCGGCCTCCTCTCAGAAATCGACCGTGCGCGCCTCGAAGGCATTCTGGAATGCTGCCTCGCGCTCCGCCGCGGGGGGATATATCCACACCGTATTGACCTCCATCTTGACCTTCTTGGCCTCGGGTCCGGTGATCTCGACGGTCCGGGGCGACCATCCGCGGGTGAAGATCGCGGCATCGGGACCGAGATCGAGGCACACGACATAGGATGGCTGGTCATAGGGCAGCGTTGGTTCGCCCAGCAGGTCGGCTGCCGCGTTGTGCCCGGCGAAGGCGCCCAGGCGACGCGCGTGCTGGCACGACATCAGCGAAAAATTGCCTTTGTCGTCGGTTGCAGCCTTTGCAGTGTCGCCCGTTGCGAAGATATGCGGCGCTCCGGGCACCCGCAGATCGGGATCGACGATGACGCGGCCGAGATTGTCGCGCTCGGCCGGCAACTGAGCGGTCAAGGGCGAGGCGCGCATACCTGCCGACCAGATCACTGTGTCGGTCTCGATCCGCTCGCCATTGCCGAGCGTGACGCCGCCTTCGTCGAGACCGACAACGCCCGATCCGACGATCGTCTCGATGCCGAGTTCGTGCAGCCGTGCCTCGATATAGGGACGCGGTTCGTCGCCCATGTCGTGCGCGATGCACGGCCCATGCTCGACGATCACCACGCGCACCGGGGTGTCCTGCCCGAGAATTTCGCGCAGCCGGCCGGGCATTTCGGTCGCCACCTCGATGCCCGTGAACCCGCCGCCGACCACCACCACAGTGTCGCGCGCCGGGGACGCTGGTCGATCGGCGAGTGCCTGCAAATGTTTATCGAGTGCGACCGCGGCAGCCCGGTCGTTCACGCTATGGCCGAAGTCGGCAAGGCCAGGTATCGGCGGCTGAAATCCCTGACTGCCCGCAGCAACGATCAGACGATCATAGAGCAGGACTTCGACCGAGCCGTCCGCGCCCGTCAGACGGAGGGTGCCCTTCGCCGCATCGATCGTGTCGACCCAGCCGGCGCGAAAATCGATGTCGGTCGCTGCGAACAGCTCGCCGAGGGGAGCCGTCATCGACGCGGGATTGCGTTCGTAGAGGCGCGGTCTGACGATCAGCGCCGGTTCGGGCCCAACGACGGTGATGGTCAGGTCCGCGGGGGAAACGCCTTTCTCGTCGCGCAGTCGTGCCGCCGAAAGGGCGGCCAGCAGTCCGGCGAAACCGGCTCCGATAATGACGATTTTCTGTGCCACGGGACTCTCCTCGTTCAATGGGTCTCCTCCGCTTTGCAATGCGGGCGCGGGGAGGATCGGCTCGAACATCGCGAAACGCCCGCCCCTCGCCTATCGTACGAGGGGCTAGCCATTGCAGTCCGATGGCGAGGCGAGCCTATTCCTTGGCACAGGGCGAGGTGCCGGGATGTCGCGCCCGTAAAGTCGATACGCTGGCGGCGCCAACCTTCGAAATCGATACAACAGGCTCAGCACGCTGGCAGCGACCATGTCGCGCTCGAGAGGGGAAAGGCGCATCGAAAGCGCCACGAGCGTGACCAAGATTTCGAATGTTCGGGACGATGCGTTGCGAAGAAATTCCCCTCGCGGCGAACGCGCCCTTCGAGCAAGGCGGACGCTCGCTCGTGCCGACAGGAAGGCATTCAGCCGGACACTGTTCTTGACAATGCGTGACAAGGTTGGGGGTTCGGCTCGCATGATTTCCGCCTCGATGATCCGATGGCAGATTGCGCTCAGAAATTGTCCTCGACTATTCCACTCAAAGACTCGATGATCTTATGCGAAGTGATGGGGTCGGAACACGGGCGCCCGACAGGTCATGCATTCGGGAGGGGGACCAACTCTTCGTTTCTGGCCGCTTTCGGGTTCAGGTCTTAAGAAGCCGACATAGCGCTCGCTGCGCAACAGGCGAAGCTCGCGGTATCGCAACGGATCCCGGCCCCGAATGCCGTCATGGATGTCACGCGACCCACAGTTCGTTCCAAACCTGGCTGACGCTGGAGAGAGACCGTTAAATAGATCATCATGCGTCCTGAAAGCCTGTTCGAGGTCAAATGGTTTCTCTCGAAAAATATCTCCGAAAGCCATTGCCATGCGGTGATTAGCATGATAGCGGGCCGCTCTCTTCGCAGCACAAGACTTTTAGAGCCGCTGATGGAGACCGCCGAAATCGGCATGTGGACGCATAGCTCAGTTGGTAGAGCAGCTGACTCTTAATCAGCGGGTCCTAGGTTCGAGCCCTAGTGCGTCCACCATTTCTTACCCTTATCTTTCAATGACTTAGGTCGGTCCCGGCCACGAGCTTGAGCCGCGGACGGCTCTCGCTGTGACCATTTTTGTGACCTTCGGGCAAAACCGCGAATGGCGGTTGTCCGCCACTCTCCGGTGTGACCCCGAAAGTCAGCTGGTCGGCATAGGGCGCCAGATGCTTGGTCGACATGTGCGCGTAGCGGCGCACCATCGTCTCCGACTTCCATCCGCCCAGCTCCTGAAGCACCCAGGTGGGCACGTCATTCTGCCTCAGCCAACTCGCCCAGGTGTGCCGAAGATCGTGCCAACGAAAGTCGGTGATCCCTGCCCGCTTGAGCGCCTCCCGCCATGTCTTCGTGTTCACCTGGCCGAGCGGTCTGCCCTTGAAGGTGAACACATGTTCGTGCTGGATCCCCATGCGCCGCCTGAGAACCGAGACCGCGAGATCGTTGAGCGGAACGCCCAACGCCTCGTCATTCTTGGTCTCGCCGTGCCCGATCGTGACGATGCGGCGGGAAAGGTCGACCTGATCCCAGGTCAGCCCTTTGATATTGCCCTGCCGCAGGCCCGTCGCGAGCGCGAACAGCATCATGTCCTGCTGGTGCGCCGGCAGCTCCTGCAAGAGACGCTCGGCCTGTGCGTGGGTCAACCAGCGCACGCGCGGCTTTGCTTTCCTCACATAGGTCTTGAACGCAGGGATATGCTCGAGCCATTCCCATTCGCGCATCGCCTTCCGGAAAATGGCGCGAATAAGCGCGACATAGAGATCCTTGGTGCGATCGCTGCGACGGGCAAGCTGGCGCGAGATGATCCCGTCGATCATGTCCCGGCTCACCTGATCCAGCATCTTGCCGCGCAAATACTTCGTGAACCAGCGGATCCGGCTCACATCGTCCCTGTAGGACTTCTTGTGCGCCATTTCCTTCAGCCAGCGAAGCGCCGCTTCGTCCCAGCTACGCCGGGGCTTCCGCTTCAAGCGGGCAAGATCCCACAGCTCGGCCTTCAGTCTGTCGTGATATTCCTGGGCCTTTTGCCTGTCGGACGTTCCAGTAGAGCGTCTAATGAGCGTTCCGTCAGCTGCTGTGATCTTGACGTAGTAAATGCTTGCACGTTTCCAGAGTGCCATAAGCCTGCCTCCTTGTTTGGGGCACTCGGCTGCATTCGTGCGGGCGCAGGATAACGCGCACGAGTCCAGGCAACAAGGTCGCTCTCCAGAAACCTCCAGAACCGACCAATCTTCACACAGGGGATCAGCCCGGCCTTTGCGTGGGCGCGCACGGTATTCGGATGCAAGTCGAGCAAGACGGCGGCGCCATGGACGCTCAGGAAGCGAGGTTGATGTTCAGGCAGGGAGATAGGCGTTGGGAAAGACATTGCCCGACTTTCACCCACGCCGACGCTGCTTGTTGAATTCACGGTCGCTCGCGATGAATCGATCGATCATCGCCGGGATGAGCTTTTCGGGCGGGAGCGCCGCCGCGAGGCCGGTCAGCTTCGCGTGCACCGCTGCATAATCGTGAAGGTTCCGCATCAAAGCGCCCGACAGTTCCACTGTAAGCTTGACCGGCTTTTCTTCAACGATCGCGCCGAGACGAAGTTTGGTCATGGCCGTTCTCCCCGATCGGCGGGCTTGAGAATAAGGTCACGCGTCACGAGCACGCGAAAGGCAAAGCCCGGGCGAACCGTGAGCGTCGGCGGCACCGAGAGCTCACGGTCAACGACGCGCCGTCCTGCCTCATTCGCGCCGTCCTGCACGCCGTAGCGCAGCGCCCGCATGAGCTCGCCATCGCCGCTCGCTGCCAGCTCGCTCCCGGCGCCGAGCAACGACGAAACGAGCGCGGCCCGAAACATCCTCCCCCAGTGATTGTTCACACTGTCCTCCAGACCCGCCATTCCTGCGGCGTCGGCACCGGGCAGACGGTCGAGGCGGATCGATCGTCCGCCGGGCAGGATAAGCCGATCCCATGCCAGCAGCACACGGCTCTGTCCGGCGACAATCTCGCTGTCGTATTCGCCGACAAGCCGCGCACCTTGCGGAATGAGCAGGATGCGACCCGTCGGGCTGTCATAGACATTCTCCGTCACTTGCGCGCTGATCTGGCCGGGAAGATCGGACCGTATGCCGGTTATCAAGGCTGCGGGAATGACGGCGCCGGCCTGCAAGATATAGGGCGAACTCGCCGCGACGACGCGCTCGCTGCTCTCGAAGGCAGGCCGGTCGGCCCCGGTCAGGAATTGGCGCCCGGCCGCCGATCGCGTTCGGCGTGTTTCCGGCTCGTTCGGCTGCCCAGTCGCGGTGGGGGCCGCTTGCGAGCCGATATCGGGGGACGATGCCGCAGCTCTCGCTCTCAGAAAAAGCCGGCTCGCCGCGGCCGCCTCGCGCTCCTGCAGTGCGCGTTCGCGTGCTTGTTCGGCGGCGATAGCCTGCGGATCGGGCGCTGCCAGCGGAACTGGTCCAGCTACTCCGGCATTCCCGCCCGCTCCGACGGGCTTGGCGGGCTCTGCCGAAGGTGGCGGCCCAAGCTTGCGCAGCGCGTCGTAGCTTGCGGGCGCGCCGCTCACCACCTCGGGACTGTTGGGCGAGCTGACGTCATAAGGCTCGGGCGGCGCTCCCGGGTCGGGCGATCGGAGCCCCCAGAACAGGACGCCGCCGATTGCCAGGCTTGCGGCGCCGCCGGCGATCGCCAACGTCTTGCGCGAGAGACGCATGACGGGCGGCAACTCTCCCATGAGCCGGATGACTTGCGGACGGGTTCGAGCGTCATCCGGCGTCACAGCGTCCGCCGGGTTCGGCCCTTTCCCTACCCCTTCGCGTTCCAGCGCGCTCATTTTCCGCCCCGATTGCGCGAGGGCACGCGTTCGATACGAACGCTGCGCGCATTGCGGCCGGCACCGAGGCGAAGCTCGCCGCGCTCGAATAGCCGGTCGACGATCATGAAGCGACTATCGACCCGGTAGTTCACCAGCTCAGCCTTCCCATTTTCGCCGAGCACGAACAGCGGCGGCATCTCGCCATTGGCGATATCGTCGCCGAATTCGACGAAGAGGTGGCGGCCGTCGTCGAAGACCCGGACAGGACGCCATGGTGCCTTGTCGCCCTTGATCCGATACGCAAAATTGAGCGCGGCATAGCTGATCCCGCTCGCAACTGGCGCGGCGCGTTCGCGTTCCGCTTCGGCGGCGCGGAGTGCAATGAGTTCGTCGTGCGGATAGGACCAGGAGACCCCAGCCATATAGGTCGAAGGCGTGGCGCGCAGCTCGAGATGATAGGTGCGCCGGTTGGTGTTGATGACGAGGTTCGTCACGATGTCGGGCCGTGTCGGCTTCGCCAGGATATGGACGCGCTGCGACGCGCCCGAGCCGCTCAGCGTGTCGCCGATGATCCAGCGGACGGTGTCGCCGGCGGCAACCGGCCCGGCGCCCACGAGTTCCTCGCCTTCCTGCAGAGCGATGTCGGTCACCTTGCCCGGCGCGCAATAGACCTGGAACAAGGCGCCGTCGGCCCAGGCATATGTCTGGATCGAATTGAGGAAGGTCGCGCGTTCGGGCTGCACCCTCGCAGCCTCGTTGGCACGGCCAACCTGGGACTTGGGGTCGCCGGGCGCGGCATGCGCGGGAAGAATGAGCGCAGAAGCGCCCAGCAGGAGAGACATGCGGATCATTGGCTGAGCTCCTTCGACCAATTGAGAGCGGACACGAAGACGCCGAGGGGATTTCTGCGAAGGGCGTCGGGGGTGCGCGGCGGTTTGACGGTGATCGTCACGATCGCCGACCAGCGCGAGGTTTCGAGCAGGCTTCCGTCCTGGTAGCGGCGTTCGGTCCAGGCAATGCGGAAGCTGTCCTTCGAGGCGCGGATCACGCTCGACACATCGACCGCGACCTGACGCCTGCCGACCTCGGCAAAGGGATCGTTGGTCCGGGCGTAATCGCTGAGCGCCTGCGCACCGCTGGTTGTGGTAAAATCATAAGCGCGCAGCCAGCCTTGGCGGAGCACCACCGGGTCGGCCGGAATCGACCGCACATTTTCGACGAAGCGCGCGAGATGAAATGCGATCTGCGGATCGCTCGGCGAGTAGTCGGCATCGGCGGGCGCGACCGCCCGCGCTTCGCCGAGTTTGTCGACCTCGACGACCCAAGGCGTGATCGTGCCCCGCGCCGATTGCCAGACGAGACCCGCGGCGAGCCCGCCCGATAGCGCAAGGGACGCAAAACAGGCGAGCCGCCAGCTCCGCGCCTGTACGCGGGCGGAGCCGATCCGATCGTCCCAGACTTGTGCTGCGCGCTGATAGGGCGTCACCGGAACGGGCGCACGCCCGTAGCGGACAGAAGGTCGTCGAAACATGCGATCAATCCCTTTCGCTGATGTCGGGGGCGCTGCCGGCGCCATGGCTGTCGCCAGCCTTCAGCGCCTGCGTCGTAACGGCCGTGCCGTGGGTCAGGGTCTGACGCCGCCGCATTGCGGCGGCCCAGGCGGGCGGCTCCGCCGCCGCCGCCGCCGCCGCAGGGGCCGCACCGGCCTTCCCTTCCGCGAAGCTTGCGCGAACCCGCCCGGCGGCTTGACGCGCCGGCGCATGCGCTTCGACGAGTTCGGAGATGCGAAGCTGATCGGATTTGGAGGACGCGGCGGCGAAGGCGAGCGCGATGTCGCCGAGACCCAGCTCGAACAGGCGATTGCCGCGCCGCGACTGGCAATAATAGTCGCGCTTCGGGGTCGCCCGGCTCAGGATCTCGATCTGCCGGTCGTTGAGCCCGAAGCGCGCATAGACCCGCGCGATCTGTGGTTCGCCCGCGCGTTCGTTGGGAAGGAAAATCCGCGTCGGACAGCTTTCGATGATCGCCGGTGCGATCGCGGAGCTTTCGATGTCGGCGAGGCTCGGCGATCATCATATCCGAACGCTCACCATCACCGGCTTTCCGTCGGCGACCTTCCCGGGCCTCCTCGACGAGCTCAATCGGCTACCCTTCGGATACCGCTGGTCGAACCGCGCGATCATGCTCGACAAGAGCGATGCGACGAAGCTGCTGACAAAGATCCGGCGGCAATGGTTCGCGAAGCGCAAATCGGTCGCCGCGATCCTCAAGGAGGTAATGACGAACGAGGCGTCGGTTCTCGTCGACAGCGACGCGGCGAACAAGGCCGCCGAGGCCGACCTCGCGCTGCAGGAACTCGGCGCCGACAATGCCGGCCTCGCCTATGTCACTGCAACACTTTGCGTCTGGGACCGCGATCCGGCGCTCGCGGCCGAGAAGCTGCGGCTCGCCGAGAAGGTAATCCAGGGCCGCGACTTTGCCTGCACGGTCGAAGGCGTGAATGCGCTCGAGGCCTGGCTCGGAAGCCTGCCGGGGCATGTCTATGCCAACGTCCGCCAGCCTCCGGTCTCGACCCTCAATCTCGCCCATATCGTCCCCCTCTCGGCCGTCTGGGCGGGGCCGGCTGAGGATGAACATTTCGGCGACGTTCCCTTGCTCTACGCCAAGACCGAAGGCGCGACCCCGTTCCGTTTCTCGCTGCACGTCGGCGATGTCGGCCATTGCCTCGTCGTCGGTCCGACCGGCGCTGGCAAATCGGTGTTGCTCGCGTTCATGGCGATGCAGTTCCGGCGCTACGCCGCGAGCCAGATCTTCGCTTTCGACTTCGGGGGCTCAATCCGCGCTGCGGCGCTCGCGATGGGCGGCGACTGGCAGGATCTTGGCGGCGCGCTCCACGACGGGGAGCGCGGGGTGGCGCTGCAGCCGCTCGCGCGCATCGACGAGACCGCCGAACGCGCCTGGGCCGCCGAGTGGCTCGCCGCCTTGCTGGCGGGCGAGGGCGTCGTCGTCGATCCTGCGGCAAAGGAGCATCTCTGGACGGCGCTCACTTCGCTCGCGACCGCGCCGCCGCGCGAGCGGACGCTCACCGGTCTCGCTGTTCTGCTCCAGTCGCAGGACCTGAAACAGGCGCTCGCACCCTATCTCGTCGGCGGCCCCTGGGGACGGCTGCTCGACGCCGAGGAAGAGCGGCTCGGCAATGCCCGCGTGCAGGCGCTCGAGACCGAAGGCCTTGTCGGCGCGTCCTCGGCAGCAGTTGTGCTGTCCTATCTTTTCCACCGCATCGAAGGTCGGCTCGACGGCTCGCCGACGCTCATCATCATCGACGAGGGTTGGCTCGTGCTCGACAGCCCCGCGTTCGCCGCGCAGCTGCGCGAATGGCTGAAGACGCTGCGCAAGAAGAATGCGAGCGTGATCTTCGCGACCCAGAGCCGCGGCGCGAGGCCGCCGGTGAGCGGCTCGTCGGTGAGCAGCGCGTCGAGATAGGCCGGCGTCTCGGGGACGCCGATGCGCTGCATCTTCGTCGAAACGGTGCTGTGCAGATAGGTCAGCGTCTCGCTATCGCCGAGCCACGCGGCCTCGGGCAGGAAGCCCTCGACGAGATGCAGCAGCCGATCGGTGCGGTCGAGGAAGCCGGCGAGCAGTTCCTTCGGATCGACACCCTTCCTGAAGCTGCCTTCATAGAGCCATGCCTCAGCGCGGGCGGCCTCCTCCGCGGGGGGCATCCACAACAAAGTCAGAAAATAAAAGCTTTCGAAATGCGCGCCTTCCTCGCGGAACTGCTCGCACCGCTCGACGTCGACGAGTTCGGAGACGGCATCGGGAAATTCCGAGATCGGATAGCTTTGGGCCGCAACCCGCTGCGCTTCCACAAAAATTGCCCAGCCCGAGCCGAGACGCCGCAGGGCATTGTTGAGCCGCGCCGAGACGGCAACAAGCTCGGCGGGCGTGGCGCTGTCGAGATCGGGACCGCGAAAGCGCGCCGTGCGCTGGAACGATCCGTCCTTGTTGAGCACCACGCCCTCCGCCACCAGGCAGGCCCAAGGGAGAAAGTCCGCGAGGCGGTCGGATTTGGTTCGATATTCGGAGAGGTTCATCATGGCTGCATCCAGACAGGATATTTGAGGTGACGCCGCGCGACGTCGGCGAAGGCGGGATCGCGGCGCGCCGCCCAAACGGCGAGCGCATGACCGACCGCCCAGATGGCGAGGCCTGCGAGCCAGAGCCGAAGCCCGAGCCCGATCGCGCCGGCGAGCGTGCCGTTGACGATCGCGAGGCTCCGCGGTGCCCCGCCGAGCAGGATGGGCTCGGCCAGCGCCCGGTGGACCGGAGCAAAGAAGCCGGGCGCTTCTCCTTCCCGGTCCATCAGACGAGCGCCCCGCCGCCGAAGGAGAAGAAGGACAGGAAGAAGCTCGATGCCGCGAAAGCGATCGACAGGCCGAAGACAATCTGGACGAGCCGGCGGAAGCCGCCCGACGTGTCACCGAAGGCGAGACTGAGACCGGTGACGATGATGATGATCACCGCGACCGCCTTGGCGACCGGTCCCTCGACGCTCTCGAGGATCGACTGGAGCGGCGCCTCCCACGGCATCGACGAGCCGCCGGCGTGAGCCGGAACCGAGAGGATGATGGAAAGGACGAACGCCGATGAGGCGAGCATCGCGCAGCGCGCGCGATGCACGAAATTGGACGTCATAGGGGATCTCCTGACAGGCTGGCGGAATGGAGGCGGTAATCACCGGTCGCGGGGTCGAGCCCGTCGACGCGCGCAAGCTCGGTGAGGCGGCGGCCCGTCCCATCGCGGGCGAGCACCGCGACGAGATCGATGGTCTCGGCAAGCAGCGCTCGCGGCACGATGACCACGGCTTCCTGGATGAGCTGCTCCATGCGCCGCAGCGCCCCCAGCGCCGATCCAGCATGGATCGTGCCGACGCCGCCGGGATGGCCGGTACCCCATGCTTTGAGGAGGTCGAGCGCCTCGGCGCCGCGGACTTCACCGATCGGAATGCGATCGGGACGGAGGCGGAGCGACGACCGGACCAGATCGGAAAGCGAGGCAACGCCGTCCTTGGTGCGCATTGCGACGAGGTTGGGCGCGGCGCATTGCAGCTCCCGCGTGTCTTCGATGAGGACGATGCGATCCGAGGATCGCGCGATCTCGGCAAGCAGGGCGTTGGTCAGCGTGGTCTTGCCGGTCCCGGTGCCGCCCGCGACGAGAATGTTCGCGCGATCCGCGACGGCGCGCCGCAGAACTTTGGCCTGCCCCGCTGTCATGATGCCGGACGTTACATAATCGGCGAGCGAGAAGACCGCGACCGCGGGTTTGCGGATAGCGAAGGCAGGCGCCGCCACCACGGGCGGAAGCAGCCCCTCGAACCTTTCTCCGCCTTCCGGCAGCTCCGCTGAGACGCAGGGCGCACCGCGATGGACCTGGGCTCCGACATGATGCGCGACGAGGCGGATGATGCGCTCACCATCGGCTGCGGGCATGTGACAGCCGGTGTCAGCGACCCCTGCGCCCAGCCGGTCGACCCAGAGTCGCCCGTCGGGGTTGAGCATGATCTCGACGACCTGCGGGTCGGCGAGCCATTCGGCAATCGCGCCGCCGAGCGCGGTACGCAGCATCCGCGAGCTGCGGCTTTGCGTTTCCGATCGGTTCGGCTCGTGGATCATCGATTACCCCGTCTGCGCGAGCCGTGCGGGTATGCCGGGCTCGACGGGGGCGATTAAGAGACGCAGGAATGCGCCAGCTTCAACAGCAAAATCGGTTCGTCGTACAATCGGATAGAAAGACAAAGGATGGCGTAGGCGCCCACGATGCGGCGCGTGCCCGAGCCAGGCGAATCACCGTGCCGACAATGGCTCAAGCACGAGGCAGCGCTTGATGCTCCCGCGCATCGGCGAAGGCTCATAGTCGCTCGCGGCGAGAGTCCGGGCGGCGCGACTACGGATCGGCAACGCGGCGCTCCGCGCGCTGCATCAAGCGGCGGCTCCAGGTATCAGACGCAGAATCGCCAAAGGTTGAAAAGCCAATCGGCGGTGGAAGGGGCCGCGCCGCAGAGTGAGAGCGGGCTCCGGTGCAATTCCGCCAGGGCGTTCCAAACATTCGCCGTCGTACCCGAAGAGAAAAGATGTTTTAGCCGAGCCCGCAACAGCCAATCTGCCGCGTGCGATCTTCCTGATCGATGTGAAACCCGAAGTCAGCCGTCGCGAGACGATCCGGCTGACCGTTTGATATGAACATGTTTCGGCAGGGCCGCGCGGGCAAGGGCCTGTCCGACACTATCGTTGCCGATGTCGGCAATCTGGCTCAGTCCATCGAGCAGCCCGAGTGAGTGTAGGACACCAGCATAGATGCCAATGCCGACGTTGGTGTCGCCGGCTTCGACTCTTTGGAGCCTGGAACGGGACGTGAAGGCCCGTTCGGCCACAACCGCCATGGGCAGCCGGCGTCGGCGGCGGGCATCGTGGATGTCCGCTCCCAGCTTGCGCAACGCTCGCCGTACAGCGGCGGCAGGGTTATGAGGTGTCGGCATATGCTATCTTCGTGCTCCAAATTCGAGCAATATGTAGCACGAAGCATACAAATTTCGAAACCCGACCAATGGCAACAGGAAAAGCCCAGTCCAAAGAAGTTCGACGATAGAAAGATGCGCGACCTGATGAGCTAGGTGGTCAACAAGCTCTACACGTTTCAGATCTGCTTCGAAGAAACCGACTTCTAGGCAACAATCGACAGATAACTCGGCGCGACGCGGAATTGCGACGAGCCGGTGATCGGCGAGAGTCTAGCGGGCCGACAGTCCTTGGCGATCGCCCGCAAGGGGAAATACGCGCTATTTCGTTCAGGCGGCAGGGTCGGCCCCCGTCAACAGTCTCAGACATTCGCGGACGGTCACGATCCGCGCCCCTGCATGGCGCTCAAGGTGCAGCAAGTCAGCCTTGTCGCCGGTAACAAGCAGATCGGCCTTTCCTGCCTCTATGGTCGCCAGCAAATAATTATCCCAAGGATCAGCGCTGATCGAGACTTCGGGCAGGTTCGAAATGACTGTCGCCACCTGCTTCAATTCATTTACTAATCGCCCCGCCACGGCCGGATTCAGTCGCGCCCGAATCTTCGGATAGCGCGTAACGCGCCGGACCTCCTCAAGCTGTTCCTCTGACGTAAGAAGCGTCGCCTTGCCTTGCCGCCACAATGCGACAAGCTGCAACGGCAGCGATCGGTCATGCAGTAGCGCGCTGATAAAAACATTGGTGTCCAGAACGACGCGCATTGGTCAATTCCGCCGCGTGTCGGCCAACGCCTCCTCAACAAGCGCATCCATGTCGGTTTCGGTGAGATCGCCGAACCCTGCACGCGCCTCTGCCAGCGTCAAATCGAGAAGGCGCCATTTAACGGCATCTTCGATGAACCGCGACAAATCGCCTTTTTTCATGCCACGTTGGGCAAGATATGTCCGCACGTCGATATCGGTTTCGGATGCGACGTTGACGGTCCACCGCGTAATATCACCCATCAGCCTGTCCTTTTTCAGTTAGGCGTTTATATGCTTATCATCTTATCCTCTTAAGAGCAAAAGTTAGGGTTAGGATCGGCCGATAGCCCTTGCGGCGCACTCAAAAGCCTCGAAAGGTCCCACCACTAACCTCCAAGATGCAACAAAACCGCCAACCGAACTCATCTTTGAGAGAGGTTGGTCCCATAATGCCGCAAATAATCCGATGCAAGGCTCGCTCTACCCAGCAAGCGGGATCGATTCAGGCCGCGCGGCCTGCGCACTGCTGCGCTGAGTGCGAGGCGATTATCGCGCGCGAATTCAAGGCGGGATAAAATCTGCGACCCGGCAAAGCATTCCATGCAAAAATCGAAGTTGGATGTAAGGTCGCACGATCAGAATCAGGCAAAAGGACCGGCCTAACTCCGCAACGGCAATAGTTTAGGCTTCGTGGACAAAGGGTATCCAGAGTTTAACTGAGGCGAGCGCGACGAAGCCGAGGTAGGATTCCTTGGTTTTGTCGTAGCGGGTGGCGACCCTGCGCCAATTCTTGAGTTTGTTGAACA
>NZ_JCATIE010000011.1:0-145302 GCF_059693785.1 Sphingopyxis sp. CR5 | reverse complement strand
CAACAAACTCAAGAATTGGCGCAGGGTCGCCACCCGCTACGACAAAACCAAGGAATCCTACCTCGGCTTCGTCGCGCTCGCCTCAGTTAAACTCTGGATACCCTTTGTCCACGAAGCCTAGCTTCTTGGGTATCGACGGATTAATTGTGCCGTCGGCTCGTTGGCCGAGCAACAACCTAGTCCTATTCGACAATCTCGACCATCAGATCGAGATTGATACTGCGGAAAGCGAGGAGGTCGATTGGACTATTATATAGTCTTTAAGCCCCATTCGCCGCCGACAAAATCGCCCGCACGCTCGCGGTCGCGACGTCGGTGTCGAGGCCGCAGCCGAAGAGGCTCTTGCCGTCCGACGTGCGGCATTCGACATAGGCGGCGGCTTGCACGTTGCTGCCCTGGCCGATCGCGTGCTCGCTATAGTCGACGATGTCCATTAGCGGGCCGCCGGACTCCGCCAGCGCGGCGACGACGCTGCTCATCAGGCCGTTGCCGCGGCCGCTGACGCTGCGTTCGGTGCCGTCGATGGTCAGCTTGCCGGCGAAGATGCGGTCGGGGCCGCCCCCCGTTCCCTTGGCGTGCCTCTCGGTCCAGTCGACGAGCTGGAAGCGTTTGCCTTCGGTGGCCAGATAGGTGGCCTCGAACGCCTGCCAGATGTCGTCGGCGGCGAGTTCGCGGCTGGTGCCGTCGGCGACCGCCTGGACGATGTGGCTGAAGCTCGCCTGCATCTTCTTGGGGAGTTTCAGCCCCTTGTCCTGTTCGAGCACCCACGCGACGCCGCCCTTGCCCGACTGGCTGTTGACGCGGATCACCGCTTCATAGCTGCGCCCCAGGTCGGCGGGGTCGATCGGGAGGTAGGGGACTTCCCACTTTTCGTCGTTCTGGCGCAGCCTCGCGGCGAAGCCTTTCTTGATCGCGTCCTGATGGCTGCCCGAAAAGGCGGTGTAGACAAGCTCGCCGCCATAGGGGTGGCGCGGGTGGACGGGCAGGTTGTTGCAATATTCGACGGTCTGGATGACCTGGTCGATGTCCGAAAAGTCGAGTTCGGGGTCGACGCCCTGCGTGTACATGTTGAGCGCGATGGTGACGAGGCAGGTGTTGCCGGTGCGCTCGCCATTGCCGAACAGGCAGCCCTCGACGCGGTCGGCGCCCGCGAGCAGGCCGAGTTCGGCCGCGGCGACGCCGGTGCCGCGGTCGTTGTGGGTGTGGAGGGATATGATCGCCGCCTCGCGGTTGGGCAGGTTCTTCGCGAAATATTCGATCTGGTCGGCGTAGATGTTCGGCGTCGCCGCCTCGACCGTCGCGGGCAGGTTGAGGATGATCGGATTGTCGGCGGTGGGCTGCAATATGTCCATCACCGCGGCGCAGCATTCGATGCTGAAATCGATCTCTGCGGTCGAAAAGGTTTCGGGGCTATATTCGAAGCGCCAGTCGGTGCCGGGGAGGCGCGCGGCATTGTCGCGCAGCTGCTTGGCGCCGTCGACCGCGATTTGCTTGATGTCGGCCATCTCCATGTTGAAGACGATGCGGCGCCACGCGGGGCTGACCGCGTTATAGAGGTGGACGATCGCGGTCCGCGCGCCCTCGAGGCTGTCGAAGCTGGTGCGTATCAGGTCGGCGCGCGCCTGCGTCAGCACCTGCGGCGTGACATCGTCGGGGATGCGGCCCGAGCGCACGAGATTCTGGATATAGTCGAAATCGGTCGCGCCGCTGGCGGGGAAACCGACCTCTATCTCCTTCAATCCGCATTTGACGAGCAGGTCGAAGAAGCGCGTCTTCTTCTCGGCATCCATCGGGTCGATCAGCGCCTGATTGCCGTCGCGCAGGTCGGTCGAGAGCCAGATCGGCGCCTTGGTGATCGTGCGCGCGGGCCAGTCGCGCGTGGCGAGCGGAACTTGCGGAAAGGGTCGGTATTTGGCGGAGGGGTCGCGGAGCATGGACATGGTTCGGGCTTCTTCTGCGGTCTGAAGTTCGGTGCGGTGGTCGGTCAGGCCCTTGAGCGCGTGGCCCGCCGCGAGAGGCGCAGGCCGAATGTCACGCCCAAGGGCGTGTAAGTCGCAGAAGAAGAAGGCCGCGCATGTGCATGGCAGCGTCCATGATGCAAAATGTCGCGCTTGGCAAGGGGCGCTGGGCGAAAATTTCGTGGGGGAGGGCAATCAAGAGCCTGGTGCGCTCCCGCGGAGCCGAAGGCGGCGCGTAGCGCCTACGCGGGAGCCCAGCTCCCGACCGCTCACCTTGAGACCACCGAGGATGGGTCCCCGCCTTCGCGGGGACACACAAGGGCAACGGAGGATGAGAGGGTGCAGGGGGATGAGAAGGCCGAAAAATGTCGCCGGGCCGCAGGTTTCCGCGCGGCCCGGCGGAGGGTCCAGGGGATGGTCAGGCGTCTTCGTTGTCGCGCAGCGCGGTCTCGTCCTCGCCGTCGTCCAGATCGTCGTCTTCCTCGTCCCACGGCTCGAACACCTCGTCCTCGGCCATATTGTCGACCGCGTGGACGCGGACCCCGAGCAGCCAGTCGGCGACCTCGCCCTCCCACGCCGCCTCGACGGGGGTGAGCGCGTCCGCGGCGCCGTCCGCCGGACGATCGCCGACGAGGTCGAAATCCTGCACGCCGTCGTCGGGCGGAGTGATGTAGACATGGGGTTCGAGGCGGACGTTGCTCCAGCCGGCGGTGGGAGCGAGCCCCTCGGCCTCGACGGTCAGCAGGGGATTGTCGTCGTCGCCGGAGAGGAAGGCGGTGATTTCGACGATTTCGCGTACCAGTTCGCTCATCGCACGGACTCCTTGCGAAAAGGGGCGGGGCCGTGGCGACCCCGCTCGCGAGTCTAGGCGATGCGTGTGACAGATTGAGGTGGCGAGAGAGCCCACCCCGCTGCGAGTAGCGAACAAGTTCGCAACTCTCGCTGCCCAGTGCCGGGTGAACAGTCCCCCGGACTGTTCAGGTCATGCCGGGGGCATGACCGACCCGGCACTCCTGAAGGGGAGGGGTTGGGGTTATTGCTTCTCGAAGGCGGCGGTGATTTCGAGCTCGACCTCGTCGCCGACGAGCGGGACGCCGAAGCCGAGGCCGAAGTCGCTGCGCTTTATCGTCGCCTCGGCCTCGAAGCCGATGGTTTCCTTGTTGGTCATCATCGCGGGGCCGGCGCCGGTGAAGTCGACGTCGAGCGTCACCGGCTTTGTTACGCCGTTGAGAGTGAGGTCGCCGGTGACCTTTGCCTCGTCGCCCTCGGCATCGACAACGACCGCGGTCGAGACGAAGCGCGCGGGCGCGGGGGCGGCACCGAAGAAGTCGGGCTTGCCGCCGTCCTTGCCCGCGCGCAGCAGGTGATCCTTGAGCCCCGCGCTCGCGACGGTGACGCTGGCGATCGGGATGGTCACGTCGAGCCGGGCCGCGGCGGGATTTTTCGGATCGAGCACCAGCGTACCGGTCACGTCGCCGAAGATGCCGAAATAGTCGTTGAAGCCGAGATGGTTGAGACGCCAGCCGACGAGCGTGTGGCCGGGGTCGGCCTGGTAGGCCCCGCCGCTGACGCGGCTGGCGTCCGGGGCGCCGGGGGCTTCGGTCGGCATCTGCGCGAGCAGCGGCGCGGCGGCGAGGAGGGGAAGGGCGAGGAGGAAGGTGGCATGACGCATGGACGAACACTCCTGGGTTGGGGTGCGCGCACGCTATGGTCCGCCGCGGAAGGCGTCAATCGTTGGCGGTTTCGCTGTCGATCACCCGCCGCTCGTCGAACCATTCGCGGATCGCCTTGGCGACGCAGCCGGTATAGCCATAGGAGCCGACCGGCGAGCAGCTGTTCGGGCGGCCGACACTGGCGACGGTGCGGTCATATTCCTCGACCGCGGCCCCCCACGCGCTGCCGCGATTGGCCTTTTCGTCCTCCGCGATCTCGCGCAGCGGCTTGGGCACGCGATAGCGTTCGGATTCGGGTTCCTGCGCACAGACGACGATCTCGTCGCTGGTCGTTTCGGGGCATTCCTCGTCGCCATAGGTGATCAGAATCGACACGCGTTCGGCGCCGTCGGCGGCCGGGGCGGGCGTTTCGTCCTGCGCGAAGGCGGGGGTTCCGAGCGCCAGCGCGAGAAGCGCGAGCAGGGGGGCGGATTTCATGGTCATCGATATAGGTCCTCGAACCGTCCCCGCAACGGGTGGTAGCGGCGGCGGATGAACCTGAGCCGAACGATGCCCCCCATCATCACATCATGGCGAGCCGTGGAGAGCTGGAGCCTGCCCTGTCCAGGCTGAAACGGAACGGGCTCTAACCGGCGAGGTCGAGCGAGGCGGCGATCGTTTCCCAGACGTGCGCGAGGTCGGCGGCGCTCGTGCAATAGGGCGGCATGACATAGACGGTGTTGCCGAGCGGCCGGATCAGCGCGCCGCGATCGCGGTAGAAGGCGGCGAGGCGCGGGGCCAGCGACGACAGATAGCCGCCGCCCGGCTGAACGATGTCGAACGCCGCGATGGTGCCGAGGGCGCGCGGGTTTTCGGTGCGCGGGTCGGACGCGAGCACCGCGAGATGCGCGGCCTGCGCATCGGCGAGCGTGTCGATGCGGTCCTGCACGGGCTCGTCGCGCCAGATTTCGAGATTGGCGTTCGCGGCGGCGCAGGCGATCGGGTTCGCGGTGTAGCTCGACGAATGATAGAAGAGCCGCGCGCGGTCGGTCGACAGATGCGCGGTAAAGATCGGTTCGATGCACAATGTCACCGCGAGCGGCATGGCGCCGCCGGTGAGGCCTTTCGACAGGCAGACGATGTCGGGGATCACCCCCGCCTGGTCGCAGGCGAAGCGCGTGCCGGTGCGGCCCCAGCCGGTCATCACCTCGTCGGCGATGAACAGCACCCCGTGGCGCGCACAGATCGCGCGCATCTCGGCCAGCACCCATGCGGGGTAGATCAGCATCCCGCCGGCGCCGAGGATCAGCGGCTCGACGATGAAGGCGGCGGGCGCGTTGCCGGTCTTTGGGGCGCAGGCGGCGTCGAGCGCGTCGAGCGTCGTCTGTTCGCGGCCCGCGGCGGGGAAGGGGATGGTGCCGACGTCGAACAGCAACGGCTGGTACGGCCGGTTGAACACCCCGCGCTCGCCGACCGACATCGCCCCGATCGTGTCGCCGTGATAGCTGTGTTCGAGGACGAGGATGCGGTGCCGGTCCTCGCCGATGTTCGCGAACGTGCCGAGCGCCATCTTGAGTGCGACCTCGACGCTGGTCGAGCCCGAGTCCGAGAAGAAGACTCGAGTGAGCGGGTCGGGCGTGATGCGGATCAGCTCGGCGGCGAGGCTTTCGGCGGGTTCGTGCGTCCAGCCGGCGAAGATCAGCTGGTCGAGCTTTTCCGACTGCGCGCGGATCGCCGCCATGATGCGCGGGTTCGCATGGCCGTGGGTGGTGACCCACCAGCTCGAAATCGCGTCGATCCAGCTGTTGCCGTCGGCATCATAGAGGCGCGCGCCCTGGGCGCGGTCGATCAGCGGGATCGGTTCGCCGAGGCCGTGCTGGGTGAAGGGGTGCCAGACGGGGGAGGGTGCGTGGGTCATGGCGAGCGCCTTGGTTGGTTCCGTCATCCCGGCGAAGGGTTAGCGGAAGTTTGTCAGGTCGAAATGTTCGGCGAACGCGGCCGCGAGTGTTTCGGGGGTCAGTGGGTCGATGCGCGGGAGGCGGCCGAGGCGCTTCACGCCGGAGATTGCGGCGACGATCGCCTCGCTGTCCTCGACCGCGTCGCCGATGAAGGCGATGCCGTGGATGGGGACGTTGCGGGCTTTCAAGGCTTCGATCGTCAGCAGGCTGTGGTTGATCGTGCCGAGCGCGGTGCGCGCGCAGACGATCACGGGCACCTGCCAGCGCGCGAAGAGGTCGGCGTAGAGGAGCGCGCGCGTGACGGGGACGAGGCCGCCGCCCGCGCCTTCGATCAGCAGGTCGCCCGGCGGCGGGGTGAGGGCGTCGGGGTCAATGGTCAAGCCGTCGATTTCGGCCGCGAGGTGCGGCGAGGCGGGGGTGACGAGGCGGTAGGCTTCGGGGTGGATCGGAACGCTGGCGAGCCGCGCGACGGCTTCGCTGTCGGTTTCCTCTTCGAGGCCCGACTGGATCGGCTTCCAATAGGGCAAGCCGAGGGCGCCGGCCAGCGCGGCGGAGAAGACGGTCTTGCCGATGCCGGTGTCGGTGCCGGTGACGACGAAGCGCCGCGTCATGCCGACGCCATCGCCGCCGCGAGCGCGTCGGTCATCGCGTCGATGTCGCCGTCCTCGACGTTGAGGGTGATCGCGATGCGCAGCCGCGCGGTGCCGTGCGGGACGGTCGGCGGACGGATGCCGCGGATGTCGAAGCCCGCGGCCTGCATCGCGCCGGCGACCCGCATCGTGCGCGCATTGTCGCCGATGGTCACCGGAAGGATCTGGCTGCCGCTGGACGGCAGGCCGAGCGCGGCGAGGCGCATTTCGGCGTGGCGGATGCGCGCGTGGAGCAGCGCCTGCCGCTCGGGCTCGTTCGCGACGATCTCCAGCGCCTGGCGGACGAGGAAGGCGATCAGCGGCGAGGGTGCGGTCGAGAAGATGAAGGGGCGGCCGCGGTTGACGAGAAACTCGCGGACGATCTGCGGGCCGCAGAGCAGGGCGCCTTCGCAGCCCAGCGCCTTGCCGCAGGTGTGCAGCGTTATCAGATTGTCGCGCGGGCCGAGCGCGTGCGCGAGCCCCTGGCCGTCGGGACCGAAGACCCCGGTGGCGTGCGCTTCGTCGACGACCAGCACGGCGTCGTGGCGCTCGGCGACCGCCGCGAGGTCGGCGAGCGGGGCGCGGTCGCCGTCCATCGAATAGAGGCTTTCGACCGCGATCCACGGCGTCCCGGTGCCGCCGCCGCGGCGCCAGCGCGCGATGATGTCGTCGACGCTCTGCGCGTCGTTATGGCGTGCGTCGACGCGGCCGGCGCGGCCGAGCTTCATCCCGTCGTGCGCGCTCGCATGGATCAGTTCGTCGTGGACGATCAGGTCGCCGCGCTGCGGCAAGGTCGCGAACAGCGCGGCGTTGGCGGCGAAGCCGGTGGGGAAGAAGAGCGCCGCTTCGCTGCCGTAATGGCGCGCGGCGTGCGCTTCCAGCATTTCATGTTCTTCGTGATTGCCGCGCAGCAGGCGTGAACCGCCGGAGCCTGCGGGCAGCCCGCGCGCGATCCCTTCGGCAAGCGCCCGGCGGAGCGCGTCGGAATTGGCGAGCGCGAGATAGTCGTTGGAGGCGAAATCGCGGCCCGACCGGGCGATCAGCGCGCGGCGGCGATCGTCGGCGGCGAGCGCGGCAAGGTCGGCGCGGTGCGCGGCGAAGGGGGCTGGGCGGCTCGACATGGTTTCTGCCCCTAGCGTCATTCGTCGTGGTTTTGAAAGCCCCCCGCCGCCTTGTCTGCCGACAGGGCGCCCGATCAGGTGAGTTCGGCGCGCACCAGTGCGGCGCCGTCGACCATCGCCTTCAGCTTCGCGAGGCTATGCTCGCGGCTGTGGTATTTCATGCCGCAGTCGGGTGCGATCCACAGGCGCTCGGCATCGACGTAGCGCAGCGCCTCGCGAATGCGGGCGGCGACGATTTCCGGGGTTTCCACCTCTGGAATCGACAAGTCGAGGACGCCGTACATGATTGTCTTGGTCGGCAGTTCGGCGAGGATCGCGGGATCGAGCCCGGGCTGCGCCGCCTCGATCGAGATCACGTCGATATCCGACGCTTCGAGTTCGGCCAGGAAGTCATAGGCCTTGGGCTTGGGGCCGGTCGCGCCGGCGCCGTGGTGGACCATCGCATAGCCGAAGCAGATGTGGAGCGCGGTCGTGCCCTCGACGCCATCGAGGGCGCGGTTGATCGCTTCGAGCGCATAGGCCTGCGCTTCGCCGGCGCGCGCCTGCAGATAGGGTTCGTCGAGCTGAACCACGTCGACCCCGGCCGCGAACAGGTCCTTGACCTCTGCATTGACGGCGTCGGCATAGTCCATCGCGAGCGCCCGCGCGTCGGGATAATAGCCGTTCTCCGCCTGCTGGGTCATCGTGAACGGACCGGGCAGGGTCAGCTTGACCGGTTTCGTCGAATGGCGACGGAGAAAGGCGGCGTCCTGCGCCTCGATCGGCGCCACGCGGCGGATCGGGCCGGAGACGAGCGGAACCGGATTCGCATTGCCCGTGCGGTCGATCGCGGTGCCGTGCTTTTCGGTGTGGATCCCCGAAAGCGCGGTCGCGAGGCGGTTCGAATAGCTTTCGCGGCGCATCTCGCCATCGCCGACGATGTCGATTCCGGCCTCTTCCTGGTCGCGGATCGCCATCAGCGTCGCGGCTTCCTGGGCGTCGGCGAGCCAGGGGCCCGGAATGCGCCACAGCGTTTCGGCGCGCACGCGCGGCGGCAGGCTGGCTTTCAGCCGTTCGCGATCGATCAGCCAGTCGGGTTGGGGATAGCTTCCGACGATCGTCGTCGGCAATATGGGGCGGTCGAACACGGCTGATCCTCTCGAATTTTTTGGGCTGGCCAAATATTTGCTTAGTATTCTATCTAATTCAAGATCAAACTGAGGTTGGGAGAGCGAAATGATCGACCTGGATGCCATTCGGACGCTGGCCGACATACCCGCGGCGCAGGCGAAAAAGCGCGGGCAGGCGGTCGCGGTGAAATTCGGCGCGCGCGAAACGAGTTTTGCCGAGCTCGACGCGCGATCGAATCGCGTCGCCCACGCGCTGATCGCGGCGGGGGTGGCGCCGGGCGACCGGGTGTCGGTGCTGACCAAGAATCACGATGCCTGGTATCCGCTCTTTTTCGGCACGGCCCGCGCCCGGGCGTGCCTCGCGCCGATAAACTGCCGCCTTGCAGCCGCCGAGATCGCCTTCATCTTGGGCGATGCGGCGCCGAAGCTGTTGTTCGTCGGCGAAGATTTCTTCGACACCGCGCTCGCGGCGGTCTCCGACCTTGCGGACAAGCCGCGGCTCGTCGCGCTCTATGGCGCGCATCCGGCCTTCGAACCGTTCGACGCATGGCTGGCCGACGCGCCGGCGACGCCCCCCGCCGACGCGCCGCGCCTCTCCGACGACGTGCTCCAGCTCTATACGAGCGGCACGACCGGACGCCCCAAGGGGGTGGTGCTCGCGAACAGGAATTATCGCCGCTTCCTCGAAATGGCGACCGAGGTCGACGGCTTCGCCTATGGCGAGGACGAGACGGTGATGATCGTCATGCCGCTGTTCCACGTCGCGGGGACGAACGTCAGCTTTTCGGGACTGGCGCAGGGCGGTCGGCTTGTGCTGGTCAAGGATTTCGTGGCTGGCGACGCGATCCGCATGATGACTGACGAGCGCGTCGCGCACGCCTTCCTGGCGCCCGCGATGATCCAGATGATGTTGCAGCAGCCCGAGGCGGAAGCCGGCGATTATTCGCAGCTTCGCTCGATCGCCTATGGCGCCTCGCCGATTGCCGAGGATGTGCTGCGCCGTGCGCGCGCAACCTTTGGCTGCGACTTCGTGCAATTCTATGGCATGACCGAAAGCTCCGGCGGCGGGTCGTATCTGTCGCCCGCGGCGCACGATCTTCCGGGCAAGCTGACCTCGTGCGGGCAACCGTGGCCGCAGACCGAGATGGCGATCCTCGATGGCGAAGGGCGGCCACTCGCCGACGGCGAGATCGGCGAGATCGCGATCCGCGGCGACATCGTGATGAAGGAATATTGGAACCGCGCCGAAGCCACCGCCGACACGGTGGTCGAAGGCTGGCTGCGCACCGGCGACGTCGGCTATCGCGACGCGGACGGCTTTTATTTCGTCCACGACCGGATCAAGGACATGATCGTGTCGGGCGGCGAGAATGTCTATCCGGCCGAGGTCGAGAGCGCGATCATGGGCTGCCCCGGCGTTGCCGATGTCGCGGTGATCGGGGTACCCGACGATAGATGGGGCGAGGCGGTGAAGGCGCTGATCGTCCCCGCCGCGGGCGCGCAGGTCGAAGCCGCCGACGTCATCGCCTGGGCGCGCGAGCGCATCGCCGCCTACAAGGCGCCGAAGAGCGTCGAGATCATCGCGGCATTGCCGCGCAATCCGTCGGGCAAGGTGCTTCGCCGCGAATTGCGCGCGCCCTATTGGGAAGGGCGCGAGCGCGCGGTGGGATAGAAGGCCGCCCTTGCCATCGCGGCGGCTTTTCCCCACATCGGCGGACATGAACGCTCCCAACCCGCCGCTGCGCGCCGCGATTGTGCCCGTCACCGCCTTTCAGCAGAATTGCACGCTGCTGTGGTGCACCGAAACCAACAAGGCGGCCTTCGTCGACCCCGGCGGTGACCTCGACAAGCTGAAGGATGCGGTGAAGCAGACCGGGGTAGAGGTCGAGAAGATCCTGATCACCCACGGGCACATGGACCATTGCGGCCAGGCGGGCGTGCTCGCGAAGGAACTGGGGGTCCCGATCGAGGGCCCGCACGAGGACGACCGCTTCTGGATCGAGCGGCTGGGCGAGGACGGGGCGCGCTTTGGCCTGACGGGCGAGGTGTTCGAGCCCGACCGCTGGCTGGGGGACGGCGACACGGTCACCGTCGGCAACCTCGTCATCGACGTCATCCATTGCCCGGGGCACACGCCGGGCCACGTCGTCTTCCATCACCAGCCCTCGAAGCTGGCGATCGTCGGCGATGTTCTGTTCCAGGGGTCGATCGGGCGCACCGATTTTCCGCGCGGCGACCACCAGCAGCTTTTGGCGTCGATCACGCAGAAGCTGTGGCCGCTCGGCGACGACACAGTGTTCCTGCCGGGACACGGGCCGCACAGCAGCTTCGCCGCCGAGCGCCGCACCAACCCCTTCGTCGGCGACGAAGCGTTGGCGTAGCGACGCCCCCGCTATTTCGGGGCGACGATTTCGGTTTCCTGGACCTCGGTCGCGACGATGGTCGTGGGGGTGAGGTAGACCGCGAGCAGCGCGGCGATCGCGAGGCCCGCCTGCACCAGCATCGTCACGAGGATGCCGACGCCGCGCGCCCAGGTCTTTCCGTCCATGCCGATCGCATGCAGGATGCGCGCGACCAGATAGACCGCGCCGGTCGCCCACAGCCAGATCGACGAGCCGAGGCCGAGTTCGACGAGGGCGAGCAGGATCAGGACGAAGGCGGTGTTCTCGACATAGTTGCTGTGCGCGCGCATGCGGCGGATCACGCGTTCGTTGCCGCCATCGCCGACCGAGACCTTTTCCTGGCCGCGCACGCGCCCGACGCGCATCGCGAGCCAGATGTTGAGCAGCGCCGCGCCCGCGGCGATCGTCAGGCTGATCGGCAACATCGTCATTTTCTTTCCCCTCCGTTCGGTCGCGCGCGGCGTCTTGCGCGCGATGGCTGCGCGAGATGTGGCAGCGTTGCCCGGACAGGGCAAGCGATCGAGCAGGGCTTGCCTTTGCGCCCAAAAACGCTATAGCCGCGCCCGATCCGGCACCCGACACCATCAGGCGTTGAGGCACCTTCCGGCGGAAGATTTTCCCGCAGAACGAGCGGGAACAGCCTTCGGCACGGCGGGCGGGCCAGTCGTTCCCCACTAGCGGGGATGACAAGTCCGGGTTCGCCGATTTGTGATAAACAGTTGAGAATACAGGATATATCATGGCCGTCCCCAAGCGAAAAACATCGCCCTCGAAGCGCGGCATGCGTCGCAGCCACGACGCCCTGAAGGTCGAAGCCTATCAGGAATGCCCGAACTGCGGCGAGCTGAAGCGTCCGCACAACCTCTGCAATGCCTGTGGCCACTACAACGGCCGCGAAGTGGTGTCGGTCGCCTAAGCACTAGCTGGAGGGCGTATCGATGAGCCTGACACCGCGAATCGCGATCGATGCGATGGGCGGTGACGTCGGCGTCCGCGTGATGTGCGCGGGCGCTGCGATGGCGCGCCACCAGCACGACGGCCTCCGCTTCCTGCTCGTCGGCGACGAGACGAGGATCAAGGCGGCGCTCGACAATCATCCGAACCTGCGCGCGGCGTCGGAGATCATCCACACCGACAAGGTGGTGTCGGGCGAGGACAAGCCGAGCCAGGCGCTGCGCAGCGGGCGCGGCAGTTCGATGGGACTCGCGATCGACGCGGTGAAGCGCGGCGACGCCGGCGGCGCGGTGTCGGCGGGCAACACCGGCGCGCTGATGGCGATGGCAAAGCTGGCGCTGCGCACGATGCCCGGTATCGACCGGCCCGCGCTAGCCGCGCTGCTGCCCTCGCTGGGCGACAATGACGTGGTGATGCTCGACTTGGGCGCCAACACCGATTGCGACGCCAACAATCTGGTCCAGTTCGCGGTGATGGGCGCGGCCTATGCGCGCACCGCGATGGGACTCGAGCGACCGCGCGTAGCGCTGCTCAATATCGGCACCGAAGAGCTGAAGGGTACCGACCAGATTCGCGACGCCGCCGCGATGCTGCGCGGTGCCGACGGCCTGCCGATGGACTTCACCGGTTTCATCGAGGGCGACAAGCTGTCGCGCGGCCACGTCGACGTCGTCGTCCACGACGGCTTTTCGGGCAATATCGCGCTGAAGACGATCGAGGGAACGGCGCGGTTCGTTACCGACCTGCTCCGCCGCGCCTTCACCTCGTCGGTGCGCTCGAAGATCGGGTTCCTGATCTCGCGCCCCGCGACCGACTTGCTGCGTCACCATCTGGACCCCAACAATCATAATGGCGCGGTGTTCCTGGGCCTGAACGGCGTCGTGCTGAAGAGCCACGGCAGCGCCGATGCGAAAGGCGTCGCCAATGCGGTGCATCTTTGCGCCGAGCTTGTCGAAAAGGATATCACGCGCCAGGTGACCGACGACCTTGCCAATTTCCGCCGCGAGAGCGCGGCGTGACGCGCCGCTCGATCCTGGCCGGAACCGGATCGGCGCTGCCGCGCACGCGCGTTTCGAACGCCCAACTGGCGACTCGTGTCGACACCAGCGACGAGTGGATCGTCGAACGCACCGGCATCCGCTTTCGCCACATCGCCGAACCCGACGAGACGACGGGCACGCTGGGCGCCGCGGCGGCGAAAGAGGCGCTGAAGGCCGCGGGACTGGAGCCCGCCGACATCGGGCTGATCATCGTCGCGACCGCGACCCCCGACAACACCTTTCCCGCGACCGCAACCAAGGTCCAGGCGCTGATTGGTGCGCCCGACTGTATCGCGTTCGACGTCGCGGCGGTGTGTTCGGGCTTCCTCTATGCCGTGTCGGTCGCCGATTCGATGCTGCGCACCGGAGCGGCGAAGCATGCGCTGGTGATCGGCAGCGAGACGTTCAGCCGCATCCTGGACTGGGAAGACCGCACGACGTGCGTGCTGTTCGGCGACGGGGCGGGCGCGGTGGTGCTGTCGGCCGAAGACGTCGACGACGACCGCGGCATCCTGGCGACGCGGCTACACGCCGAGGGCCAATATTGCGATATGCTCTATGTCGACGGTGGACCGTCGACCACGGGCACCGTCGGCCATGTCCGGATGCAGGGCCGCGAAGTGTTCCGTCATGCCGTCACCAACCTGGCAAGCGTGCTGGGCGAGGTCATGGCCGACGTCGGGCTGGCGCCCGAGGCGATCGACTGGATCGTGCCGCACCAGGCGAACAAGCGGATCATCGACGCCACCGCTAAAAAGCTGGGCCTGCCGCCCGATCGGGTGGTGCTGACCGTCGACCAGCACGCCAACACGTCGGCGGCGTCGGTGCCGCTGGCGCTCGACCTGGCGGTGCGCGACGGCCGTATCAAGCGGGGCGACCTGGTCGTGCTCGAGGCGATGGGCGGCGGCTTTACCTGGGGGGCGGCGGTCCTGCGCGTCTGATGCGCGGTGGGGGCAGAGGCGCCCGAAACGCGCCGCCGCTTCAACTCTTCCGTCCATCCATTTCAGTTTGGTGGATTTCTTCGCTTTTGTTACAAAAGCGTCAGGGACTCGTAGCGGTGGGGGACCAGACGAGGCCCGGTTCCGGTTTTCGCTTCAGGAGGGGAAGGGAATATCATGGCTGCAGGAACGCTTACCCGTGCCGACATCGCGGCGCGGATCAATCAGCAGGTGGGGCTGTCGCGCAATGAATCGGCGGCGATCGTCGAATCGATTCTCGCGCATATGTCCGATGCGCTGTCGGGCGGTCAGAATGTGAAGATTTCGGGCTTTGGCACCTTCGTGCTGCGCGACAAGGCGCAGCGGATCGGCCGCAATCCCAAGACCGGCATCGAGGTGCCGATCCTGCCGCGCCGCGTGATGACCTTTCGCGCGAGCCAGACGATGCGCGCGCGGGTGGCCGGCGGTTGACCGGGTAGCGGGCCATGTCGAACTCGGGAGAGGGTGACGGCAAGGCGGCTGGCGCGATGCTGGCGATCGGCGAACTGGCGGATCGGATCGGCGTCCCGACGCACGTTTTGCGGTACTGGGAAACGCGTTTTCCGCAACTGAAGCCGCTCCAGCGGTCCGGCCGGCGCCGCTATTACCGCGTCGCGGACGTGGCGCTGGCCGAACGCATCCACCATTTGTTGCACGTCCGGGGCTTTACCGTCGAAGGCGCGCGCAAGGCGTTGGCGGACGGAGGTGGTGACGGCCCTGCGGCCGAAGCTATGCCGCCGCCGCTCGATACCGCGAGCCCGCCGCAGCCGGCGCTTTCGGGCGTGTCGGTCCAGGCGCTGACGGCGCTGCGACAGCGGCTCGCCGCGGCGCTCGACGCCGCCTGACCGTCAGTCCATCGCGGGCGAAAGCGCAGGGTCGAGGTCGCGCGGGCGGATAAAATCGGCGATCCGCGCCTGTCCCACGTTGAGATCGCGCCAGTCGCCGATATCGAGTTCGAGCCGCGCGAGCGCCGAGGTCGGCAGCTTTTCCTCTACCTTTGCGCGGTGCGGATCGTCGGTCGAGTCGGGGACGAGCATCAGGATCAGGTCCTCCAGCCCCGGATTATGCCCTGCGATCAGCAGATGCTCCGCATCGCCGCCGGTGTCGCGAAGCACGTCGATGAGCGTCGCCGCCGACGCCAGATAGATGCGCCGGTCGAAATGCGGCTCCAGCGCGGCAAGGCCCGCCGCGGGCTGGAAGACGTCGAGCGTCTGGGTCACGCGAAGCGCCGGCGAGGCGACGATACGGTCGATCGCGAAACCCTGTCGCTTTGCATATTGGCCCACCAGGTCTGCCCCGCGCTCGCCCCGCCGGTTGATCGGGCGGTCGAAATCGCGCTCGACGGTCGCGTCCCAGCCCGATTTCGCATGGCGCAGGATAGACAAATTCTTCAAGACCGCTCCCCGTTATTCCTCTGAATCGACCGCCTTGTGCCGCAAACTCATGACGGTGAAAAGGCGGCATATGCGCTTTCGCGATGACGGACGTTGGCCGCCGCGACATGGTTCACCACCTCGTCGAGCGGCAGGCGGCGGATCGGCGTGCCGTCCGGAAAGGCGGAGAGCAATCGCGACGGAACCGACGGCGAGAGCATGACGAATTGCCCGAAATCGTCGGTGCGCCGGATCAGGCGGCCGAACGCCTGGCCGATCCGCCCGCGGATGACCATGTCGTCGTAGCGCGCGCCGCCCTGTGCGGCCCGGCGCGCGGCGTGCAGGATCGTCGGGCGCGGCCAGGGCACGCCCTCCATCACCACGAGGCGCAGCGATTCGCCGGGCACGTCGACGCCGTCGCGCAGGGCATCGGTGCCGAGCAGCGAAGCGTGCGGGTCGGCGCGGAAGATATCGACGAGCGTCCCGGTATCGAGCGGATCGACATGTTGGGCATAGAGCGGCAGGCCCGCGCGCGCGAGCCGGTCGGCGATGCGGGCGTGGACGATGCGCAGGCGCCGGATCGCGCTGAACAGGCCCAGCGCGCCGCCGCCCGACGCCTCGATCAGCCGGCTATAGGCGCCGGCGAGCGCGGGCAAGTCTCCGCGCGCGATGTCGGTGACGATCAGCACCTCCGACTGGCGGGCATAATCGAACGGGCTGGGCACCGCGAAGTGGCCGACGCTGGCGCCGATGTGGCGCGCCCCGGTGCGGATGTCGGCATCGTCCCAATCGTCGGCGCCGCGTCCGCCGCCGCGCAAGGTGGCCGAGGTGACGAGCACGCCCTGCGCCGGACGGTAGACGGCTTCGGCGACGGGGCGCGCGGGATCGAGCCAGTGGCGGTGGAGCCCGCAATCGAACTCGCGCCCGTCGTACCGGTCGACCGNGAGCACGCCCTGCGCCGGACGGTAGACGGCTTCGGCGACGGGGCGCGCGGGATCGAGCCAGTGGCGGTGGAGCCCGCAATCGAACTCGCGCCCGTCGTACCGGTCGACCGCGAGCCAGTCGACGAAATCGGGGTCGGCGGGACCGCCGACGCGCCCGAGCAGCGACAGCCAGCCGCCGAGCGTGTCGATTCGCGTTCCCAGGCTGTGCCGGGCCCCATCGACGCGCGCGCGCGCCTGACCGTCGAGCCAGTCGGGCGGGTCCTCGACGAGAGCATCGAGCCGCTTGCCGAGCGCCATCAGCGGGCGCAGCAACGCCTCGATCGCGTCGCTCGCCCCCGCCGCCGCGGCCACGAGGTCGGGGCCGGGGTCGGCAAGTTCGGTTTCGAGGCCATAGCCGCCGTCGGCGCTCTTCGGATCGGCGCTGCGTGCATAGACCTGCCCGCGCGCTGCGGCGAGCAACCGTTCGATCGCGCCCCAGGGCTGATTTTCGGCGAGGCGGCCCAGCCAGCCGTCGCCGGGAAGCTCGCCCGCCGCCTGGATCGCCGCCTGGATCGCCTTGTCGCCCGCCTCGTCATAGCTGGCGACGTCGGCGAGGCGCGCGGCGAGCCCGCGGCGCCGCCCGCGCGACTTGCCTTCGGGGCCGAGGACCCAGCGGCGGATCTCGACCGCTTCCTGTCCGGTCAGCGCGGTGGCGAACATCGAATCGGCGGCGTCCCACAGATGATGTCCCTCGTCGAAGATCAGCCGCGTCGCGGGGGCGCCCCCGTCCTGAGAATTTGGGCGCGGCCGTGCCGCCTGCACCATCGTCAGCGCGTGGTTGGCGATCACGATGTCGGCCTGCGCCGCGGCCCGGGTCGAGCGTTCGATGAAGCATTTGCGGAAATGCGGGCAGCCCGCATAGATACATTCGCCGCGGCGGTCGGTCAGCGCGGTGGTGCCGTTGCGGCGAAAGAGCGCGGGGAGCCAGCCGGGCAGGTCGCCGCCGATCATGTCGCCGTCGCGCGTATAGGCCGCCCAGCGCGCGACGAGTTGCGCCAGGATCGCGGCGCGGCCCGAAAAGCCGCCTTGCAGCGCGTCCTCCAGATTGAGCAGGCAGAGGTAGTTTTCGCGCCCCTTGCGCACCACGACCTTTTCGCGGTGAACCCGCGGGTCGGGGTAGAGGCGTTCGGTTTCGCGCGCCAACTGGCGTTGCAGCGCCTTGGTGAAGGTCGAGATGCAGATGCTGCCCGTGGCCTGGTCGATCCACTGTTTCGCCGGCGCGAGATAGCCGAGGGTCTTGCCGATCCCGGTCCCCGCCTCGGCAACCAGCATTTGCGGCGCATCCTTGCGCTGGCGCGGCGCGAAGATCGTCGCGGCGGTGCGGGCATAGTCGCGCTGGCCCGGACGGCGCTCGGCCCCGTCGCCCGTCAGCCGGTCGAGACGCGAGACGACGTCGTCGGCATTCAGCGTCACCTGACGCGGCTGCGGGCGCGGGGGCGCTTCCTCCCACTCGGGCAGGCGCGCGAACAGCCAGCGATCGGATGTCTCGGGAGCGTCGAGGCGTGGCTGGACCAGCGGCGCCCACGGCCAGCGCTGGCGCGCGAGCGACTGAAGACCGTGCCACGCGCCCTCGCGCTCGGGCCAGTCGGGATCGTCGAGCGCGCCGAGCATCGCGGCGGCGGCGCGCGGCAGGAAGGCGGCGACGGCCTCTTCGCTCGTGGGCGGGGCCAGCGCGAGCGCGGCGGCGAGTCCGGCCGGCGTCGGCACCGCGAAGCGCGCGGGATGGAGGAAGGCGAAAAGTTCGAGCAGGTCGAGCCCCGACAGCTCGGGATAGCCGAGACGGTCGCCGGTCAGCGGCGCGCCGAGCAGCAGGTGCGGGGTTGCCGCGACCGCCGCGATCGCCTCGCCGCGCCCGACGCGCTGTACCCGGCCGGCGGCATCGGACAGCCAGATGCCGACATGGCTCGCGTGGATCGCGGGAAGGGAGAGCGGATCGGGCGCCATCGCGCCACGCTAGGGACAAAAGGCGAACGCGGCAAGATATCTCGCCGGTATATCCCCAACTCTAATCCGTTCGTCCTGAGCTTGTCGAAGGACCGTTCTTCGCTTTTGCCAAGGTCGAGACCTTGTCCCAATCTCCTCGGGTCAACGCCATTTTCTTCGCGCGGCTCCAACCCTTGATCCGGCGTTCCGCTTCCAAAGCTTCGATGCGGGTTGGGAATTCTTGACTCCAGACCAGCACGACAGGAAGCTTGTCGGCGGTGAAGCCGGCAATCAAGCCGGATTCATGTTCGGCGACACGCCGCTGCAAGTCATCGGTGTGCCCGACATAGAATGCTCCGCCCCGGCAGTGGAGCATATAGGCCCAGAAGCTCGTCTCAGCGGTGTACAAAAAAGGACGGCCCTTCGACAAGCTCAGGGCGAATGGGGTTGGTGGATTCAGTTTAACCCGCGGCGCCCGAAGCCGGCGTGGCGCTGGCGGTGGAAGGCGGGCATCGGGGGCGTCGCGGTCGTCTCGCGCGCGCGTTCGAGCGCGCGGTAGAGCGGGCCGTGCGTGAGATCGTAGGGAAAGCGCACCCCCATGCGGTCGTGTTCGGCCCACATCACCACGGCATAGACGACCTGGCCCGCGAAATGGATTTCGCAGCGCGACCGTTCGGGAAGGCTCGCCCCGTCGATGCGCGCGCCGCCTTCGGACAGGTCGGCGATCCGGCCCTCGATATGGTTGAGGACGCCGTTCACCGTCACGTCGAGATCGACGGCGGTGCGGCGATACGTGCGCGGGCGGCGGGGCGGCATGCTGGTCATGCGGCGACGCTAGGCCCGACATGGTAAATTTCCCGTAACCATGATCGCGGCGGGCGCGGTGCGCGATTAGGGGTTCGATTCGCTGCCGCATGCGGCTATGGCGCGCGCCATGACCGACATGCACCTCCTCCCGTCGCTGCGCGAACCCGCGCAAACGTCCAAGGCCTGGCCGTTCGAGGAAGCGCGCAAGCTGGTCAAACGCTATCCGCAAGGCAAGCCCGGCGGCGAGCCGGTGCTGTTCGAAACGGGCTATGGTCCGTCGGGCCTGCCGCATATCGGCACTTTCAACGAAGTGCTGCGCACGACGATGGTCCGGCGCGCCTATGAAACACTCACCGCCAAGGAATCGGGGGCGAGCGCGCCGACGCGCCTCGTGGCGTTCAGCGACGACATGGACGGACTGCGCAAGGTCCCCGACAACGTTCCGCGGCCCGAAATGCTGCGCGAATATCTGGGCAAGCCGCTGACCGCGATCCCCGATCCGTTCGGCAAATATGAAAGTTTCGCCCATCACAACAATGCGATGCTGCGCGAATTCCTCGACCGCTTCGGGTTCGATTACGAGTTCGTCAGTTCGACCGAACGCTATCGCTCGGGCGCGTTCGACGCGGCGCTGAAGACTGTCCTGCGCCACAATCAGGATATTCTGGACATCATGCTGCCGACGCTGCGTGCCGAGCGCGCCGCGACCTATTCGCCGATCCTGCCGGTCAGCCCGAAGTCGGGGATAGTGCTTCAGGTGCCCGTCACCGTCGTCGATGCCGACGCCGGCCTCGTGTCGTTCGAGGATGAGGGCGAGACGATCACGCACAGCATCCTCGGCGGCGGCGCGAAGCTGCAATGGAAGGTCGACTGGGCGATGCGCTGGGTCGCGCTGGGCGTCGATTACGAGATGTACGGCAAGGATCTGACCGACAGCGGCGTCCAGTCGGGCAAGATCGCGCGCGCGCTCGGCGGGCGCAAGCCCGAGGGACTGATCTACGAGATGTTCCTCGACGAAAAGGGCGAGAAGATTTCGAAGTCGAAGGGCAACGGCCTGTCGATCGAGCAATGGCTGAGCTATGGCAGCGAGGAAAGCCTGGCCTTTTACGCCTATCGCGAGCCGAAGGCGGCGAAGCAGCTCCACATCGGCGTGATCCCGAAGGCGGTCGACGAATATCTGCAGATGCGCGGCACTTACCCGGCGCAGGAGACCGACAAGAAGCTGGGCAACCCCGTGTACCACGTCCATGTCGCGCGCGGCGAGGATGTGCCGGACGCGGTGCTGCCGGTGACCTTTGGGCTGTTGCTCAACCTGGTGGGGGTGATGGGGGCCGATGCGTCGAAGGACCAGATCTGGCGCTATCTGGGCCAGTATGTCGAGGGCGCCGATGCGGCGACCTGGCCTGAACTCGACCGGCTGATCGACAATGCGATGGCGTATAATCGCGACTATGTCGCGCCGACGCTGAAGCGCCGGAAGCCGCAAGGCGGCGAGGGCGCGGCGCTGAAGGCGCTCGACGCCAAGCTCGCGGCGCTGCCCGCCCATGCGTCGGCCGACGATATCCAGAATATCGTGTACGAGATCGGCAAGGACGAAGCCTATGGCTTCGACAATCTGCGCGACTGGTTCCGGGCGCTGTACGAGACGTTGCTCGGGTCGAGCGCCGGGCCGCGCATGGGTAGCTTCATCGCACTGTTCGGGATCGACAATACGCGGCGGCTGATCGCCGAGGCATTGGCATGAGCGACGTGATCGAAATCTTCACCACCGGCGGCACGATAGACAAGGTCTATTTCGACGCGCTGAGCGAATTCCAGATCGGCCCCGCGGCGATCCCAGACATGCTGCGCGAGAATAATGTCCTCGTCCCGCATCGGGTGACGCAACTGATGCGGAAGGACAGTCTGGAACTGGACGACGCCGACCGCGAGGCGATCCGCGCCGCGGTGGCGACGAGCGATGCCGCGCATATCCTGGTCACCCACGGCACCGACACGATGGTGACGACGGGGCGCGTGCTCCAGTCGATCCCCGGCAAGACGATCGTGATGACCGGTGCTATGCAGCCCGCGTCGGTGCGCGCGAGCGATGCCGAGTTCAACG
Source organism: Sphingopyxis sp. CR5 (assembly GCF_059693785.1). Lineage (NCBI taxonomy): Bacteria > Pseudomonadati > Pseudomonadota > Alphaproteobacteria > Sphingomonadales > Sphingopyxidaceae > Sphingopyxis > Sphingopyxis sp. CR5. The sequence goes on along the minus strand of NZ_JCATIE010000011.1, from coordinate 124,312 downwards.
TCGGCTTTGCGCTCGCGGCGGTGCAGACGCTGCCGCCCGGCGTCTATGTCGCGATGAACGGGATGATTTTCGACCCCGCGACGACGGTGAAGGACCGCGCGGGCGCGCGTTTCGTCGCCGACGCGTGACCGCTTAGCCCCTTGCCGTGACCTGTCGCAGCACGGCGGCATAGCCCGGCGCGATCGTCATCGATTCGTGCTTGCCGGCGCGGCCGAGCGCGGCGTGGACCTGGGGCAGGCGATAACAGGGCACCCCCATGAACAGATGATGTTCGGCATGGTAATTCACCCAATATGGAGCGACCGTCGCGCGCTCCAGCCAGTTCGCGCGGGTGGTGCGCGCGTGGGTGAAGGGATCGTCGCTGCCCGTCGTCGTACAGGCATGTTCGGCGATGTTGCGGATGCGCAAATAGAGCTGAAAGCTCGTTGCGAGCCCGGCGAGCCAGAGCAGATACGGCGTCCAGCCATAGAGCAGCAGCGAGGTCGACAGCAGCACCGCCTGAACAAGCAGGAAGCGCCCGAACGCGCGCTTCACCGCCATCGCGCCGGCGATGTCGGCGGTCGGTGACGTCATGCCGTCGTCCGACTGCCTGTTGAACGGCGTCCCCGCGCGGGTGCCGCCGCGCCCGCCCGGGTTATCGCCGCGCAGCATCGCCTTCAGGCCGACGAGCGCGTAGCGGACCTGCGCCGCGCGCTGCTTCGCGAAGGTCCGGCCGGTCAGGTCGCGCGCCGCCTTGCGCCACAGGCTTGCGCGCGTCGTGGGAAAGGGCTTCGAGAGCGACAGGTCGGGATCTTCGGCCTGCTGCGTGTATTTGTGATGCTGGAGGTGATAGGTGCGATAGGCGATCAGGTCCGAGCCCGTCGCCGCGCCGGTCAGCCACTGACCGAGGAAATTGTTGATCTTGCGGTTCGGATGCAGCGCGCCGTGCGCGGCGTCGTGCATCAGAATCGCGAGCCCGAGCTGGCGCCCGCCGACGAAGACGATCGCGAGCAACCACGCCGCCGGATTGTGTAACCAGGCCGCGACGCCGACGAGCGCGATACTGACGATCCAGGCATGCGCGACGAGCCAAAGGCCGCGCCACCGCGAGGCACGGGTGATCGCCGCCCATTCGGCGCGGTCGAAAAAGCGGTCGGGAGGCAAGAGGCGAACGGCGGGCATGGCGCCTGCATAACAAGTTGCGAAGCGAAACCAAAGTCCTTCCGTCGGAACGGACGCGCGCTCCACTGGGGCCCCTGCGTCGGCCCCGCGGGCTGCCGCCTTCCCATCGCTGTGCGACAGGGAGGATCATGGCGAACCCCTGATCCTGTCATCGTCCATTATGGCACAGAATCGGGGCGATTCATCCTTTGGACATAAGGATTTGGAAACCCCTTTCTGACAGGGCTGCAACCCGTTGCGAACAGCAGGGAATATCGGATTTTGGGGGGCAAGGAGACGATATTGCGATCGGTCGCGCGGACGGCGGACGGCGAGGAAACGCTGTTCGATTCGCCGGTCTTTATCGCGCGCCTGCTGCGCGTCGCCCAATTGTGGCATTATGTGCTGATCGCGCGCGTGCTCGCCTTTCTGTCCTTTGCCGTCTTTCCGGGTGTCGCGGGCTTCCTCGCGTCGGGCTGGAGCCTTGCCGCGATGGTCGCGGGCGGGGCGTGCGACCTGGTGCTGACAGTCGCCGGCCAGCTCGTCCGCACCCGCCCCGGCCATGCGGTCCGACGCTTGCGGAGGCCGGCGATGCTGGCGCTGCCGCTGATCGCGCTGGGGACGCTGCTGAGTTCGGCGGTCCTGTTCGCCGCGGTCGCGGTGCCGGAAAAGCGTCAGTATTTCGACGCCTTCACCGCGATCCAGCTGGGCGCGATCCTGGTCGCGGCGTCGGCGTCGTCGATCACGCGACCGGCCTTTTTCGCCTTTGCCGGCGCGACCGCACTGGGCGGCGCGATCGGGATCGCGTCGTGGCCGTTCGCCATCGCCGGGATGATGTTTCTCGGCCTGCTGGTCGTGATGATGCGCGAGGATATCCGGCATCAGCGCCGCGCGACCCGCGCCGGGCGCATTGCGGTGGGCGAACAGCAACGCGCGCTGAACCTCGTGCGCGATTTCGAGCGCGCAGGGCGTGGCTGGTTCTGGGAAACCGACCGTTATGGGCAGCTTGTCTATATCTCGCCGACCATCGCCGCCAAGCTGGAACGCCCGATGCCCGAGCTGCTCGGCCGCCCCTTTACCGATATCATCCGCAAGCGCGTCGGCAAGGAAGACAATGAGGAGCGGACGCTGGGGTTCAGCCTGTCGTCGCGGACGCCGTTCAAGGAGTTGACGGTGCAGGCGGCGGTGCCCGGCGAAGAACGCTGGTGGTCGATTTCGGGCCATCCGATCAGCAATGCGCTAGGCAATTTCCAGGGTTTTCGCGGAAGCGGCACCGACCTGACCGAAAAGAAGAGGTCCGAGCGCGAGATCAACCAGCTCGCCCGATACGATACGCTGACGGGGCTGGCGAACCGCCTCCACATCACCGACCTGCTCGACCGCGCGCTGAAGAATCACATGGGGCAGGCGCAGCCGTGTGCGCTGCTGCTGCTCGACCTCGACCGGTTCAAGGCGGTCAACGATACGCTGGGCCATCCGGTCGGCGACCAGCTGCTCCAGCAGGCCGCGGGGCGGTTGACGCAGATCATCGGCGACAAGGGGCAGGTCGGCCGCCTGGGCGGCGACGAATTCCAGATCGTGCTGCCGCAGATCACCCAGCCCGAAAAGCTGGCGAGCATCGCCAATGCTATCATCCTGAGCCTGGCCAAGCCCTTTGCGATCGAGGGCGAGCAGGTGCGGATCGGCTCGTCGGTCGGCATCGCGGTGTCGAACGGCGAGGGGTTGAGCGGGGCGTCGCTGGTGCGCAACGCCGACCTTGCCCTGTACGCCGCAAAAGATGCCGGGCGAGGCGTGTACCGCTTTTATGCCGATGCGATGCACAACCAGGCGAGCGAGCGCAAGGCAATCGAGGACGCGCTGCGCGACGCGCTGGCGAAGGACGAGCTGACGCTGCACTATCAGCCGATCGTCGACGTGGAGCGCGAGAAGATCACAGGCTTTGAGGCCCTGATCCGCTGGCGGCGCGCCGACGGCGGTGTGGTGAGCCCGTCGAAGTTCATCCCGGTCGCGGAGGAATCCAATCTGATCGTCCCGATCGGCGAATGGATCATCCGCACCGCGTGCGATGCGATCGCGCGTCTGGGGCCGGAGTATCGCGTCGCGGTCAACGTCTCTCCGCGGCAGTTCGGCAATGAAAAGCTGCCCGCGACGATCCTGAGCGCGGTGTCGGCATCGGGCATCGAACCCGCGCAGCTCGAACTGGAGATTACCGAGGGCGTGTTCCTGGACGAAAGCCCCGAGAATCTGGCGATGTTCCAGCGGTTGAAGCGCACCGGCGTAAGGCTTGCGCTCGACGATTTCGGCACCGGTTATTCGGCGCTCGGCTATCTGAAGAAGGCGCCGTTCGACAAGATCAAGATCGACCAGAGCTTCGTGCTGGGGGCGGCCGACATAAACAGCATGAACGCGGCGATCATTTCGTCGATCGTCGGCCTTGCCACCGCGCTCGACATGGAAACCACCGCCGAGGGCGTCGAAACGCATGACGACCTGGCGCTCGTCCGCCGGCTCGGATGCAGCCATGTCCAGGGCTATATCTATGGCAAGCCGATGGACCTTGCCGAAGTGCTCGCGCTGATCGCCGAGGATGGCGGGCGGGTCGTCGCCCGCGGATACAAGAGCGCCCGGGCGCCGCGGCGACATATCCTGCGGACGATCGAAGTGACGAGCGGCGGCTATAGCTATGAAGCGATCGTGCGCAATGTCTCGTCGGGCGGCGCGCTGGTCGAAGGGTTGTGGAACGTGCCGGCGGATACGCCGATGACGCTGGCCTTCGGGCCCGGTCTGGTGGTCGAGGCGCGGGCGCGCTGGTCGCGCGAAAACCGGGTCGGGGTGCAGTTCGCCGCGGCGGTCGACCTCGACACGCTGATCGGCAAGGGCGATGGGGCGAGGCCCGCCGCCCCGCGCCCCGCGATCGGCCGCGCGGCCTGAGGGGCGGGGCCCTAGTCGGCGATACGGCCGCGCGCCATCACCCAGTCGACCGATTCGAGCGTGGTCACATCCGACAGCGGATCGCCCGACACCGCGATGATGTCGGCCGACAGACCCGGTGCGAGGCGACCGACCTGATCCTCCATCGACAGCAGGCGTGCCGCGACGCTGGTCGCGCTCGCCAGCGCCTCGCGCGGGGTCAGCCCGGCCTTGACGAGCAGCGCGAATTCGCCCGCATTGCGCCCATGTTCGAACACGCCGGCGTCGGTGCCGAACGCGATCGGAACGCCGAGCGCCTTGGCCTTGCCGACCGCCTGCCCGACCTTGCCAAGCGTCATGCGGACCTTTTCCTCGACGGTGGGGGTATAGATTCCCTTGCCGAGCCGCTCGCGCACCCCCTCGAACGCCATCAGCGTCGGGACGAGGTAGGTGCCCTTCGCCTTCATCGCCGCGAGCGCCGCGTCGTCGGCGAAGGTGCCATGCTCGATACTGTCGATTCCCGCCGCGGCGGCGGCTTCGATACCGCGCGCCCCATGGGCGTGGGCCATGACCTTGAGGCCCAGCGAATGCGCGGTTTCGGCGATGCTTTCCATTTCCGCGTTGGTGAAATGCGCGCCGAGTCCGCGGCCCTGTTGCGACAGGACGCCGCCGGTCGCGGTGATTTTTATGACGTCGGCGCCGGCGCGCGACGCCTTGCGGACCTTTTCGGCGCATTCGACCGCACCGGTGCAGGTATAGCCCTGGTCGAGCACGGCATGGATATCCTCGCGGAAGCCCGTGGTGTCGCCATGACCGCCGACGATCGAGAGCGGCGGTCCGGCGGCGACGATCCGCGGGCCTTCGATCAGACCCTCGGCGGTGCCGCGACGCAGCGAAAAAGCGGTATACTGTGCCGAACCGGCTTCGCGGACCGTGGTGAAGCCCGCCCTGAGCGTCAGCCGCGCATTCTTGGCGCCGACGACGACGCCCCATTCGTCGGGGTCGACCGCGTCGTTGCGGAAGTCGCCGCCCGGATCGCCGGTGAGGTGGACGTGAAGGTCGATCAGGCCGGGAAGCACCGTCTTGTCGCCGAGATCGACGATCTCTGCCCCCGCGGGCGCGGCGGCGCGGCCGGGCGTGATCGACGAAATGCGGTCGTCGATCACGACGATCGTCGACGGACCCTGCGCGGGCTTGTCGGCGTCGGCGATCAGATGGCCGGCATAGATGACGGTCGTTTTTGCCCGGGCGTCGCCCCCGGCGAAGGCGGCCAGCGCCGCGGCAGCGGCGAGCATGAACCCTGTACGCATTGGCTTTCCCCCCTGTTGTCGGCCGCGATGGTGGCGCGTCGGGACGGGGAGGGCAAGGGCATAAAAGAAGGGCCGGCACGGGGCCGGCCCTCCAGTAGGCTTCCGGTAACCGAAAGGAATATTACCAGAAGAAATCGTAGATCACGTCGACCACGCGGCCCGAGTAGACGTCGACGAGTAGCGCGTCGTCATAATAGCGCACCCAGCGATAATTGCCGTAGGCCGGCGGCAGGCGGTAATACCAGGGATCGTTGATCCAGTACCGCTGGCCATAATAGAGCGACCCAAGCGTGAAGCCGATGCTGAAGCGGGTATAGCCGCGGTTGCGATAGGGCGAATAATAGCGCGGCAGGCGATAGTAGCTGCGGTGCGCATTGCGGTAGTTGCGCCAGTCGTAGCGGCGATCGTGGCGCCAGTCGCGGCTCCAGTTGCGGTGCCGCGTGTCGCGATACCGATTGTCGTTGCGCCGGTCGTTCCGGTCCCACCGCCGATCGTCGCGCCGGTCGTTGCGGTTCCAGTTGCGGTTGTCGCGGCGATCGCGGTCATAGCGCTGGCGCTCGGCCTGGTTGCGGTTCCACTGCTGCTGGCGATGGGTGCGATTGCCATCGTAGCTGCGGCGCTGTTCGGTGCGTGTGCGGTCGCCGCGCCGATCATTGCCGCGCCAGCGGTTCGCGTCGCCGCTCCGCTGCGGGCGTTGCACCGCCTGGCGCTGGACGTTGCGTTGCTGGGTCTGCGGCCGTTCGGTCCGGCGCTGCTGATAGGCGGGGCGCGACGACCGCTCGGGCCGCGCTTCGCCGCGATTGCTGCGCGGCGCACTCGAACGGTGGCCGCGCTCGCCGCGATCGGCGCTGTGGCTGCGCGGGCTGTCTGGGCGCGCAAAGGCGGGGGTCATGGGGGTGAGGACTGTTGCCGCCATCAGCAACCCTCCGAATAGCTTCTTCATCTGCCAGTCTCCATCCTGTCCGCGGGCTGGAGGGACCAGCCGGACTATGAAGAGAGTGTTACCAGCGGCAAAATGAGTCGGTGCTGAACCGCGATGTTGCCTGCGGTTCAGCTTCCGGCCGGGGGGCGCAATGCCGGAACGGCACGGGCCGCATCCTCGGGACGGATTCCCGGCGGCGGCGCGGCGGCGATGCGTTCCTCGCCGCGCAGCACGCGTCCGGCCCGGCGCACCGCCGTGCGGATGCGGGGGTAGGTCCCGCAGCGGCAGATGCCGGTCATCGCGGCGTCGATCTCCGCATCGGTCGGGTTGCTGTTGGTGCGCAGCAGCGCCGCCGCCGCCATGATCATTCCCGACTGGCAAAAGCCGCATTGCGGCACCTGTTCGGCGACCCACGCCTGTTGCACCGGATGGCTGCGATCGCGCGACAGCCCCTCGATCGTCGTAACGATCCGCCCTTCGCATTCGGCGATGGTGACCAGGCAACTGCGGATCGCCTCGCCATCGATATCGACGGTGCAGGCGCCGCAATCGCCGGTGCCGCAGCCATATTTGGTCCCGGTCAGGTTCGACGCGTCGCGCAGCGCCCACAGCAGCGGCGTTTCGGGATCCATGCGATATTCGACCGGGCGGTCGTTGACCGAGAATTTCGTCATGCGATCCGCAATAGCCGAACGCGCGGATTAGTCACGCCAGCTCGTGTCGATCTTGTCGACCTTGCGCACCATCGCGTCGAATTCGGCGCGGCCGGCGCCGCCGGGAATCTGGGCCTGATAGAGGTCGCGCTGGTGCACCCTGACCACATCGTCGCCGATCATCACCGGCTTGCCCATGCTCATCGTCGCAAGCTGGATCTCGCACGCGCGCTGGAGCGCCCAATATTTGATGAACGCTTCGGGCAGCGTCTTGCCCATCACGACGGGCCCGTGGTTGCGCAGCATCAGGATGCGCTTGTCGCCGAGATTGTCGAGCAATCGCGCGCCTTCCTCCTCGCGGACGGTCACGCCTTCGAAGTCGTGATAGCCGATCTGGCCCATGTAGTTGCACGCATAGAAGTTGGTCGGCTGGAGCCCGCCCTCGAGCGAGCAGACCGCCATCGTCGCGGTGGTGTGCGTGTGGATGATCGCATGCGCGTCGGGCAGTTCGCGGTGAAACAGGCTGTGCTGGACAAAGCCCGCCTTGTTGACGTGCCACGGATTGTCTTCGTCGACCTTGTTGCCGTCGATATCGATCTTGATCAGCGTCGAGGCGGTGACTTCGCTGAAGTGCATGCCATAGGGGTTGATCAGGTAGCTGCCCTCTTCATCGGGCACCTTTACCGTGATGTGGTTGAAGATCATCTCGTCCCAGCCCATCATCGCGAAGATGCGATAGCAGGCGGCGAGTTCCTGGCGCGCGGTCCATTCGGCTTCGCTATATTTGCTGTTGCGCTTGAGCTGGGTGGCCATCGGCTGATCCTCTTCCTATCGGTTTCGTCCTGCTACCTATGCCACAAGGCGAGGGGCGCGCACAATATGGCCGAAGCGCGGGTTCGCCCGAGCGGATCGGCAGCGCCCCATCGCGCGAGGGCTTGCATTTCGGCGCGAATCCCGGTAGTGGCGCTGCAACGGAACGTCGCGCTTTCGCGGCGCTCTTTTTATTGCCCGAATATCGATGGTCTTGGGCGGTCCGGAAATTCCCGGAAACCAAAGGCTATCGGGACGAACAGGAGACGACACGGCATATGCAGATCATCGTTCGCGACAATAACGTCGACCAGGCCCTTCGCGCGCTCAAGAAGAAGCTGCAGCGTGAGGGCGTGTATCGCGAAATGAAGCTGCGTCGTCACTACGAGAAGCCGAGCGAAAAGCGTGCGCGCGAGCGCGCCGCCGCCGTTCGCCGCGCCCGCAAGATGGAGCGCAAGCGGATGGAACGCGACGGTATCAAGTAAGACCGTCTCCCGTTCGGGATCCTGATTCGAGAAGGGGCGCTGCGGCAACGCAGCGCCCTTTTTCGTTTAGCGGCCGAATCCTTCGCTCGCGGCCCCTCCGTCGGCGCTCCGAGCTGCCGCCTCGCCATCGCTGTGCGACAGGGCGGAAGGCTGCCCCGTCCTTAATTATCAACGCTTCGCGTGCTGGCGGTCCCCCCACAGGATCGCGCGGTGCTCGTCGGTGAAGCCGGTCAGGCCGCCTTCGATCGTTTCGGCGCGCGCGACGCCGACCTTCATGCCTTCGGCGACCGCAGGGCGTTCGAGCATCGCCGCGCCCCAGCGTTCGACGTTGGGAAAACGCCCCGCCTTGTCGATAAACTGGCGGCGCAGATAGGGCAGGGTGGCCATGTCGGCGATCGTATAGGCGTCGCCTGCGAGCCACTCGGCCTCGCCCAACCTCTTGTCGAGCACCATCATCAGCCGGTCGACTTCGCGCCCGTAGCGTTCGATCGCATAGGGATGCCGGTCCCTGGCGTAATGGGTGAAATGCGCCTCTTGCCCGAACATCGGGCCGACGCCCGACACCTGGAACATCAGCCACTGCCAGCAGATTGCCCGCGCCGCGGGATCGGCGGGCAGGAAGCGGCCGGTCTTTTCGGCAAGGTAGAGCAGGATCGCGCCGGTTTCCCACAGCACGAATCCGGGGCCGTGGGGGCCATCGTCGTCGACGATCACGGGCGTCTTGTTGTTGGGATTCAGCGCGAGGAATTCGGGCTTGAGCTGGTCGCCCGCAAGGATGTCGACGGGCTCGAGCCGCCAGTCGAGCCCCATCTCGAGGAGCGCGATCGCGATCTTGCGCGCATTGGGAGTCGGGCCGCCATAGAGGGCGATCATACCGCGCCCTCCCGTCCGGCCTCCCGCCCCAGCCAGCGCGCCAGCACCTCTTCGGTATCCTGGCCGACGGCGAGCGGGGCGGGGCGGCGCACCGAGCCGGGGGTCGCCGACAGCTTGGGAAAGACGCCCTGCATCGTGACGTCGCCGAGTTCGGCGTCGGGCAGGGTGACGAGTGCTTCGCGCGCCGCGAAATGCGGGTCGGCGAGCATGTCCTCGGCGTCGAATACGCGGCCCGCGGGCACCCCCGCCTCGATCATCTTCGCCTCGAGTTCGGCGATCGTCATCGTCCGCGTCCATTCGCCGATCAGCGCGTCGAGTTCATCCTGTCGCGCGCCGCGGGCGCGGTGGGTGGCGTAGCGTTCGTCGCTCGCGAGGTCGGGGCGACCCATCGCGGCGGCAAGGCGCGCGAACACTCCGTCCTGATTGGCGCCGATCAGATATTCGCCGTCGCGGCACGGATAGACGTTCGACGGCGCGATGCCGGGCAGGGTCGAGCCGGTGCGCCGGCGCTTGGTACCGCTCGCCGAATAATCGGCGACCGTCGACTCCATCACCTGAAGCACCGCCTCATAGAGCGCCGAATCGACGATCTGGCCTTCGCCGGTCTTGCTGCGGTGATGGAGCGCGGCGAGCGCGCCCATGCAGCCATAGGTCGCCGCGAGGGTGTCGCCGATCGAAACCCCCATGCGAGCCGGCGGCCGGTCGGGATAGCCGACGATGCCGCGCCAGCCGCCCATCGCCTCGCCGATGCCCCCGAAGCCCGCGCGCTGCGAATAGGGGCCGGTCTGCCCATAGCCTGACACCCGCACGACGATCAGCCCCGGATTGGTCCTGCGCAGATCGGCGGGGTCGAGATTCCATTTTTCGAGCGTGCCGGGCCGGAAATTCTCGATCAATATATCGGCTTTCGCGATCAGGTCGCGAGCGAGGGCCTGTCCCTCCTCAGCGCGCAGGTCGACCGCGACCGAATATTTGTTGCGGGCGATCACGCGCCACCAGCTTGGACGGTCGCCCTGGCCCCAGTGGCGCATCTGGTCGCCGGTGCCCGGCGGCTCGAGCTTGACGATCTCGGCGCCCATGTCGCCCAGGAGCTGGCCGCAGAAGGGACCGGCGATCAGCTGCCCCAGTTCCACGACCTTGATTCCCTGCAGCGCGCCCGCGTTGCCGTCCCCGTTCGTCATATCGCTCCCTTCGGGCGTCCATCTCGCCTAATATCGTCTTTATGCGGTCAAAAGCGCCACAAGATATGGCCATGATATACTTAGAATGCTATGTAATTTGCAACCTGCTAAATTGGCAACCGGAGCGGAAAGCGAAATGGCGACGGAAAAGCGTGTGGAAATGGTCGAGGTCGGGCCGCGCGACGGGCTGCAGAACGAAAAGGACGTCGTCGCGACCGCCGACAAGCTCGGCCTGGTCGAGCGCGCGATCGCCTGGGGCGCCCGGCGGATCGAGGTGACGAGCTTCGTCAATCCCAGGCGCGTGCCGCAACTCGCCGATGCCGAGGACCTGGTCGCGATGCTGCCCGAGCGCGACGACGTCACCTATATCGGCCTGGTCCTGAATGGCCGCGGTGCCGAGCGCGCGCTTGCGACCGGCCGGATCGACGAACTGGGGGCGGTGTGCGTGACGAGCGACACGTTCGGGATTCGCAACCAGGGGCAGAGCGCCGCCGAATCCCTGGACGTCGCCAAAGCGATCGTCGGGCTTGCCACCGCAGCCGGGCGCAGCGCGCAGATCACGATCGCGACGGCCTTTGGTTGTCCATTCGAGGGCGAGATAGCGATCGGCCATGTCGTCGAAATGACGAAGCGCGCCGCCGACGCGTCGCCGCGCGAGGTCGCGCTTGCCGATACGATCGGCGTCGGGGTGCCGGCGCAGGTCGCCGAAACGGTCGGACGCGTCGCCGAGGCGATCGCGCCGCTGCCGGTGCGGGTGCATTTCCACAACACGCGCGGCACCGGGCTGGCGAACGTCTGGGCGGCGGTGGGCGAGGGCGCCGCGGTGGTCGACGCCTCGCTCGGCGGGCTTGGCGGCTGTCCCTTTGCGCCGGGTGCCGCGGGCAATGTCGCGACCGAGGATGTCGCCTATATGCTGGACCGCAGCGGGATCGCGACCGGACTTGCGCTGCCGGCGCTGGTCGACGCGGCAAACTGGTTCACCGGTGTCATGGGCCGGCCGCTGCCGGCGCTCGTCAGCCGCGCGCCCCGGTTCCCCTCTTCCGCCGGCTGAGCGCCGCCTTTTGCTGCACCCGACAGTGCAGCATTTTTGCATCACATCCGCCGCAATCGTATGCAGACGCACCCGTGGTTCGATTGACAAAGAGAACGTTATCATTTAGGTGAACGTTCACATTCAATGAAAGCCGCGCGAAGAAACGAGCGGCGTCTTACAGGGGAGGACCAAGGGGTGCAGGCATCCAACAAGCTTTGGCTCGCCAGATTGCTGGTCGGCACGTCGGCATTGTCGCTGATGGGCATGGCATCGACCGCGATGGCGCAGGACGCAACCGGCGGCGATGTCGCCGAGGGCGACGCGATCGTCGTGACCGGCATCCGCGCGAGCTTGCAGGCCTCGTCGGACATCAAGCGCGACGGGCAGGGCGTGGTCGATGCGATCTCTGCCGAGGATATCGGTAAATTCCCCGACACCAACCTGGCCGAATCGCTGCAACGCATCACGGGCGTTTCGATCGCGCGCGATCGCGGCGAAGGCTCGTTCGTGACCGTTCGCGGTTTCGGCCCGAACTTCAACCTGGTCACGTTGAACGGCCGCCAGATGCCGACCTCGTCGCTGGGCGACGGGGCGAGCCCGCCGTCCTCGCGTTCGTTCGACTTCGCCAACCTGGCATCCGAAGGCGTGGCGGCGGTCGAGGTCTACAAGACCGGTCGCGCGTCGATCCCGTCGGGCGGCATCGGGTCGGCGATCAACATCCGCACCCCGCGCCCGTTCGACAAGCCCGGCCTGAACGGCAGCTTCGCGGTCAAGGGCGTCTATGACAGCTCGCGCAATCAGGGCAATCCGATCACGCCCGAGATTTCGGGGATCATCAGCGACACCTTTGCCGACGACCGCATCGGCATCCTGATCGTCGGATCGTACCAGCGCCGCAAGGCGAGCGACAACAGCTTCAACAGCGACTGGCGCGACGGCTATCTGGGGAACGAGAATAACTGGGGCTCGCTGGCGCAGCCGGGCGATCCGCGATACGACAATATCACCAATCATCCGGACGACGGCGACGTCTATGAAGTGCCGCAGAACGGGTCGTACAACCTGAACGACATCGATCGCGAGCGCATCAATGGACAGGCGGTGCTGCAATTCCGTCCGATCGATTCGCTGACCGCGACGATCGATTATACCTTTTCGCAGAACACCGTCGAAGTGCGGAACAGCAACGTCGGTATCTGGTTCAACCACAACGACACGTCGAGCGCATGGACCGACGGCCCGGTCGCGGCGCCGCTCTTCTATTCGGAGCATTTCGGGGCCGGCGAACGCAAGGACCTGTCGTACAGCGGCGCGTTGACCGCGAACCGCAGCATCAACCGCTCGCTGGGTGCGAACCTGACGTGGGAGGCGCCGGGCGGCGTCACGATGGAACTCGACTATCACCATTCGTCGGCGACGTCGAAGCCGAGCAACAAATATGGGTCGAGCGTGTCGGTCGGCAATGCGATCTTCGGCGTGTCGGACCAGACGATCAATTTCGACAGCGAATTGCCGATCATCTCCTATGACATGTATCCGGGCATCGATCCGCTCGACGCTTCTCTGATCACGCCGACCGGCAACGCGTTCCGCAACGCCTATTTCCGCAACCAGATCGACCAGATCCAGCTGCGCGGCCATTATGGTCACGGCGGCAGCTTCCTCGACAGCATCGATTTCGGCGTGTCGTTCACCGACAATAATGTCCGGTCGGCCTATGGCTTCATCCAGAACGAGACGTGGAGCGGCGCCGGGCCGGCATCGGATATTCCCGACGATATCTTCACGCTCGTCACGCTGCCCGACAAGTTCAAGGGGCTGGGCGGGGCCGGCGATCCGGCGATGATCCAGAGCTTCTATACCTTCGATTTCGAACGGATGGTCGACCTGATCGACGGCCTGTACGGCACGTGCGACCGCGCCGCGAGCGCCGACAGCTGCCTGGCGGCCTTCACCACCGATCGCCGCCTGACCGAAAAGACGCTGGCGCCCTATATCCAGGTGAACAACGAGTTCGACCTCTTCGGCAACCCGGCGCACCTGACCGCGGGCCTGCGTTATGAAACGACGACGATCGATTCCTCGGCGCTGGTTCCGATCCCCGACGGCACCGCCTGGAGCGCGGCCAACGAATTCTATGTCCTCTTTTCCGACCAGAGCGATTTCACGCGCTTCAAGGGGCATTACGACAATTGGCTGCCGGCGATCGATTTCGACATCGAGCCGATCGAGAATGTGAAGCTGCGCGCATCGTACAGCCACACGATCACTCGTGCGACCTATGACAATCTGCAGGGCGGGCGCACGATCGATCCGGGCTTCCGCATCGGCGGCGGCACCGGCAACCAGGGCAATCCGGGGCTGCTTCCGTACAAGTCGAAGAACCTCGATTTCTCCGCCGAATGGTATTACGCGCCGGCGAGCTATGTGTCGGTCGGTTATTTCCGCAAGAATGTGTCGAACTTCATCGCGCAGACGCGGGTCGACTCCTATGCGTTCGGGCTGACGCATCCGGCGTTCGGCGCCCGGTACGACGCCGCGATCGCCGCCCTCGGCGCGGGAGCAAGCACGGCGGATATCCGGCAGTATATTTTTGACACTTTCCCCGAAACGACCAATCCGACGGGCACCGATCCCGCCGGTTACACCACCGGCGACATCTATGGCGTGGCCGGCGACGACTTGGTGAATTTCGAGATCACGACACCGATCAACAGCGACCAGACCGCGCTCCTGAAAGGCTGGGAGTTCGCGCTCCAGCACAGCTTCTGGGATACCGGGTTCGGCGTGATCCTGAACTATACGATCGTCGACGGCGATGCGGTGTTCGACAATACGCAGCCCGCGACGGTCGCGCAGTTCGCGCTGACCGGGCTGAGCGACAGCGCCAACGCCGTGGTCTATTACGACAAGGGGCCGATCCAGGCGCGCGTCGCATGGAACTGGCGCGACCAGTTCCTCGACGCGACCGGGCCGAACCCGGTCTATATCGAGGATTATTGGCAGATCGACGCCAGCGCGAGCTATGAGTTCATGCCCGGGCTGACCGGCTTCGTCGAAGCGATCAACCTGACCGGCGAGGGACGGCGCGGGCACAAGCGGTCCGACAACAACGTCACCTTCGCGTCGCCGGGCTTTGCGCGCTACGCGGCGGGCGTGCGGTTCAACTTCTGACCGACGGGCGGCTTCCTCCGCCGCCCTCCTGGCGAGAGAGCCGCACCGCTTGCCCGGTGCGGCTCTTTTGCGTGACGGGGCGCGGCGGCTCGCCTAGGATATCGTGATGACCCAATCGATCGGGAGCGTGGTGATCCTGGGCGGCGGCACCGCCGGCTGGCTGTCGGCATGCCGGATCGCGGCCGCGCGGCCCGACCTGTCCGTCACGCTGGTCGAGGCGCCCGATATTCCGACCGTCGGGGTGGGCGAGGGGACATGGCCGACGATGCGCGCGACGCTGGCTGCGATCGGTATCGACGAGGCCGAATTTCTTGCCGCGTGCGACGGGTCGTTCAAACAGGGATCGCGCTTCGACGGCTGGGTCGACGGCCGCGCCGACGATCGCTACCTGCATCCCTTTACCCCGCCGCCGCCCATGCCGGCGGACGCTCTGGTCGCCGCCTGGTCCGAGATGGGCGGCGGGGTCGATTTCGCGTCGGCGATGACGGCGCAGGCGGCGGCGTGCGCGCGCGACCTGGCGCCGCGGCAGCGGGCGATGCCGGGCTATCAGGGCGCCCTTAACTATGCCTATCACCTCGACGCCGGAAAATTCGCCGCGCTGCTGCGCCGCCATGCGGTGCAGCGTCTGGGTGTGCGGCACGTCGCCGACACGGTGACGGGGGTCCGCGCGGACGGGCAGGGCGACATAGCGGCGCTCGCGACGCGTGCGCATGGCGAGATCGCGGGGGACCTGTTCATCGATTGCAGCGGCCATGCGGCGATGCTGATCGGCGGCCATTGCGGCGCCGCGTGGATCGACCGCAGCGACGTGCTGCTCAACGATCGCGCGCTCGCGGTGCAGGTGCCGACCGCCGTGGGGGCGCCGATCGCATCGCAGACGATCGCGACCGCGCACCGGGCGGGCTGGATCTGGGACATCGCGCTGCCGAACCGCCGCGGTATCGGCTGCGTCTATGCCAGCCGCTTTCTGGCCGACGATGCGGCCGAGGCCGAGCTGCGCGCCTATATCGCGCGCGCGCTTCCCGATGCGCCCGATGCGCCGGTGCGGCGCCTGGCCTTTCCGACCGGGCATCGCGCGCGGTTCTGGCACGGCAATTGTGTCGCGATCGGGCTGTCGGCAGGGTTCATCGAACCGCTCGAAGCCTCTGCGATCGTGATGATCGAATTGTCGCTGACCGCCCTGATCGAGAATTTTCCAGCACGCCGCGACACGTTGCCCGTGCTCGCCGAGCGTTTCGACGCGCTGTTCCGCTATCGCTGGGACCGTATCGTCGACTTTCTGAAGCTGCATTACCTGCTCAGCCGCCGTGACGAACCCTATTGGCGCGCGCAGCGCGACCCGGCGCACGTCCCCGCACGGTTGGCCGGGCTGTTGACGCTGTGGCGCGACCAGGTGCCGTCGCGCTGGGACTTTCCGCAGGTCGACGAGATATTTTCGGCCGAAAGCCACCAATATATCCTTTACGGCATGGGCTATCCCGTACCCGAAGGATCGACCGCGACCGACCGTGCGCGCGGTGCGATCGCCGAAACCGCGCGCCGCGCCCGCGCGCTGGCGGCGGGACTGCCCGGCAATCGCGCCTATCTCGACGCCCTGCTCTCCGATGTCGGTGAAGCGGGCGCCCAAGTGGAAGGATTTTGATGAGCCAGCACGCGCCCCTCGACAAGAACAGCCACCGTGCCTTGCGGGTACGGACCGACGTCGGCGCCGAACTGGGCGACGCGGTAATGGCGACGCTGACCGTTCCGAACGAATTTCGCAGCGTCCAGGGCCATTTTCCGATCCTCTTTCGCCGCGAGCCGGGGCAGGAGGCGTTTATTGCCGTCGCGCTGTTCGGTTTTGAAAATGGCGAGAACCTGTTCCTCGACAGCGATCGCTGGGATGCGGGCTACCGCCCGCTGTCGCTCGCGATCCAACCCTTTCTCGTCGGGCGGCCGGCAAGCGGCGAGGGGACGGGCCATGTCCACATCGACCTCGACCATCCGCGCATCGCCCCGAGCGACGAAGGCGTGCGCCTGTTCGACGAGGACGGGATGGCCACGCCCTATCTGGACGCGGTGGCCGGGCGGCTCGGCGCGCTTGACGAGGGGTATCGCGCGAGCGGCGCCTTCTTCGCCGCGCTTGCCGACCATGACCTGCTCGAGCCTTTCACGCTCGAGGTGCCGCTGGAGGACGGGTCGAAGAACTCGCTTGTCGGTTTCCACATCGTCGACGAAGCCAGGTTGCGCGCGCTCGATGCCGCGGCGCTCGGGCGCCTGCACGCCGAGGGGCATCTGATGCCGATCTTCATGGCGCTGGCGTCGCTGTCGCAGATCGCGGAGCTGGTCGCACGCAAGAACCGCAGGATGCGCGATGGCTGATCGCGATCCCGCCATTTACGACCGCTTTGCCCGGGTGCGCGAGGTCGAGTGCGACGCGGGCGCGGGGCTCGACGCGCTGCTAACCGGCGCGCGCGAACCCTTTGTCGTGCGCGGGCTCGTCGCCGACTGGCCGCTCGTCGCGGCGGGACGCACGTCGGCGCGCGCGGCGCGCGCCTATCTGCTCGATCACGCGCGCGATCGACCGTTCACCGTATCGATCGCGCCGCCGGGACACGATGGCCGACTGTTCTACGATGCCGACATGGCGATGAACTTCCGCACCGGCACCGGCAGGCTGCCCGACATCTTTGCCGGGATCGATGCCGCCGAGGAGCAAGACGAGGCGCGGACCGTCTATCTCGCCTCGATCGACATCCCGGCGCATTTCGCCGGGCTCGATGCGGCCAATCCGGTCGACCTGGGCTGCCGCGAGCCGCTGAAGAGCATCTGGATCGGTACACGCACACGGATCGCGGCGCATAATGACTTCCCCGACAACCTGGCCTGCTGCGCGGCGGGCCGCCGGCGCTTTACGCTGTTCCCGCCCGATCAGTTCGGCAATCTTTATCTGGGACCGATCGACAATACGCCCGCCGGCCGCGCGGTGAGCATGGTCGACTTCGACGCGCCCGACCTTGCCGCGCATCCGCGCTTCGTCGAGGCGATGGCGCATGCGCAGGTCGCCGAGCTCGAACCCGGCGACGCGCTCTTCATCCCGTCGATGTGGTGGCACCATGTCGAGGGGCTCGACCCGTTCAACATCCTGGTCAACTATTGGTGGCGCGACACGCCCGCGTGGCTCGGCCAGCCGCAGGACGCGCTCAACCATGCGATGCTCGCGATCCGCGACCTGCCGGCCGAGGACAAGGCGATCTGGCGCCGGCTGTTCGACCATTATGTGTTCGACGCGGACGACGACGTCACCGCGCATATTCCCGAAAAGGCGCGCAGCGTCCTCGCGCCGCTGACCGCCGAAACCGCGGGGCGCCTGCGCGCCTTCCTGCTGAGGACATTGAGCCGATGAGCGACGACCGGAAACGCCAGCGTATCGTGATTGCCGGCGGCGGCACCGCCGGCTGGATGGCGGCTGCGGCGATCGCGCGGACGATGGGCGGGGCGGTCGACCTGACGCTCGTCGAGTCCGAGGCGATCGGCACTATCGGCGTCGGCGAGAGCACGATTCCGCCGCTGGTCAATTTCAACCGGCTGCTCGGGATCAACGAGGCCGATTTCATGCGCGCGACGCAGGCCACGTTCAAGCTCGGCATCCTGTTCGACGACTGGAAGGATGTCGGGTCGCGCTATTTCCACAGTTTCGGCCTGACCGGCAAGGATCACTGGTCGGCGGGGTTCCAGCATTTCTGGATGCACGGGCGCGCGAAGGGGCACGGGCAGCCCTATGACGATTATTGCCTCGAACTGGCGGCGGCGCTCGATGGCAAGTTCGCGCACCTGCCCGGCGACCGCATGAACTATGCTTACCAGCTCGATTCGGGCCTTTACGCCCGCTTCCTGCGCAAGATGGCGGAAGAAGACGGAACGAAGCGGGTCGAAGGCCGGATCGGCCGCGTCGAACTTAATACCGAGAGCGGCGATATCGCGGCGCTGGTGCTCGACGGCGACCGCCGGATCGAGGGCGATATCTTCCTCGACTGCACCGGCTTTCGCGCGCTGCTCATCGAAGGGGCGCTGCATGCGGGCTTCGACGACTGGACGCACTGGTTGCCGTGCGACAGCGCGATCGCGCTGCAGACGCCGAATGTCCGGCCGCCGGTGCCCTATACGCGCGCGATGGCGCACGACGCCGGCTGGCAATGGCGCATCCCCCTCCAGCATCGCAGCGGCAACGGTCTCGTCTATTGCAGCCGCTATCTCGATCGCGATGCCGCGCTCGACCGCTTGCTCGGCAATATCGAGGGCGAGCCGCTGACCGAGCCCAACTTCCTGCGCTTCACCAGCGGGGTGCGGCGGCGCCAATGGCATCGAAACTGCGTCGCGATCGGGCTTTCGGGCGGCTTCATGGAACCGCTCGAATCGACGAGCATCCACCTGATCCAGCGCGCGGTGCTGCGCTTCGTCCGCATGGTTCCCGCCGGCCGCCCGAGCATGCGCGACATCGCCGAATTCAACGACCAGCAGGGGCAGGACATGGACCAGATCCGCGACTTCCTGGTCCTGCATTACAAGGTCACGAACCGCCGCGACAGCGCCTTCTGGCGCTATTGCGCCGACATGCCGATCCCCGACAGCCTGGCGCAGAAGATCGAATTGTTCCGCGAGACTGGGCGCGTCTTTCGCCGCAACGAGGAATTGTTCGCGGAGAACAGCTGGGTGCAGGTGATGATGGGGCAGGGGGTCGAACCGCAAAGCTATCATCCGATCGCCACCAAGCTGCGCGACGACGAGCTGGAAAAGCTGCTCGCGACGATCCGCGCCCAGGTCGCCGATACGGTCGCGAAACTGCCCGAGCACCACGCTTATGTCGCGCGCTATTGCGGCGCCGAGGCGGCCGAAGCGGCATGATCGCGGCCCTCGGCCTGATGCTCGCCGCGGCGGTGATCGCCCCGGCGCCTGCCGACGACGCCGGCGATTGGCGGCTCGTCTGGTCGGACGAGTTCGATGGTCCGGCGATCGACCGCGCAAAATGGGATTTCGACGTCGATTGCTGGGGCGGCGGCAACGACGAACGCCAATGCTATACCGACGATCGGCGCAACGCCGCGGTCGAGGACGGCAGGCTGGTGATCACCGCGCGCAGGGAGCGGAGGACCGGTCCCGCCTATCCGGCGGCGCAGCGCGGCGACCCCGAAAAGGCGAAGGCGACCGCGACGAAGGACTTTACCTCGGCGCGTCTGGTGACGCGGGGCAAGGCGGCGTGGACCTATGGCAAGATCGAGGTGCGCGCCAAGCTGCCGCAAGGGCAGGGAACCTGGCCCGCGATCTGGATGCTGCCCGAAGAAGCGCATTACGGCGCGTGGGCAGCGTCGGGCGAGATCGACATTTTGGAGGCGGTGAATCTGGGCGTCGCGTGCAAGGACTGCGCGGGCGGGACCGAAAACCGTATTCTGGGTACGCTGCATTTCGGCGGCACCGCGCCGGCCAATCAGCACAAGGGCGCCGAAACCACGCTGCCCGCGCCGCTCGACGGCTGGCATGTTTTCGGCCTCGTCTGGCGCGAGGGGCGGTTCGACTGGACGATCGACGGCCGCGTTTATGCAAGCCAGGTTGCAGGCGACTGGACCACGGGCGCAACCGACGATCCGGCCGCGCCGTTCGACCGTCCGTTCCACCTGATCCTGAACCTGGCTATCGGGGGTGGACTGGCGGAGAGCCGGACCGCGGGCGGGGTCGATGAAACGGGCTATCCGAAGCGGATGGAGGTCGATTGGGTTCGCGTCTGGCAAAGCGAACCAAAGGACGCTAGCAGCACAGCCGAAGCGGGGGGCGAAAAAGACTGATGGGGCGTCGACGGCAGTCGGTAACGATCAAGCATGTGGCCGCGGATGCAGGCGTATCGCTGCAGACGGTGAGCCGCGTCATCAACAATGAACCCAATGTCCGGCCCGAAATGCAGAAACGGGTGCAGGCGTCGATTGACAAGCTGGGCTATGTCCCGTCGATCGCGGCGCAGCGGATGAGCGGATCGCGATCCTATCTGATCCTGGCGATCAACGACCGCGAGCGCACGATCGCCGACTGGCGCGGGCGGCAGGGGATCGACTGGGTCGACCAGATGCTGCTGGGCGGGATGCTCAAATGCGCCGAGCTTGGTTATCGCATGATTTTCGAGCTGGTCG
This sequence comes from Sphingopyxis sp. CR5, assembly GCF_059693785.1. Lineage (NCBI taxonomy): Bacteria > Pseudomonadati > Pseudomonadota > Alphaproteobacteria > Sphingomonadales > Sphingopyxidaceae > Sphingopyxis > Sphingopyxis sp. CR5. Next base: position 103,663 of record NZ_JCATIE010000011.1, on the reverse strand, counting down.
ATACGCATACCGATCATGTCGAGCGGGAATTGCGCGCGACGATCGCCGCGCTGCAGCCCGATGGGGTGGTGCTGACCCCGCCGCATTCGGACAATCCGTTGATCGTTGCGCTGCTCGACAAGGCGAAGATCCCGTTCGCGCGGATCGGTTCGGTGGGCGGCGAGGCCGGGATCGCGCTGACGATGGACGACGAAGGCTCGGCGCGGCTCGCGACCCGGCACCTGATCGACCTGGGCCATCGCCGGATCGGCTTCATCGCGGGGTCGCCCGAATATAATCTGAGCGGCTGGCGCGTCGACGGCTGGCGCGAAGAAATGGACAGCGCGGGGCTGAGCCGCGACGGCCTGCTGATATGGGGCGATTTCAGCTATGCCTCTGGCGAGGTCGCCGCGCGGTCATTGCTCGACCGCGCCGATCCGCCGACCGCGATCATCGTCAGCAACGACCAGATGACGCTCGCGACGATCGAGGTTGCGCGGGCCCGCAGGCTCGATATCCCGCGCGACCTCTCGATCATCAGTTTCGACAACACGCCGATCGTGCGCTTTACCCAGCCACCGCTGACCGCCGTCGACCAGCCGATCGCCGAGACCGTATCGCGCGCGGTCGAGCTGATCATCGCGGCTCAGCGCGGCGAGCCGAAGCCGGCGATCCCGACGGTCGTTCACGGCAGCCTGGTCGAGCGCGGTTCGACCGCACCTCCGCAGCGTCCGGCGTGAGCGAGGGGGACGCCCCGCGGCGCCAGTCGCTCGGCTTCCTGCTGCTCTATGCGCTTGCCGCCGCGGGCGGCGCGATCGCTTATGTCCCGTTCCTGACCATCCTGCTGCCCGCGCGCATGACCACGCTGACCGGCGCCGACGATGTCCAGTATCTGGGCTATGTCACCTTTTGCGGCGCGGTGGCGGCCAGCGTCGCGGGCATTGTTTTTGGCTGGCTGAGCGACCGCAGCCGCAATCGTCGCGGCTGGATCGCGACCGGGCTGGTCCTGACCATCGGGCTGCTGCTGGCGATGCCGCTTGCGCGCGACGTCTGGACGCTGATCGGGGTCATTATCCTGTGGCAGCTGGGGCTGAACATGATGCTCGGGCCGCTGTCGGCGTGGGCGGGCGATTGCGTGCCCGACGCGCAGAAGGGCTTGCTGGGCGGACTGCTCGCCTTTTCGCCCGCGCTCGGCGCATGGTCGGGGGCAATAGCGACGCTGCCCGGGCTGGTTTCGGTCGATGGGCGATTGGGGGTCGTCGCGCTGCTGGTCGCGGCCGCGGTCGTGCCCGTCCTGCTGGTGGGGCGGCCGCGACCTTTCCCCGAACTGACCGCACGATCGGGACGCAGCGACGCGGAGCCCGTCGTGCGTTCGAAGGGGCCGGCGGTACGGATGTGGCTTGCGCGGCTGTTGGTGCAGATCGCCGAGGCGGCGTTGTTCGCCTATCTCTATTTCTGGTTTCGTTCGATCGATCCGGCGATGCAGGATAACGAAAAGGCCAGGATTTTCAGCCTTGCGTTGACCCTCGCCGTGCCGATCGCGCTCGTCGCCGGGCGCTGGGCCGATCGCCACGACCGCCCCTTTCTGCCGCTGGTGGTCGCGGCGAGCGGATCGGCCGCCGGCCTGGTCGGCATGGCGCTGGCCGCCGATCCGGACAGCGCGAAACTGAGCTATCTGCTGTTCGGTATCGCGACTACCGTGTTTCTGGCGCTTCACTCGGGCCAGACGCTGCGCATCCTGCCACGTCCCGACCGCCGCGGCCGCGACCTGGGGGTCTTCAACCTGACCAACACGGTGCCGTCGCTGATCATGCCCTGGCTCACCATCTCGCTCGTCCCCGGTTTCGGGTTCGAGATGCTGTTCCTGTTGCTCGCCGCGCTGGCCGTCGCGGCGGTCGTGCTGCTCGCGACAATGCCGCGCCCGTCGGAAAATCCGGACGGCACCTCGTAGGGGCCTGAGCCTAGCTCTTGATTTCGTCGATGCGGTATGCGAAACGATTTTGATAACGTTCACATAGCGACCGGCAAGGGGATGGGAGAGACATGAGGCGATCGGCTTTTGCGATGGCGACGACGCTGTTGCTAGCGGGGACGGCGGTATCGGCGGCGGCTCCCGAGGGCGCGGCGACCGACGCGGCAACGGTTCACCCAGACCTGTGGCCGCCGGCAAAAAGCCCCGCGGCGATCACCGATGCGGCGACCGAGGCGCGGATCGACGCGCTGCTCGCGCGGATGACGATCGAGCAAAAGGTCGGTCAGCTGATTCAGGCCGACATCAGCACCATCACGCCCAAGGATCTCGAAACCTATCCGCTCGGCTCGATCCTCGCGGGGGGCAACAGCGGCCCCTATGGCAACGAAAGATCGAGCGCCGCCGACTGGGCGAAGCTGGTCGGCGAATTTCGCGCCGCGTCGCTGGAGCCGCAGGCGAACGGCGTCGCCATTCCGATCATTTTTGGCGTCGACGCGGTGCACGGACACAACAATGTCCCCGGTGCGACGCTGTTTCCGCACAATATCGGGCTGGGCGCGGCGCACGATCCGGAGCTGATCCAGCGCATCGGGGCGGTCACGGCCGCCGAGATCGCGGGAAGCGGCATCGAATGGACCTTTGCGCCGACGCTCGCGGTGCCGCAGGATCTGCGCTGGGGCCGCAGCTATGAAGGCTATTCGTCCGATCCGAAGCTCGTTGCCGCCTATGCGCGCGCGATGGTGCTGGGACTACAGGGTCCGCTCGCAGTCGCGCGCCCGGTCGGGGCGAACCATGTCGCGGCGACAGCGAAACATTATCTTGCCGACGGCGGCACGTTCGAGGGCAAGGACCAGGGCGATGCGAAGATCGGCGAGGACGAGCTGATCGCCAAGCATGCACAGGGCTATCCCGCCGCGATCGATGCCGGCGCGCTGACCGTGATGGCGAGTTTTTCGAGCTGGAACGGGGTCAAGAACCACGGCAACAAGGGACTGCTTACCGACGCGCTGAAAGGCAAGATGGGGTTCGAGGGTTTCGTCGTCGGCGACTGGAACGGACATGGACAGGTCGCGGGGTGCAGCGTGACCGACTGCGCGCAGGCGGTGAATGCGGGGCTGGACATGTATATGGCGCCCGACAGCTGGAAGGGGCTTTACGAAAGCACGGTGCGCGAGGCGAGGGACGGCACGATATCCGCCGAACGGCTCGACGATGCGGTGCGCCGTATCTTGCGGGTCAAATACAAGCTCGGCCTGTTCGACGTCGATCATGTCGACCGCGGCAATACCGCAGCAGTCGGCGCGGCCGAGCATCTCGACATCGCACGCGAAGCCGTTTCCAAATCGCTGGTATTACTGAAAAATGAAGGCAGTGCCCTTCCGATCAGGCCCGGCGCGAAATTGCTGGTCGCCGGGCCGGGGGCCGACAATATGGCGATGCAGTCGGGCGGCTGGACGATCAGCTGGCAAGGGACCGACGTGACCCACGCCGACTTCCCCAACGGCCAGACGATCTGGGAAGGTTTGAAGCAGGCCGTAGAGGCGGCGGGAGGCCGCGCGGCCCTGTCGGCCGACGGCAGCTTCACCGAACGGCCCGATGTGGCGATCGTCGTGTTCGGCGAAGAGCCCTATGCCGAGTTCCAGGGCGATGTGCCGACGCTCGATTACCAGCCGGCCGAGGCGAAGGACCTGGCAACGCTGAAAAAGCTGAAGGCCGCGGGCATTCCCGTCGTCGCCCTGTTCCTGTCGGGACGACCGATGTTCACCAGCCCTGAAATCAACGCCGCCGACGCGTTCGTCGCGGCGTGGCTGCCGGGGTCGCAGGGGGCGGGCGTCGCCGACGTGCTGGTCGCCCGAACCGATGGCCACAGCAAGCGCGGCTTCACCGGGACGCTCCCCTTCGCCTGGCCCGCCGACGCCCGTTCGCCGGTCGAAAAGCCGCTGTTCGAGGTCGGCTATGGCCTGACCTATGGGTCGGCGCGCCGCATCCCGAAATTGTCCGAGGACCCGGGCGTCGACGTCGCCGCGATGATGAATGTCGAGAATTTCTTCTCGGGCGGGCGAGCCCGTGCGCCCTGGACGCTGTCCATCGCCGACGCGGGCGGCTCGCGGCAGGTCGAATCGACGCCGCTCGACAGCAGCTACGGCCTGCTCCAGACGCGGTCGGTCGATGTCCAGGCGCAGGAAGATGGCAAGTCGTTCGTCTGGACGGGCCCTGCGACGGTCAACCTGTCGGGCCCGGTCGCCGACCTGACCCGCCAGCTCAACAACAGTTTCGCGCTGCGGCTGGACTGGCGGATCGATGCAAAGGGCGGCGCGCCGGTGACGCTGGCGTTCGGCGGCGTGGCGGTGAATATCGATGCGTTGCTGGCGTCGGCGCCCGAAGGGCAGGTCGGCACGATCAAGGTTCCGCTGCGCTGCTTTGCCGACGGCGGCGCCAATGTACAGCGCGTCGACTATCCGGTGTCGTTGACCGCCGACAAGGGGTTCGCCGCGACCCTGTTGGCCGCGAAGGTTGAGGCTGTCGGCGAGAATCTGTCCTGCCCGGCGAAGGTCGAATAGGCGAACGCAGCCCGCTCGCCGCGGTTCGGGGTTGCGCGCCGGGAGTGCGGGCGGCAAGACTTTCGGGATGAGACGAGAGATGCGCCGGTGATCGGCTCCGCAGAGGATCGCGAGCGCGCACGCGCGTTCGCCGGGGTCGAGTTGGGCGGTACGAAATGTATCTGCACGCTTGCCGCCGGCCCCGGCGATATCCGCGACCAGCGGACGATCGCCACGACTGCGCCGTCGGAGACGCTGCCCGCCATCCACGCGGTGCTTGAGGAATGGTCCGCAGGTCCGGGCTTCGGCGGCCTGGGCGTCGCGGCCTTCGGTCCATTGCAGATCGATCCGCGCGCCAGGGGCTATGGGCGTGTCGGCGCCACGAACAAGGCCGACTGGGAAGGCGCGGACCTGCTCGGCCCGATGCGCGCCTTTGGCGTACCGATCGGCTTCGATACCGACGTCAACGGCGCGGCGCTCGCGGAAATTCGCTGGGGCAGCGGGCGCGGGCTCGACGATTTCGCCTATGTCACCGTCGGCACCGGCGTCGGCGTCGGCCTGATCGTCCACGGACGCCCGACCCGCGGCTTGGGTCATAGCGAGATCGGCCATATACGCGTCCCGCGCCTGTCCGGCGATGACGCGGCGAGCGTGTGCCGCTTTCACGACGATTGCGTCGAGGGGCTGGCCTCGGGCACCGCGATCAAGGCGCGCATCGGCGCGCGCCAGTGGTCCGATGTGGCGGCCGACGATCCGGTTTGGGAACCGGTGGTCCACAGCCTGGCGGTCATGCTCCACGCGCTGGCGGTCACCGCCGGGCCGATGCGCGTTGCGATGGGCGGCGGAGTGCTCGCCGGGCAACCGCACCTGCTGCCGCGGATCAATTCGGCGCTCCGGGCGAGCCTGGCGGGTTACATGCCGTTGCCGAGCGATGGCGATTATGTCGTCTCGCCCGAACTCGGACCGCTTGCCGGGCCGCTGGGCGCAATCGCGTTGGCGATGGACGCGACAGCGGCGGCGACCGGACCCGGCTAGCGGGCGGCTTCGAGCGCGCGGAGCGGTCCCTTGGTTTCGCACATCGCCTGATACGCCTCCAGGATGTCCGCGACGAGCGACATGGCAAGTGTCGCGGGATCGCGAGTCGAGGGAATCAGCCCCACGGGTGCGCGCAGCGATGCAAGCGCCGCTGCGCCGACGCCCGCCGCGCGCAGCATGTCGAGCCGCGCTTCGTGCGACCGGCGGCTGCCCACCGCGCCGAGATAGAAGCAAGGCAGATCGAGCGCTGCGGGAAGCAACGCCTCTTCCCAGTCGCGATCATGGAACAGGAACACGAGGGCGGTCCACGCATCGGTCGGCAGGCGCGGCGGGGCCGAACGGGTCGCCAGGTGGCCGGCGTCGATTCCCCATCCGGCGAGCGCCTCGACATCGTGCGCGATCGGAGAAAAAGCGCGCGTTCCGGCGCCGAAGAACTGAGCCAGGCGCGCGGTTGCCATCAGGTCTTCGCCCTGGCCGACCAGCGTAATGCGCGGGCGGGGCGCGTAGGGGAGGCAGAAATCGTCCCCCCGCCATCCGGGGCCGCCGGGGATCGCAACGGCTTCCGCGCCCCGAGCGGTCAGCAGCAGCGCCGATTGCCGCCGCGCATCGAGCCGGGTCGCAACCTCGCGAACCGCCGAGACATCGCCAAGCGGCGTGAAGAGCAGGTCGATGCCGCCCCCGCACGGCAGGCGGATGTCGAGGTAGGGTGATCCCCTGCCGAAGCGGACGAGTCTTGCCGTGCCCTCTGCCAACGCCTTTCGCGCCTCGGCGACGACCGCGGCTTCGATACATCCGCCCGAGAAGGAACCGAGATAGCGTCCGTCGGCGGCAACCGCCATCTGGGCCCCGATGGCGCGCGGCGACGACCCTTCGATTCCGGTCAGCGTGACCAGGGCGACGGCGACCCCTTCGTCCGCCCGCGCTGTAGCGAAGGCCAGAATGTCGCCGGGAAAACTTGCCAAGGGCGCTATCATGCGGCCACTCTGCCGATCGCCGATCGCGGCATGGGGAAAGGACGAGCCATGATCGACGCCGACGAAATCGCGGTTATCCTGCTCGCGGCGGGCCGGTCGCAGCGGTTCGGCGAAATCGACAAGCTCTCGGTGCCGCTCGGCGGACGCCCGCTTGCCCTCCATGCGGCCGAGCGCGCGGTGGAGCTTGGCGCCGGCCGGCGGATCGCGGTGTGCAGCGGACAAGGGCCGGTTGCCGTGGACCTGGCGCGCCGCGGGTTCGACGTCGCGATCAATCCGCACCCGGAGCGCGGTCTCGCAAGCTCGTTGGCTATCGGTATCGGGCGGGCGGCGGAAAGCGACGCGCGGGCCGTGCTCGTCCTGCTGGCCGACATGCCTTTCGTCGGGACGGCGCATTTGCGCGCGTTGCTGGACCGCTTCGATGCGAAGCGGGCGCCTGTGGTCGCATCGTCGCGTGCGGGTGTCCCGATGCCGCCCGCCCTGTTCGGCCGCGCGCATTTCGCCGCGTTGCTGGCGAGCGGCGACGAGGGGGGCCGCGCGCTGATCCGGTCCGCGGCGCTTATTGCCGCCGAGCCCGATGAACTGGCCGATATCGACAGGCCCGCGGACCTGCCCTGAATACGGGTCACCGTCATGCAATCTCGGGCAAGTCGCCGAGCAGCTTGTCCAGCGTGACCGGATAGTCGCGCACACGCACCCCGGTCGCATTGTAGACCGCGTTGGCGACCGCCGCCGCAACCCCGCAGATGCCGAGTTCGCCAACGCCCTTCGCCTTCATCGGCGACGTCGTCGGATCGGTTTCGTCGAGGAAGATCACCTCCTGATGCGGAATGTCGGCGTGGACCGGCACTTCATACCCCGCAAGATCGTGGTTGACGAAGAAACCGAACCTTTTGTCGACCGCGAGCTCCTCCATCAGCGCCGCGCCCGCGCCCATCGTCATCGCGCCGATAACCTGGCTGCGCGCCGATTTGGGATTCAGGATGCGCCCGGCGGCGCAGACGGCGAGCATACGGCGGATGCGGATCTCGCCGGTCGCGGCGTCGACCGCGACCTCGCAGAAATGCGCGCCGAAGGTCGATTGCTGATATGTGTCGGCAAGGTCGCCATATTCCATCTTGTCCTCGGCGACGAGGCCGGCATCGCCCGCCGCTTCGCCGAGCGGTACGCGGCGGTCGCCGGAACGGATTTCGCCGTCGACGAACTCGGCGTCGGCCGCGTTGAGGCCGAGCTTTGCGGCCACGGCTTCGCGCAGCTTGGCACATGCGGCATAGACGCCCGCGGTCGAACTGTTCGCACCCCATTGGCCACCCGAGCCCGCCGAGACGGGGAAGCTGGAATCGCCGAGTTTGACGACGACCTTGTCCAGCGGCACTCCCATCATTTCGGCGGCGGTCTGCGCGATGATCGTGTAGCTGCCGGTGCCGATATCGGTCATGTCGGTTTCGACCGTCACCACGCCCGCCTTGTCGAGACGCACCCGCGCCGCCGAGGTTTCGTTGATGTTGTTGCGGAACGCCGCGGCGACACCCAGGCCGGTAAGCCAGCGCCCCTGGCGCGTCATGGCGGGCTGTGCACTGCGCTTCGCCCAGCCGAACTTGTCGGCCCCGGTCCTGAGGCATTCGTTGAGCTGGCGCTGCGAAAAGGGCCGGTCGGGCTTTTCGGGGTCGACCTGTGTGTCGTTGAGAATGCGAAAGTCGACCGGGTCCATGCCCAGCTTCTCGGCCATCTCGTCGATCGCGATCTCCAGCGCCATCAAACCCGGGGCCTCGCCCGGCGCGCGCATAGCATTGCCTTCGGGCAGGTCGAGCACCGCGAGCCGCATCCTGGTCATCCGGTTAGGGCCGGCATAAAGGAGGCGCGTCTGTCCCACCGCGGTTTCGGGGCCGCCGCCCGGCAGGTCGCCCGACCAGCTTTCGTGACCGATCGCGGTAATCCTGCCGTCCTTGGTCGCGCCGAGGCGAATGCGCTGAATGGTCGCGGGGCGGTGCGTCGTGTTGTTTGCGATGAAGGGGCGGGGCAGCGCGATCTTCACCGGTCGCCGCGCCGCTTTCGCGCCGAGCGCCGCCAGCACCGCATCGGCGCGGATGAACAGCTTGCCGCCGAAACCGCCGCCTATATAGGGCGAGACGAGGCGGATATTCTCTTTGGGAATGCCGAGCGTCTTCGCCATGTCGCCGACCGACCAGGCGACCATCTGGTTCGCGGTCCACAGGGTCAGCTTGTCGCCCTCCCACGCCGCGATCGAGGCGTGCGGCTCCATCATCGCGTGGCTGTGGTCGGGTGTCGAGTAGCGCGCATCGAGCGTCACCGGCGCCGAGGCGAAGGCCGTGTCGAAATCGCCGACCGCGGTATCCGGGACGGTCCCGAACGCAGGTTTGGGCGCGGTCGCCGCGTCCATCGCGGCAGCGAGGTCGAAGGCGCCCTTGCCGCGGGCATAGTCGGCGCGGACAAGCGCCGCGGCGGCGCGCGCCTGTTCGAACGTCTCGGCAACGACGAGCGCTATCGCCTGGTGATAATGTTCGATATCGGGTCCGCCGAGCAGCTTTGCGGTGTTGAAGTCGCCCTTTCCGAGCTGGCCGGCATTGGCCGCCGTGACGATGGCAAGGACACCGGGCGCCGCTTCGGCGTCGGCGATGTCGACCGACACGAGCCGCCCCTTGGCGATCGCCGATCCGACGATGAAGCCATAGGCCGCGTTGGCGGGAATATCCTGGTGCTCATAGGCATAGGGGGCGGTGCCCGTGGTCTTGAGCGGGCCGTCGATGCGGTTCGTCGGCTTGCCGATCACCCTGAGCTGGTCGATCGGATTGGTCGTTGCGGGCGTTTCGAACTTCATGGCTCACCCCTTCGCTTCGGCCAGCACCCCGGCGAGCGTTCGCTCGACCAGCGGCAGCTTGTAGGCGTTGTCGTGACTGGGCTTCGCGCCCGCGAGCAGGCCGCTTGCCACGGCTTTGGCACCGCGCGGCAGCTCGGCCTCTGCGGCTTCGACGCGCCAGGGCTTGTGAGCGACGCCGCCGAGCGCGACGCGTCCGCTTCCATCCTCTTGCACCACGGCCGCGACCGAGACGAGGGCGAAGGCATAGGAGGCGCGGTCGCGGACCTTGTGATAGATATGCGTTCCGCCGATCGGTTTCGGCAGCGTCACCGCGGTGATCAACTCGCCCGGCTGGAGCGCGGTTTCGATGTGCGGGGTGGTCCCGGGCGCAGGGTAGAAGTCGGCGATCGGGATCGCGCGTGACGTGCCGGCCGGGCCGACCGTTTCGACGCTGGCATCGAGCGCGCGCATCGCCACCGCCATGTCGCTGGGATGCGTCGCGATGCACGCATCGCTGGCGCCGAGCACGGCAAGCGTGCGGCTCACCCCGCCGATGGCCGCGCAGCCGCTTCCCGGTCGGCGTTTGTTGCACGGCTGGTTGGTGTCATAGAAATAGGGGCAGCGCGTGCGCTGGAGCAGGTTGCCGGCGGTGGTCGCCTTGTTGCGGAGCTGGCCCGACGCGCCGGCAACGAGCGCGCGGGTGAGCAGGCCGTAATCGCGGCGCACGCGCTGGTTGGCGGCCAGGTCGGTATTGCGCACCATTGCGCCGATGCGCAGGCCGCCGTCTTTCGTGGGCTCGATCGTGTCGAGCGCGAGGCGGCTGACGTCGATCAGGTGCGCGGGGGTTTCGATCTGCAGCTTCATCAGGTCGAGCAGGTTGGTCCCTCCCGCGATGAAGCGCGCGCCCGGGGCCTTGGCAAAGGCCGCGGTTGCGTCGGCGGGCGTCGCCGCGCGTTCGTAGGTAAAGGCCTTCATGCCTTCCTCCCCGCAACCTCGGTGATCGCCTCCAATATGTTCGAATAGGCGCCGCAGCGGCAGATATTGCCGCTCATCCGCTCGCGGATTTCCATGTTCGACGCCTCGGCAGGGGCCATCAGGTCGCCGGTCACATGGCTGGGAATCCCCGCTTCGATCTCGTCGAGCACCGCCACCGCCGAACAGATTTGTCCCGGGGTGCAATAGCCGCATTGATAGCCATCGTGGACGATGAAGGCCTGTTGCATCGGGTGAAGGTCGTCCGGGGTGCCGAGCCCCTCGATCGTCGTGATATCGTCGCCGTCGTGCATCACCGCGAGCGACAGGCAGCTGTTGATCCGCCGTCCATCCGCGATCACCGTGCAGGCGCCGCACTGGCCGTGATCGCAGCCCTTCTTGGTCCCCGTGAGCCCGAGATGATCGCGCAGCGCGTCGAGCAGGGTCGTGCGGGTATCGAGGTCGAGCTCGTGCGTGGTGCCGTTGACGGTCAGCGCGAAGCTGGCGTTCGACGGGGCGGGCTGCGTGGCGGCGACCTTTGCCCGCGCGGCAGGGATCGCGCCGACCGCGGCCGACGCGGCACCGGTTGCCAGCATACCGCGTCGCGACAATTCAAAATCTCCTGATGCCTGCATCGCCCGCTCCGATCATGATTGGCCTCGCCCGCACGGCGCGTGCGGTCTGGGCAGGGGTAGGACGCCCGTCTCGGTCGCCCCCGAAATATCCGGAATGCAGTCGGGACGATATCATTGGAACGGGCGCATCGCCAGCCCTTCGACATCCGGTCCGCGCGGTGCCGTCCGAAAGGTGGTTTCAGCCTAACAACCGCTGTCGGCGCGGCGGGTTCCGCAGAACGCGAACGCCGCGGGAAGGTACGGGCGAGGCGTCACCGGTCGGCGTCGTTCCAGCCGCCGCCCAGCGCGAGAAAAATCGATATCTGGTCGTCGACAAGCGTACCGTCCGCCGCCGCAAGCGCAGCTTCGGCTTCGGCGAGACCGGCTTGGGCATCGAGCAGGTCGAGGAAGTCGGAACGGCCGAACCGGAACAGCCGGGCCGCCTGCTCCGACGCGGTTGCGGCGCTGTCGCGAGCCTTTTCCAGCGCCAGGCTTCGCGCGCGATCGTGCGTGTAGGTGGTGAGCGCGGTTTCGGTTTCGCGCAGCGCTTGCAGCACCGTCGCATCGAAGGTCGCGGCGTCGGCTTCGGCCTGCGCGCCCGCTGCGGCGATCCTGGCTTTCACGACCGGACGATTGGGGAAGGACCAGCTGAGCAGCGGGCCGAGACCGAATGACAGGCTGTCGCCCGACCCGATCGATTTGAACGGCCCCGACAGTCCGAGCGATCCGCCGATGCTGACTTGCGGATAAAGGTCCGCGGTCTCCACGCCGATCAGGGCGGTATCCGATGCCAGCCTCCGTTCGGCGGCGCGGATGTCCGGACGTCGCCGGAGCAGCGCGGCGCCGTCGCCGGTCGGCAAAGGCACGGTCAGCGTCGGGATGTCGGTGCAGTCGGCGACATCGCGGGGATAGTCGGCCGGCGCGTCGCCCATCAGTGTTGCGATCAGGAACAGGTTGGCCTGCCGTCGTGCCTCGAACACGGGGAGCGAGGCATCGATCCGGTCGACCGCCGCCTGCGCGCGGGTCACGTCGAATGCGGTGCCGCGTCCGCCGCGCTGGAGCCGCCGGGTCGCGTCCAGCGTCTTGCGCTGTAGCGCCGCGACCGCACGGTTGGTCGCGAGGCCGTGATTGGCCGAGCACACCCCGGCGTAAGCGCGCGTGACCGCGGCGGCGACGGTGACGCGCAGGTCGTCGCGCGCCGCGCGCACCGCCTCCTCATTGGCGCGCGACGCCTCGATCGCGCGCGCGACCTTGCCCGACAGGTCGAGCGGCAGGCCCGCGCCGATCCCGACATCATAGCCGAGGATTCCGGGCAGGCTGTACCCCGTCGATGCCGGCCGGCTGAGGTCGGCGCCGCCGCTGACGCTGGTCGACAGCGTCCGTCCTGCGGCGGTTTGCGCGGTCAGCGCCGCGGCGCGGCGAAGGTTCGCGTCGGCCGCGCGCAGGTCGGCGTTGGCGGCCAGTGCCCGCTCGACCAGCCGGTCGAGCCTGGGATCGTCATAGAGGCGCCACCAGCGATCGGGGAGGGGGGCCTGCGAAATGGCGGTTCCCGTCGCGGCGCTGAACGGGCGTGCGGCGGCGGCCGACGTGGCGACCGCGGTTTCGGGCACGCGATAGTCGGGGCCTGCCACCGTACAGGCGGACAGCGCGAACGGCAGCGTCAGCAGGGCGGCGGGCCGCATCATCGTGCCTCGCCCGCCCGACGGGCCTGCGCCGGGGCGGCGGGCTGGTCGATGGTTACGGTCGCGGTCCGCCCGGCGATCAGTCGGATATCGCGTGGCGGATGGTCGAGCCGGACCCGCACCGGGATACGCTGCGCGAGACGCACCCAGCTGAAGGTCGCATCGACGCTGGGCAGCAAATTGCCCGAATTGCTGCGCGTCGTGTCGTTGATGCCCGCCGCGATGCTCTCGACATGCCCGTGAAGCGGCCGGCTCTCTCCCATCAAGCGGACCGTCACCGGCGCGCCGATGCGGATCTTCGGCAGCTTGGTTTCTTCGAAATATCCCTCGATGCGCAGGCTGTCGGTATCGAGCAGCGCCAGCGCCTGTTGCCCCGCCGCGACATAATCGCCGGGGTGGAGGTCGAGATTGGTGACGACGCCGTTGACCGAGGCACGGACGTCCGTCCGCCTGAGATTCAGCATCGCGCCCTCGCGTGCGGCGCGCGCTTGTTGCAGCGCGGCTTCGCCGGTCTGGACGCGGGCGAGATTCTGTTCGTGGGTTTCGCGCGCCACCAGGTCGCCCAGCGCGACGTCGCGTGCCGCTTCGCGCCGCGCCTGTGCCAGCGTCGCTCGGGCGCTCGCGATCGCGGCATCGGCCTGGTCGACCGCCAGCTTGTAGCGCGGCCGGTCGATCACGAACAAGAGGTCGCCCGCTTTCACCGCCTGGTTGTCGCGCACTTCCACCTCGGTGATCAGGCCGCCGATATCGGGGGTGACGCGCACGACATCGGCGCGCACGCGACCGTCGCGCGTCCACGGGCTGCGTTCATAATGGCGCCACATCGCGATGGCGACGACGAGGGCAAGCAGGACGATGACGATCGTCGCGGCGCTGCGCGACAGGGGGGCGAGCCATTGTTTCATGGATGAAATCCGAACCAGGTAGCGAGAAGGGACAGGGCGCCGAAAATCAGGACGAAGATTGCGAGATCGACGAGCGCCCGATAGGCGATGAAGCGATAAAAGCCGGCGAGCGCGAGCAGCCGTGTCGCGAGTCCGCTGAGCGCCAGCGCCGCGATGAACAGCAGCAGGAGCGTCGGCACGAACACGCCGCCGAGCGAAACTTCCCCGGTCATGCGGCGACTGCCTTATAGGGTGGGGCATCGGGAAACAGATTGCGCCTCAGGCTGACCAGCGCAAGCACGCCGGTGCGGCGCCCCATCGCCGATGGGGCGGTGACGAGCCGGGCGATCGCACCGTCGATCCGCGCCAGCATGGCGGGCTGAGGCATCGGGGGGGCGTCGGGGTTCATCGCGGCATAATAGGCGCCGATGTCCTGGAGCACCGGGGTGATGACCGTGCGCTCGCGCGGAAGATCGAGGCGCAACTGGCGCAACTCGCCGATCACGATGCCCGTGCGCAGGTCGCGCAGGGCATCGTAAAGCGGTTGTCCGGGATCGTCGCCGCGCGCGGCGAGCCTTGGCACCAGCAGGCCGATCCGGTCGAGCATGCGGCTGATCCATGCGCGCACATTGGGCGCGCTGTCGAGCGTTGCGCGGGTCGCAATGTCGGTCCAGCCGGCTTTCAACGTGCGGCGGATCGCGCCGTCGAGGCCCGCCGACTGGAGCAGGCGCGTCATCACGATCGCCAGCAGCACGCCCATCAGCATCGCAATATTCTCGTTCACGAAAGCGGTGAAATTGCCTTCATAGCTCGCCGAGAGCAGGATCGGGCTTGCCAGCCCGAGCATCGAGGCCAGCGCGATCGTCGCATAGCGCGGCGACGCCATCATCGCGCCGCCGAGCAGAAGCCCCGGCGCGAGTGCCGCGGCCAGCATCGGAAAGCCGTCGAGGCGCGGCAGGATAGCGAATCCGTATACCGTGCCCAGCCCGATCGCGATCACCGTGCCGATCAGGAAGAGGCGCAGCGGCGCAATGGGGTCGTCGGCCGACGAGAAGAGGGCGAGAAAGACCCCCGCGAGCATCACAGCGACAGCGCCATTCTGCCACCCGCTGCCAATCCACAGCGCGCAGCCGACGATCACCGTCAGCGCGGCGCCGAACGCGGAGCGCAGCGCGCCGCCGTGGTCGCGGTGCAGCGGCCGGTCCTGGCGCGCCGCGAGAAGTTCGGCAACGTGCGGCGAGACCGGGCGTATCGTCGGACTTTCCATCTGGTCGCGCAGGTCGCGGCAATCGCCATGCGCCGCGATCAACGCGGACAGGCGAGCGAGCAGGCTGAGCCGAAGCGCGTTGGTCCAGCCCATGCCTTCGACCGCGTCGGGTTCGAGCGCCGCCGCGCGGGCGCGCAGATATTCCAGCCGGTCGCGGCGATCGGCGCGGTCCGCGCCGGGGTCGGCCAGCCAGTCGCGGCAATCTGCGATCAGCGCCGCCACATCGGACGGAAGACCGCCGCTCTGGCGCTGCAATTCCGCGATGCGATCCTCGACCGCGACGGTGAGCGGGAGGATCAGCGAAAGCTGGTCCTGCAGGGCGCGAACCGTGCGCACGCGAGGAGCCACGCGCGCAGTCTCGAACGGCAGGTGAATCGAAAGCTGGTGCATTTCGGTGATATCGAGGACGAGACGCCGCCGCTCGGCATCGAGGCCGGGCACCGGCTGGCCCGAGATCGAATCGCGCGACCAGCGCTCGGCATCGCCCAGCGTCGCATCGACCCGGCGCAGCAGCATGTCGGTGACCGACCCGGGAAACAGGACGCCGTGAACCAGGCTACCGCACATGATGCCCAGCGTGATTTCCTGAACCCGGGCTATCGCCTGGTCGAAGATCGCGCCGGGAACCCCGACGCTCGGCAGGCCGATGATGCACGCGCTGTACCCCGCGAGCACGAACATATAGGCGCGGGGGGTGCGGTCGAGGAGCGAGATATAGACGCACAGCGCCAGCCAGAGCGCGATAGCGAGCGACAGAAGTTCGGGCGCATTGACCAGATTGGGGACCAGGATCAGCGCCGCCGCCGCGCCCAGGATCGTCCCGATCACCCGGAAGACCGCCTTGGACAGCACCGCTCCGGCGATCGGCTGCGCAATGATGAAGGAGGTCGTGACCGCCCAATAGGGACGCGGCAGGCCGATCGAGAGCGCAACGTAGAGCGCCAGCATCGCGGCAATATAGCATTTGACCGCGAACAGCGCCGCCGGGCCGCCAAAGCGTTCCATCGCCGTCACAGGATTCGCTCGCGCAGCCGGGCGTCGATCAGGTCGAACACGCGCACCATCGTTTCGAGTTCGGCATCGTCGACATCTTGCAGGACCTGTTCGCGCAGTCCGGCGAGCACCGACTCGATTTCGGCGACGAGGCCATGTCCTTGCGGCGTGATACGCATGATATTGGCGCGGGCATCGTTCGGATTGGGCGAGCGTTCGATCAGCCCGCCGCGTTCGAGTTGTGCAAGGGTGCGGACCAGCGTCGCTTCGCGAATGCCGATCGCGCGGGCCAGGTCCGACTGGCGCGCGTCTTCGCCAAGGCGGTCGAGGTAGACGAGACACCATCCAGTCGAATTGGAGACGCCGAGCCGCGCCAGCGCCTGATCGCCCAGCGTTTGCCAACGCCGCGAGAGCCCGACCAGTTTCTGGGCGAGGCTGCGTTCCCATTCGTTTCGACTCATATTTGTTAGTTAGCACGCTAACAAAAAAATGCAAGGGTCTGCCGACAGGCGATTCCCGGCTTTCGCCGGGGATCGCCTTGCTCCCTGGCATTGGCGGCGCAAGCACCGAACGGATGTCGAGTCAGGATAGCGCGATCATGCGCTGCAGGTCGGTTTGTCGGCGTACCCCGGTCTTGTCGAAGATCCGCTGGAGGTGCGTGCGTGCAGTTGTCCGCGCGACGCCGAGACGGCACGCGGCGTCCTTGAGTTCGAGCCCTTCGACCAGACAATCGAGCAACCGGTTCTCGGCCGGGGTCAGGCCGAAGCATCGCGCCGCGCGTTCGGTCCGCTCGCCCGTTGCGGATGCGCGCGCGAGGATGAGGAAGTTCGGCGCGGGCAGGCCGTCGCCCATGCGGATTACGTCGGCTTCGAACGCCCCGTCCGCGAGCGAGAGCGGCGCCATCCCGGCCCGCCGGGCTGCGGCGATCGCGCGTTCGATCCGTATGACGTCGCGCTGGCACGCCGCCGCGAGACGGCCGAAGCTGCGCTCGATAGCCGCCGAGGCGTCGAGCGCCGCATTCGCCGCGCGGTTGGCGTCGAGCAGACGGCGCGCGCCATCGACCAGAATGATCACCGGTTCGGCCGCGCTGTCGTCGTCATCGGGTCGTGCCGGTGCGGCGCCGGCGATCATTGAGCGAAAATGGGTCATGACTTTCTCCCCTTTGCGGTTGGCAAGGGGCAAGACAGGAAGCGCGCGAGAATCCGGCCAGCGGCGGGGTAATATTTTTCGCTCTCCTGCAAAGCTATGACGCGCGCCGCCGCAGAACGCGCCAACGGGCCGATCAGGTGCGCGGTTGCAGGAGACGATGCCATGGAGCGAAATCGGTGCGACAGTGGCGCGGCAGGCGAGAATCGCGCGCTATGGCAAACTCGTGGCAGATGATAGAGTTGGCTCGATGCGGCAACCCAGTTCATCCGAATGGTCAGCAATCTGGAACCTCTTCGACCGACTGGTGTCGTTGCCGGCGGATGAGCAGGAGCCCGCGCTCGCACGCGCAGCGGCCGAGCCGTTCATCGCCGATCAGGTGCGCAGCCTGCTGAACGCCGCCGAGAGCGCCGGGCCGCTCGACGGGCAGGCGGTCGGCCCCGAACGGGCGACAGCGGAATATTCTTCGCTGGCGCCCGGGACGACGGTCGGCGTTTTTCGCGTCCTGCACCTGATCGGGCGTGGCGGGATGGGCGAGGTGTACCTTGCCGAACGGACAGGGGCAGGGTTCGATCAGCGCGTCGCGCTGAAGATGCTGCGGCCCGAGGCGGCCGCGCGCGCTTCGCTGTTCGAATCCGAACGCCAATTGCTCGCGACGCTCGAGCATCCGGGGATAGCGCGACTGATCGATGGCGGCATCGCCGACGACGGCCGCGCCTATATGGCGATGGAATATGTCGAAGGCGAGGATATCGGGCGCTGGTGTGCGCGAACGAAGGCGGATCTGGACGAGCGTCTGCGCCTGTTTCTCGAGCTGTGCGACGCGGTATCCTATGCGCATGCGCGGCTGGTCGTGCACCGGGACATCAAGGTCGCCAACATCCTGATCGACACCGATGGGCGGCCGCGATTGCTGGATTTCGGCATCGCGCGGATTGTCGACCAGGCGGCCGGCGACCACACGATGACGCTGGCAATGCTGACCCCCGATTATGCGGCGCCCGAGCAGCTGGAAAATGCACCCGTCACCGTCGCTACCGACGTGTATGCGCTCGGGGCCGTGCTCTATGAACTGTTGACAGGAACGGGGCCGTGGCGCGCCGGCGCGGGATCGGTGTCCTCGATCATTCGCCGCGCGCTGCACGACGACCCGGCGCCGCCGAGCAAGCTGGCGCGCGAACGCGAAGAGAGCCCCGTGCCCGTGTCGCGGATCGCGGGCGACCTCGATGCGATCGTGATGAAGGCGATGCGCCATGCGCAGGTCGACCGCTATGCGAGCGTGGCCGATCTCGCCGACGACATCCGCCGCCACCAGCGGCTGCGCCCCGTGCAGGCGCACGAGGGATCGGCCGCCTATCGCGTGCGGCGCTTTGTCCAGCGCAACAGGCTGGGCGTGGCCTCAGGGGTCGCGCTGCTGCTGGCGCTGCTCGCCGGTGCGGGCGGCATCGCCTGGCAGGCGCGGCAAGCGGCGATCGAGCGCGACATCGCGCGCGCCGAACTTCGCCGGTCCGAAGCCGCATTCAATGCGATCAGCTATTTGTTCCGCAACGCCAGCGAGACCGGCCAGATCGGGTCGGTAACGGCCCGCGACATGTTGAACGTGAGCGCCAGGCGGTTGATCGCGACGAGCGACCCCGACGATCCCGACACGGCGGATGCCGTCATCACGCTTGCCGATCTGTATACGCTGACCGAGGATGTCGCAGGCGCCGAAACCTTTCTGCGGCAGGCGATGGAAGCGGGAGTGGGGCGCAAGGACGCTGCGGCGACCGCGCGCATCCAGCACCGGCTGGGGCAGGCCTATGCCGCGATCGGCAAGCCCGACGAGGCGCGCGCGCTCCTCGACCGTGCCGACCGGGTCTTCAGCGCCGATCCCGAACGCTTCCGCACCGAAATGGCGGATTCGACAGGCGCGCGCGCCTATATGCTGCGCGTTGCAGGCAAACGCGACGAAGCGATCAAGCTGCTCGAAGATGGGATGCCGGCGGCCGAAGTGGCCTATGCCGACAATCCCCGCGAAATGCTGACGCGTTACGCGAACCTTGGCGCGCACTATATCGAATCGGGCCGCATCGACGATGCCGAACGGATTTTGGGCCGGGGCACGGCGCTGGCCCGGCGTCAGCGGATGGAGGCAAGTGCCCCGGGGCTGATGGTCCTGACGCATCGCGCGACGACGCGGGTGTTCCGCGGCGATCTGAAGGGCGGGCTTGCGGGGTACGAGCGCGTCGCGTCCTTGCGACGGGAACTCTATGGGGCGTCGGCGGGCCTTGGTTTCGCGCTGATGCAGGCGGGCGGGATTCAGCTGGCGCTGGGACAGGATGAAAAGGCCCTGGCGACGTTCGACGAAGCCTGGCCGATGATCGATAAATTTCTGGGCGTGGCGTCGCCCCCCGGGCTTGCGCTGCAAACCACGCGAGTCGAGGCGCTTGCCAGTCTGGGACGCGGCGCCGAGGCCCGGCGCAGCCTCGACAGGGCTGAAGCCGATTTTACGAAGCTCGGCATGAATCCGGCCCAGAACCCGGCCTTTCTTCGTGCGCGCGCCGCGGTACGGATTGCGGAGGGTCACTATGACGCGGCGCGCGCCGATCTCGATGCCACCGAGAAGATATTGACCGCGCTGGGGCCGGCGGCCGGCCCCTCGCTGTTGATCGTCGAGCGGCATCGCAACCGCCTGCGCTGAGGCACGCGTCGACCGGGCGAGCGACATGCGCGGCGAGCCGCTTAATTTCTCCTTCGAACCTATGACCCGCGCCGCAGCGCGTAGGTGCAGTCTCCGGTCCTGCTGTCGCGGGCGCCGGTCCTGAAACAGCGTCCCCTCATCCGCACGTTTCCCACCGGCACCAGGGGAAGCCTGCCGAAGACGGAGACAGGAAAATGCCAAAATTGGTGAAGAAGGCGGCAGGCCAGATCCTGACCGACGTATCGTTCAGCCGGGTGGCGGGGAAGGCCGTCGTGCTTGGCGCTCGCGAGGCGTTGCAAAAGAAATATGAAGCACTGGGCGGGGCGAAGACCTTCGGCAAGGCGCCGCCGCCGATAAGTGCGGGGCGCCGCTGGGACTTCGGCGATCAATGCCTCGTCTATAACCACCATGCAAAGGCGGCCTTCCACATCAAGGGCGCCATTTATGCGAAATGGAAGGCGTTTGGCGGGGAATGGCTGCCCGAGACCGACGAGACGGCGACGCCCGACGGGGTGGGGCGCTATAATCATTTCGACGGCGGCATATCGATCTATTGGTCCCCGCCGACCGGCGCCTGCGCGATCTGGGGCGATATCCGCAAACGCTGGGCCGAGCTGGGCTGGGAACGCGGCTACCTCGGCTATCCGACCAGCGATGAAGGCGACATCGACGAAGGCGGCCGCGCCAACAGCTTTCAGCATGGCTGGATCTATTGGTGGAAGGATATGGGCGCGATCGACCTGCGCGATATCGTCGTTACCTATGTCGGAATGCATGCCTATTCGGAATCCGACCAGGATCAGTCCTCGGGGTCGGACGAGCCGTATATGCTGCTGTCGGTCATCGCTCCAAAGAAGGACATCGCGACCTTTCGGTCCAGAACCTACGAAGGGGTCGATGATCGCACCGTGCGCGCCGATCGGGTCGAACTCTACCGCGGCCCCGCATACGGCCTGACGATCGGGGTTGTGGGAATGGAGCATGATTTCGGCAGCCCCGAAGGCAATCGCAAGGCGATCGAGCAGGTCGTGATGACGAACCATGAGGTCGGCAAGTTCCTGCTCCAGTTCATCCCGCTCGTCGGGCCGATCATCTCCAAGATCGCCGGTCCGGCGCTCGACAAGGTGATGCCCGGAGTCGCTTCGGGCATTGCCGCATTGCTCGATCTCCAGGACGATCTGATCGGGACCGATACGATCGCTTTGTCGACAAAGCGGCTGGTCACGCTGGCGACGCGCGGCAGCGTCTACAAGGCGGAGCAGATTCTGCCCTACAAGTTTGAAAGCGCGATGATGGCCGCAGGCGGGGCGCGCTACAAGGCGCTGTTCACGGTCGATCCGGGCTGATTGCGGCGCGCGGTCATTCGCCCGCCATTTCGCGATGGACCCAGGCGCGCGCCTGGGTCCATCGGCGCCGGACGGTGCGTTCGCTGATACCCATGACCACGGCGGTCTCGGCTTCACTGAGGCCGGCGAAGAAACGGCAGTCGATCAGCTTGGCGAGTTCGGCGTCGAGTGCCGCCAGCTCCTCCAGCGCCTCGCCGAGCGCGATCAGTTCGCGATCGTCTTCGGTAAAGACGATATCGCGCGCTTCGTCGATCGGCATCGCCCGTATCCCGTCGCCGCGCTTTGCCGCCTTACGCGCGAGCGCGGCGTTGACGAGGACGTGACGGATCGCCGTCGCCGCGGTCCCCAGAAAATGCTCGCGGCTTTCCCAATCCTCGCGCTTGTAGAGCTTGATATAGGCTTCGTGCAGCACGGCGGTCGTCTGCAATGTCATCGGCTGTCCGGCACGGAATCGTTCGCGCCGCGCGATGTCGCGCAAATCCTCGTACAGCGTTTCCATGATGGCATTGGTGCGTATCATCGCGCGCGTCACTCCGACGTTCGGGTCCCTCCTTACCGCAAATGCCGATAAGCGACCAGCATCATGGTGAAATTCGGGGCAGGCTCCTTCGATCCTATGATTTTCGGCGAGCCCGGCTGCCCTAGCCATTGCTCCTCTTCAGCGCGCCGCCCCCGGCGCATCGTTTCAGGAGAAGGACAATGGGTAACAAGAGCAAATTCCTCGTCGCGGCGGCGCCGCTTGCGCTTGCCGCGCTTGGCCTGGTGCCAACCGCTGCATCGGCGGCGCCGCAGCCGTGCGAATATGTCGCCGGCAGTTCCGGACCCGACAACTCTCCGGGCAACGATGACGATACGCCCCCGTCTATCGTGTGCGGCGAATCCTCATTCGGCGGAACCGGTTCGACCGTCGTCGGTCGCGGGGAAGTCAGCAATGGCAGCGTCGGGATCGGGCAATTCGTTATCGTCGAGCCCGACACCGATTTCAGCGACACCAACATCTCCAACGGCGCCGTGTTTCCCGACGCCAGCGTCGGGATCGGGTATCGCACGCGCGTCGACGGCGATCGGAACGTCGCGGTCGGCGCCAATTCCCGGATCGGCGGCGTTTTCGGACAGTTCAACAGCGTCAGCAGGGCGACCGCGATCGGATCGACTACCCTGGTGCTCGGCGCGGGCGGCGTCGCGGTTGGCGCGTCTTCACAGGCAATAGCCGACGGCTCGACGGTCGTTGGCACGCAATCGGCCGCCGCCGGCGAAGGAGCAACCGTGCTCGGCTATCAGTCGAGCACCGCCTCCGTCGGCGGTGTTGCCATTGGTCGGAACAGCCGTGTCAACGAGGCGCAGTTCGGCACGATCAGCACGGTCGAGGTTCCCGACCTGGTGGGCGGGGTTGCGGTTGGCGATCGCTCGCGCGTCTCCGGTAACAATGGCCTCGCGCTCGGGGCCTATTCCGTCGTTGGTATCCGTAACGCCTTCGAACCGGTGGCCAACGGCACTGCGGTCGGTGCGGCGTCGAATGTCGCGGCGGAAGGGGGCACGGCGCTCGGCGCGCGAACAAGTGTTACCGGCGCGAACGGCATCGCGATCGGCAACGGTGTCGGCGTAGCCAACAGCGGTGCGATCGCGATCGGCGCGAACAGCCAGGCAAGCACCGACAATGCCACCGCGCTTGGTACCGGTGCCGTCGCGAGCGGGGCGAATGCCGTCGCACTCGGCGCGAGGTCGGTCGCCGACCGCGACAACAGCGTTTCGGTCGGGGCAGCGGGCTCGGAGCGTCAGATCACCAACGTCGCTGCCGGCACGGCGGCGACCGATGCCGTCAATCTGCGCCAGCTCAACGCCGCCGTTGCTGGCGCGAACGGGAATGCCGCCGCAGCGCAGACCACCGCGAATGACGCGCTTGCTGATGCGGCGGCGGCGCAGGCGACGGCGACCACCGCCCGTGCCGAAGCGGCGTCGGCGCAAGATACCGCCGACACGGCACTCGCAGATGCCGCCGCCGCACAAGGCACGGCCGACACCGCGATCGCGCGCGGCACCGCTTTGGGGCAGGGCACCGCGGCGGCGCTCGGCGGCGGGGCGGCCTATGACGGCGCGACCGGCATGGTCACGCCGCCGAGCTATAACGTCCAGGGGGCCAGCTATGCCGACGTCGGCTCGGCGCTCGGCGCGCTCGACAATGGACTGTCGCAGCTCAATGGCCGCGTCGACTTGCTCGAACTCGCTAACGACCGAGGCTTTCGGCGCGCCAATGGCGGCATCGCGGCGGCTATGGCATTGGGCGGCACGATGATCGTGCCCGACAGCGACGTATCGATGTCGTTCAACCTGGCCACCTACCGCGGCGAACAGGGCTTTTCCGGCGCCGTCGTCGTCCGGGCGGCGCCGCGCGTCTATGTCAGCGGCGGCTTTGCGGGCTCGACCGTCAAGGGGTCGACCGGCGGGCGGGTCGGCTTAGCGTTCGGGTTCTGACGAGTTCGTTCCAATTTCTCTAACTTCCGTTGGGGGCGGGCATTCAGGTTAAAAGCTCGAATGCCCGCTCACCCAGTAATTTTGACATCGCGAATGTCGACCGCGCCGCCCCGCGCGATATCGTCTGAGCCAGCCGGCAAACACCGACGCCAACCCGGAACAGGCCATCAACGACTTGCCAATACGTCGTAGTGGCGCCCGATTCCGTGTCGGGTAAAATGCCTGAAGCCCGTCTCGCGCAGCCGCGCCTCGATGGCATCCGCATCGGTCCAGCGAGCATCGACCTCATAGAAAATCGCGGAGATACGGTGCCGATGTCCGGAGGCAAGCAGCGCCTCCACGACAGTCTCTTCATGGCCTTCGACATCGATTTTGACGATCATCGGCTCTTCGCCGTCCAGCAGCGTATCGACGCCCGCTATCCCGAGAATGCGGATATCCTCTCCCTCCGGCGCTTTGTCGCGCAGGCTCGCGATACCGCTATGCGCACTGTCGGTGGCGATACGCGCCGTCCCCGAATGACGCGATACAGCGGCATGTACTGGGCGGATCTTCGTATCTCCGCCGTTGAGTGCGATATTGTCCAGCAGCAGCGCGAACGTCGCCGCGACCGGCTCGAACGCGACCGCTCGTGCGCAATGCGGGTTGCGCGCAGCGAGCAGGCTGTAGAGGCCCTGGTTCGCTCCGATGTCGACAAAGGCGAACGGCCGGTCCTGCGCGGCGATATAATCCGACAACGCCCGGCCATAGGTTGCGTAGCAGCAATATTGGAAGGTCCGGTCGCTCCAGTTCGCGCGCATGCGCACCCCATAGCGCGAGGTGACGACGGGCTCTGATCGCGGCAGCGGCAGCGCGGCCAGCAGATGCACCCATGCCTTGTGCAGCGTCTTCCTGACGCCATAGTCGAAGAAGCTCATGAGTGGCGAGGGAGATATGGCGCTCATTGCCGGGCCATATAGTCGAGGATCGCCTCGGCGGCGCGTTCGGACGAGGGGCGGTCCTGCATGTCGAAACTGTAGCGGAACAAATCCTCCTGCCGCTTGCGCATCGCCGGCGACAGGCGCGGCACGTGTTGGAAGGCGGCCTCGAACTCGTTGAACCCGTCCAGTACCCGACCGCCCCGCCAATGCGCGAAATCGGGATTGCCCTGCCAGGCACGGCCGCGCGGATTGAGGAACAGGCACGGTCGCGGGCGGCGGATGAACTCGTAGACCTGGCTGCTCGCATCGCCGAGATAGATGTCGGCGGCATCGGTGTAGGTCATGTCGAGGCACGCCGGGCTGCCCGTATCGATCAGCATATGCTCCTGCTCGTAGTCGCCGGGTCGCGGGCGGCAACTCCAGCCGAGCGCGAAGGGCGTCAGCGAGGCTGTGATTCGCTTCCTGAACAGCATCACGTGCGGCGCGAAGATGAGGTTGTATCGCCCGTCCTTCGCGAACCAGTCGAGGATTTGCGGCCCCATGCGGTACCAGGACGACAGCGCGGGCGAAGGGTGCGGGTTGTAGAGTACCGTTGGCCGATCCTTCGCAAACAGCCGCGGATGCTTGGGGGGCGCGATGTCGAACTTCGGATAGCCGACGATTGCATGGCCGTCCTCCTTCAGCATCTCTGCCTGCGCCAGCCGGTCGCGGATCTTTTCGCCCGACAGCAGCACGAGATCGAATTTCCCGCTTGCCTTGTCGAAGCCGATCGCGCGGTCGCCAGCGCCATGACGGGTGTGGACGAGCTTTAGCGATTTGAGCCCGAACACCGATTTCAGCATCAGCGACGTCTTTTCGGGCACGACGAGCGCGTCGAGCGACCGGAAGCGGTCGAGGTTGCGGCGGAGGGTCGAGATGATGTCGGTGGGGATTGCGCGCCCGCTAACGCGGTTTGCGGCGCGCGCGAGTCCGGAAGGTGCGCGCAAACGCACGATGGCCGGAGCCGGGCCGGGTGTCGCGGCCGCCATTCTCCGGACCTCGCCTTCACAGCCATCGGACACGAAGATGCTGACCCTGGCGTTGGTCCCGCGGCGCAGCAGCGCCAGCGCGACGGGCAGCGCGTGCGCGACCTGATGGGCGCCATGATGGTTGAAGAGAAAGCCGATGTGCATCGCGCTCACCGCCGCCAGTCCAGCACTGTCCAGCTTCGCGTCGCCGCAATGCCGCGCAATTTTGCCGAAGGGTTCACCGCAATGGCCTCGTCGGCGAGCTCGAACATCGGCAGGTCGGACGCGTGGTCCGAATAGAAGCGGATATGCGCAGCCTCGCGCGTCAGGCCCGCCTGTGCCATGAATGCTTCGACCATCGCGCGCTTGTCGGTGCCGTAGCAATTGGCCGACGCGATTTCGGATGTGAGCTGCCCATCGCGCCAGCTCGACGCGGTCGCGACGACATCGGCGATACCGAGCCGCCGGGCCAGCGCAGCAGCATAGACATGCGGTGCTGCGGTTGCGAGAATGATCCGCCGACCCGCCTGCCGTTCGGACTCGATCAGCGCGACGCCTTCTGCATACAGACCGCGAGAGAGCAGATCTCGCGCGAACCGGTCGGCGAGCCGCGCGGCCTCCCGCTCCGGAAGGGTGCCGCCCAAAGCGACGCGGTGCATCGTCTGCTTCATCCGCCGGCGCGGGATCAGCTTGAGTGCATAGAGGATCGCGACGGGTAGCAGCAGCGGTAGCAGCAGCACGCGCCACGGCGCGCGGCTGCGCACGGCGAACCACAGGAAGGGCGTGTAGGTCGGCAGGACGGTGAGGGTGCGGTCGAGGTCGAAGATCGACAGCATCGTGCGTTGCCGTGCGGGTTCGTCGCGAGCCCCTTTCCATACCTGTCGCCGTGTCCGGGCCATTGTCCGCTCCTTGCGGAACCGGCAGTGGCAGGGCGGCCTGACGCAGCGATGGAGCCAGCATTTGATTTTAGACATGTTCGCCCGGCCGCTGGCGATCCGGCCTGTCAGCCGGTATTGAGGGCGTGATGCAAATCCTGGTGATCGAGGACGATGCCCGCGTCGCGGAGCATATCGGCAAGGGCCTGAGAGCTGCCGGGCATCTTTTCAGGCTTGAAAGCGACGGGCGCGAGGGGCTGTTGCGTGCGGCGTCCGAATCCTACGACCTGATCGTAGTCGACCGCATGCTGCCGAACGTCGACGGTTTGACGATCGTCCAGACGATCCGCGCGACCGGCGATACGACGCCGGTGCTGTTCCTGAGCGCGCTCGGAGAGGTCGACGAGCGCGTCATGGGCTTGCGCGCGGGCGGCGACGATTATCTGACCAAGCCGTTCGCGATGTCGGAACTGATCGCGCGCATCGACGTCCTGGGGCGCCGGGGACCCGCCATTGTTGCTGAAACGAGGCTGAAGGTCGGCGATCTCGAGGTCGACCTGCTCGGCCAGCAGGTACGGCGGCAAGGCCATGCGATCGACCTTACCGCGCGCGAGTTTCGTGTCCTCGCCTATCTCGCGCGTAACGAGGGCCGCGTTGTTACGCGCTCGATGCTGCTTGAACATGTCTGGGATTATCATTTCGACCCGCAGACCAACATCATCGACCAGCACGTCAGCCGCCTGCGTCAGAAGATCGATCGGGGGTACGAAGCGCCGTTGATCCACACCGTGCGCGGAACGGGCTATGTTATGCGGTCCGCCGCGTGACTGGCCGTCCCGGCGGAAAAATTTGGCATAGCCTGACCCTGCGGCTCGGGTTGATCTATGTCGCACTGTTCCTGACCTCGACCGCCATTTTGTTCGGCGCGGCCTATTGGATCGGCGTATATCAGCCGCTGTTGAAAGAGGCGGCGCTCGTGCGGCGCGAAGCGGGCGATCTGACCGCCATCGACCGTGCCGGCGGGCGCGATGCACTATTGCGCGCGCTCGAGGTGCGCCGCAGCACCGGTCCTCGCCGTGCCTTCGACGCACTGGTTGCGTCAAATGGCCGCACGGTGACCGCAACGCTGCCGAGTTGGCCCGCTACGCCGATCGGCGATTGGACGACACTGGAAGCCGATGTTTATCTGGCGGGGCAGGAACAGGATTATGAAGCGCTCGTCGTCGAACGCCGTCTGGGCGATGGCGCGCGCTTGCTCGTCGGACGCGATGTCGAGGATATCGACGATCGGGACGAGCTTTTCACCATCGGTTCGGCATGGCTGATCCTGATTGCGGCAGCGCTCGCCCTCACCGGAAGCTTCGCAATGAGCCGCGCGGTCGCGCGCCGGATCGAGGCCGTGACCCGCGCCGCGCGCCGGGTAATGGCGGGGAGCCTCGACGAGCGTATTCCGCTCCGCGGCACCGGTGACGACTTCGACGAGCTTGCCGGAACGCTCAACCAGATGCTGGGGCGGATCGAGGAGGCGGTCGAGGCGGTCCGCCGCGTGTCGGACAATGTCGCGCACGAACTGCGCACGCCGCTCGCGCGGCTGCATGCCGATCTCGACGATTTGCGTGTCGCGTCTGACGAGCGCGAGCGCCAGCAGCTCACCGAACAGGCGGTGGCCGAAGCGGAGCGGCTCCAGTCGATCTTCGATGCGCTGCTGCGCATCGCGCGTATCGAGAGCGGACGACATCTCGCCGGCTTCCGAACCGTCGACCTGTCGGCCCTGCTCGCCGACGCGATCGAATATCATATGCCCGGCGCCGAAGCGCGCGGCCAGCGCATTGCGAGCGAGATAGCTTCGGGCCTGACGCTCGAGGCGGATCCCAACCTGCTGTTCCAGGCCGTGTCGAACCTGCTCGACAATGCGGTAAAATATGGCGGCGAGGGCGGCACGGTGACGGTCCGTGCCGACAGAAGAGGACCGGAAATCACGGTGGAGATATCCGATACCGGCCCCGGCATCCCGCCCACTTACCGCGAAAAGGTGATCGAACGATTCTTCAGATTGTCCGACACCGCCTCCGAGCCGGGAAATGGTCTCGGCCTGTCGCTCGTCGACGCGATCGTTTCGCTGCACCGGGGAAAGCTCCGCATCATGGACGCGGCATCGGGCGCCAAAATTCAATTGATATTCGGCGCCCCGGCTCGCGAGAGCTGATTGCCGCTTGCCATGTCTTGTGACCTCAGGACGGCCGGTTCGATAGCGACCAGACGCTGTCGCGCGGCCCCGATCGGATTCGCCGTCTCGCCGGCCCGATCATACTCGCCAGACCGAAGGCGATGGCGATCGCGACGCCGTCGATCAGCGGCAGGACCGGCGGGTGCGACCCGAACGTCAACAGCGTCGCGGCGGGGATGCAGAGCATCGCGGCGATGCAGCCCGCGGTCAGTTCGATGCTAGCGCGCGGCGCGCCGCGGATCAGCGCCCAGGCGGTGAAGGCCAGGAAGACCAGATAATAGATCAGGCTGTGCATGCCTTCGCTCGCTCCGAGCCCTAGCGGCTTCGCGGCGGCGACCGTGACCGAAATCCCCGCCATGCAGCCGAGCGGCACCCCGACGGTCAGCGCGGCGAGGATGCGCGTCGCCTTCGTCTGTTCGGGCAGTCCCTGCTTGCGCTCACGCTTGCGCCGCGATTCGACCCACAGCAAATTGCCGGTGTAGAAAAGAAAGGCGCCGGCAAGGCCGAGCAGGAAATAGGACCAGCGGATCGGCTCGCCACCGAAATTGCCGAAATGCAGCGCGAAAAAGCTGGTGATCGTCGCCGACCAGCCGTCCTGCCGCCCCGGCATATAGTCGGTTTCCTTGAAATCGCCGCTGTGCGGGTCGAGTTCGGCAAGGCCGTAGGTCGGGCCGCGATGGCCATAGCGCGCGTCGCGCCCGGCGATCCGCAGCACTGGAGCGCCGTCGCGGCCCTGCGCATAGGCGATCTGAAGCAATGTGAAGCCCGGCGCCTGGTCGGCGACGCGCTTCACGACGTCGGCGGGGGCGAGGACGGGCGCGTGATTGGCGGGCGGCGGCGGCGCGCTGACCGGCGGGCGGCGCTCGCCGCCGCCGAAGGCCAGCGCCTGCGAATCATAGAATTGGTCGTGAAAGGCAAAGACGATCGCGGTCAGCGCCATGACCAGGTGAAAGGGGATGCTGAACAGCCCGAGGACATTGTGGACGTCGAGCCACATGCGCTTGACGTTCCGGCCGACGCGCAGCGCGAACAGGTCGCTGACCAGGCTCGGCAACAGCACGATCAGGCCAGAGACGATGGCAATCGTATAGAGGAGTGCGATCGCGCCCATGATCGGCATCGCGACCTCATGCTCAAAGGGCAGGCCGACCTGCTGGTGCAGCACGTCGACGAACTGCGCGACGGGCGAAGGCCCCTCGCGCTCGATTTGCAGGCTGCCGTTGGGGGCGAGCGAGGCATAGACGGTTTCGCGCGGCGCATGCTCGTCGGCGCCCGGCGCTTCGACCTCCCACGACATGCGCGCGGGGCGGTCGGGTCCGATGGCGACGTGGATTTCATAATCCTTGGCCGCCTCGGGATGCGCGGCGAGCGCCTTTGCGACGAGTGCGGGCGTGCGCTCCAGCGAGGGCGGCGGCGCGAGCGCCGTCGGCGCCGAGGCCCAGCGCTGGAGCGGTTCCTCGAACATGGTGATCGCGCCGGCGTAGAAGGCGATGAACAGCGCGAGGCCGGAGACGATCCCGACCCAGCCGTGAATCTCCTTGTACATCTTCACGATGTCGGTGCGGATCTTCATGGCGTCAGTCCTCCAAGCGCCCAGAGCGCCCCCCATAGCAGCATATTGGCGACCGCGAGCCAGCCCCAGGCGCGCGCCGGCGAACCGAACAGGAAGCAGAAGCTGAGGATCAGAGCCCAGACGGGGGCGATCATCCACATCGAGAATTGCCCCTTGGTCGAGAAGAAGGTTTCGCCAAGACCCGAGGTCAACTTGAACAGGCCCGAACAGCCGAGCGCAAGCAGGAAGCCGAGGATCAGTCCGGCGCTCGATTTTCCGAACCAGTCGCGGCTCGTCAGCGGCTTCGTCATGCCTTCCCTCCCGGTGCCCCGCGCCGCCACGCGATGCCGAGCGGCACCACCGACCAGACGAACATCGCGAGCGTCAGCGCGATGAAAACCGTCGTCGCCGGTCCCGCCCAGCGGCCGATCAACAACGCGCCGAGGACGAACAGCCCGCCGCCGCCCCACGCCAGCGCCCGCCGCGGCGGTATGGCGGTCAGCAGCTTCTGGTTGGGCGATGCGGCATAGAGCATCGTCGAGGCGAGCACGACGAGCGCGCCGCCGATCCAGGCGATCATTCGCTGTTCCCCCGTGCAAAGGCGAGTTCGACGATGGCGCCCATCGCGGCGAGCATCGTGCTGCCGTGCGACTGGCCCGCCAGCCGGTCATAGCGTGCGTCGGCGCCTGCGGCGCGCAGCGTTTCGGCCGCCGTCTCGCCGCCGGGGCCGGAAGCGGGGCCGCCTTCCCGCGACCCGCTGGCGATCAGGACGCGGATGCCGCGCCGGGCCGCTGGTTCGATTGCGGGCAGCGCCGCGCCGCCGCCATACCAGAGCGACGGGCTGATCGCCGCATAGGCGTCGAAATGCGCAAAGCGGTGCAGGTCGTACAGCGCCGCGAGCCCGCCGAAACTGTGTCCGGCGAGCGTTTCGCGGCGCGAATCGACGCGCCAGTGCGCCGCGACGGCTGGCCGCACCCGCGTCGCCACGAAAGTCAGAAAGGCATCGGCGCCACCGGTCGCGAAGCCGTGCGCCGGGGCGCCCGCGGGAATCGGATCGGCGCCCGCGTCGGGCGTATAGTCGCGCACCCGGCGCGCGAGCGGTCCGGCGGCGATGCCGGGGCTGACGCCGAAACCGCACACGACGATTTCGTCGGTGCGGCTGTCGATGCCATAGGATTCGACGTTGACGCCTGCGGTATAGGCAAGCGCGTCGCTGGCCGTGCCGACCGCGCGCACGTCCATTTCCTCGCGGCTGACGATCGAAATGGTCTGCGGGGCCTCGATGATCGGCGTTTCGGCCTTGGTAGCCGAATCGGCGGACGTCTGGCCGGTCGCGACGACGACGATGTCGGTCTTGCGCTGATCATCCCGCGGCAGCGCATCCTGCGCGAACGCCGGCGAGGCTGCGGTCGTTAAAAGGCCGATTAAGAGCGGGCGCGTGATGATCATGTCTTCCCCTTGTTCGTCTGATTCGCCTGGCTGCTAATGCAAATGAATCGTAATATTAACTGTGGCATTTTACGCGCATCTCCAGGCCGATCTCACCAAGACAGGGTCGGCCGCGAGGTATGGACAAGAATAAGGGCGGACCGCGATGGTCCGCCCAGTTCATAGCCGGCGATGTCAGGGTCGCGTTCGCCGACCAGCCCAGTCGAATTCTACTCGGCGGTTTCCCGCTGCCTGGCTGCACTCTTAAGCTGTCCTTTGGTCATGCCGGAGACGAGCACTTCCCCCGACCCGGCGAAGCTTGCCGCCGGAAGCGTCGCGACGCGGTCGCCGACCTCGACCGTCACCGCCTGCACGACCCCTTGGCCGGTCTGGCGCAGTTGCTGGACGTAACCGATCACCTTT
This sequence comes from Sphingopyxis sp. CR5, assembly GCF_059693785.1. Classification (NCBI taxonomy): domain Bacteria; kingdom Pseudomonadati; phylum Pseudomonadota; class Alphaproteobacteria; order Sphingomonadales; family Sphingopyxidaceae; genus Sphingopyxis; species Sphingopyxis sp. CR5. Next base: position 71,857 of record NZ_JCATIE010000011.1, on the reverse strand, counting down.
CCGCGCGGATCGGTGACGGGCATGCCGGGAGCAACCGCGAACATGCCGTTACCGCTCGCGGCCCCGCTGCCCGCGGCGGCGAGCTGGCCGAGGCTGCCCTGGAAGCTGCCCGCGGCCGAGCCGGCGGTGCCGGCGCTGCCCGAGACGTCTGACAGCGTCGAACCGGCTCGGTCGCGGACAGTCCCGACCGCACCGCGTGTGGTGCCGGCGACGGTCGAAGCGGTACCCCGTGCAGTTCCCACCGTCCCGCGCGCGGTTTCGGCGATGAAATCGGTACCGACAGCCTGCGCATCGACGCTGCCGTTGCCGGAGGTGCCGCCCGATCCGTTGGCATCGCCGCCGATCGTGCGGCCGATCAGACTGCCATTGCCGCCGAGCGTGCCGTGGGCGTCGCCGCCGCCTGTGCCCTGGACGCGCCCCGAGCGGCGATCGATATTCGCTTCGCCGCGGCCCGATCCGGTCAGGCTGCCGTCTGTGCCGAGCGTGCTGCCGATCGGTCCGGCAGGATTGCCGAGGGTGCCGCCCAAGCTGCCGCCGAGGCTGCCACCCAGGCCGCCGCTGCCGCCAAGCAGTTGCGCCGAAGCCGGTGCCGAAAGGGCCATCGCCGCCGCGGCGAATGCGATAGCGGGAATGACGATAGGTTTTGCCATTGCTCTTCTCCTGGTCTTGCGGCCCGGGAGGGGGTGGGCCTGGGGAGAGAACGAGAGCGGTTTGGATTTTCTTCCCAAAAAAATTCGCGAAGAGGTTCAGCGGCCGCCGCACGTCCCGCAGATCAGGCCATGACCATAGATTTTGTCCCGGCCCTTCTTGCCGAGGTCGCGCGCCTCGATCACGAGCGCGGCGATGGCGGGAGCGATGCGATCGATTGCCGGGGCGGGATAAAGACGCGCCAGCCGGCCGGCGACGAGCGGCGCCGCGAACGACGTTCCGCGCAGGCGCTCGGCGCTATGGCTGCCCGTCGCGGCCAGCACCGCGTCGCCCGGCGCGGCAAAATCGACATGAAGCGCGCGGCCAGCCTCGGGCAAGCCGCGATTCCGGGTATCGACACCGGTGACGGCAAGCACGCCCCGGTAGGAGGCGGGGTAAGCGGGCGGCGCGGCGGGGCCATCGTTGCCCACCGCCGCGACGATCAGCATACCGCGCGCCTGCGCGCGCGATACGGCCATCGCAAGAAGCTTGTTGTCCGGTCCGACGAGGCTGACGGTCGTTACCGCGACGCGGTTTTGTACCAGCCAGCCTAGCGCACGCGCGATGGCGCTTGCGCTGCCGGCCGCAGGGTCGGTGCCATAGACGTCGGCGGCGAGCAGCCGTTGCCCAGGTGCCGCGCCGCGCACCGCCCCGGTCCCGATCAACAGCGACGCAACCGCGGTGCCGTGGCGGCTTGCCGCGGGCGCGCCGGCCGCAAATCCGCGCTGCTCGACGCGCCCCGCCACCGACGGATGCGCCGCGACCCCGCCATCGATCAGGCCGAGTGACGCCTTGCCGGGCGCGATCGACGTGGCGAGCGCCGTGCCCGGCAGCGGGCCGCCGGCACCGCTTGCAAAATAGATATTGTCGACGTCGACGGCGGCGCCGGGGAGCAGTTTGGCGAGCTGCTTTTGCGCGCGGGCGAGGCTGCGCCCGCCGGGAATGCGGAAGCGTATAACCTGGAGGTCGAGGCCCTCGATGCGATCGCGGTCGAGCAAGCGGAACCCCTTTTTTGCCGCCCGCTCGATCATCGCATCATCGACGCCGGTCGCGACGAGTATCCCGCGCACCGCCGGCTGCCCGGCGCGATCGAGCTCGACCCGGTCGCCGTGGTCGCGCAGCAAGCGCGTGATCCGGTCGAGGCGAAGCTGTTCCGGCAAATGTTCAACCGCGATCAGCGGTTCGATGCCGACGTCGGGCAGCGACGGAAGATTGCGCGTCGCGTCGGGCAGTCGAACCGACGGGACGCCGATCTGGGCCATGACGCCCGGGACGTCGCCGGCGACACAGGCGATCAGGATCAAGGCGGCAGCGTATCGCATCGCGTTTCCTCGTTCGGGTCGGGACGACACGGCCTGAGACCGTCATCTCGAATAATTTTAGCATGATGCGGAAGAAACGATAGAAGGCGGTCGTTTCTTCCTCGGACAAAGAGAAAAGGCGACGATGCGCTTTGAAGAGGAACTGATCGAGTTGCTGCCGCGGCTGCGCCGTTTCGCGCGGGGGCTGACCCGCGAGGTCAGCGATGCCGACGACCTGTGTCAGGCCGCGATCGAGCGCGCGCTCAAGTCGCGGGATCAATGGCAACGAGGAACAAGACTGGATAGCTGGATGTACCGTATCACCCGCAATCTCTGGATCGACAATCGCCGCGCCGCTCACCGGCGCGGCGCTCACACGCCGATCGACGATGCAATCCTTCAGGTCGCGGGCGAAGGCGCGGCAGAGGTCGAAGCCGGCGCGTTGCGCGACGATGTCGGCGGCGCGATGGCGCGCCTGCCGGACGAACAGCGCGAGGTCGTCATGCTCGTGCTCGTCGAAGGCTATGCCTATCGCGAGGCGGCGGACATATTGGGGGTACCGATCGGCACCGTTACCTCGCGCCTCGCGCGCGGACGCGACGCGCTGATGCACCTGCTGGGAGAGGCGGCATGAGCTTCGACCCGGCTATCATCGCGGCGTTCGTCGACGGCGAACTCGACGATCTGACGGAACGGCGGATCGAACGCGCGGCGGAAACCGATACGGCGCTCGCCGCCGAGATCGCACGGCATCGCGCGCTGAAGGCGCGGCTGACGGCGCATTTCGGGCCGATTGTCGCGGAGGCCGTTCCCGACCGACTAAAAGCATTGCTCTCCGCCGACGGCACCGTCGACACCAGTCTAGTCGACCGCCGTCAGGCGAGGCGCAGCCGGTTCAACCCGGCTCATTGGGCAGCTATCGCGGCGTCGCTGGTTCTCGGCATCACCCTCGGCTCGATGCCGTGGGCGCCCGCCGGACCGGTAGCGGTTGTCGATGGCGCACTGGTCGCGACAGGGCCGATTGCCAACGCGCTCGAAACCCGGCTCGCTTCGAACCAGCCGCGCGAGGCGGCGGTGCGGATCGGGATCAGCTTTCGCGACAAGGATGGCCGCTATTGCCGCAGCTTCGAAAGCGACGCGCTCGACGGCATCGGATGCCATGACGATGGTCGCTGGCTGCTTGAACGCACGGTTCGCGGACAGGCGCGCGGCGATTATCGGCAGGCGTCGTCCGGCGATCTGGCCGCCGCCGCCGCTGCGATGATGGCGGGCGATCCGCTCGACGCCGACGCAGAGCGCGCAGCGCGTGACGCGGGATGGAACCGTTGAGCGCATGGATTTGCTGGAAAGGCGATTCCGATCGTCAGGACTCGCTGATCAGAGCCAGAAGATGTCGGTCGCGACGAGGGTTCCGGCGGAGATGAAGATCCTCTCGTCCCTCCACCGCTTCCAACGATTGTAGAGCGTCTTTGCCGGACCATATTCCCGGCGTTTGGCCCTGTGCCTGGGCAGCAGCGAGAGGCGGCAGGGGCAGATGCCGTCCTGTAGTAGCCCATCCCAGCTGAGTGTGAACACACCCCACATTGCGCCGGACGGTCCGTGAGAGAATGGCGATCACGATAGCTTCGACGGATCGCTGTGCGACGACCTGCTTGACGGCGAAAATATTCCACGCGCTTGCCGAAAGCCGGTCGGGGCGAATTCATCGCCTCATCGCGGTGGCGGCGTGGGTGGCGGATGGAGATTGACAACAAAGTGGTAGGACAAAAATGAGGATAAAATCTTTGGAGTGTTGACAATATAGGTATGAAGATTATGCCTAGCCAAAATACCAAGCCAATTGGGGAGAGGCATAATGCGGGATTCGATCGGGCAGTGCCGCGAGGCGCGGGGGAATGGGCTGGCGATTGCGCTGGTTTCGGGGGTTGCGCTCTGCGCGCTGCTCACGCCTGCCGCCGCCTGGGCTGAGGCGCAGCAGGGCGAGGCAGTCGACGACAATGCGATCGTAGTGACCGGCATCCGCAGCTCGCTGCAGAGCGCACTGACCGAAAAGCGCAACGCCGACAATCTGATCGAAGTCATTCAGGCCGAAGACATCGGCAAATTGCCCGACCAGAATCTCGCCGAAGTGCTCGAAAATATCACCGGGGTACAGATCACGCGCGAAGCCGGGGTCGGCACCGGGGTCCAGATTCGCGGTACCAACGACAATCGCGTCGAAATCAACGGCGTTTCGACCGTCGGGTCGGGTTCGGGGCGGGGCGGCATCAGCTTCGAGGACGTCAGCGCCTCCATCATCGCGTCGGTCGAAGTGACCAAGGCGTCCGAAGCGAAGACGATCGAGGGATCGGTCGGCGGTACCATCAACCTGCGCACGATCCGCCCCCTCGACCTGAAGGACATGCTCCTCGCGGCGCGCATCCAGGGCGAGCATAGTGAGCTGTCGAAGAGCGTCCGGCCACGCATTTCCGCCACGTTCGGCGACAAATGGTCGACCGGCATCGGGGAGATCGGTCTGGTGGTGAGCGGTAGCTACACCCAGCAGGAGGCGACATCCTTCCGCCCGCGTGTCGACCGCGACGGCGGCCTCGTCGAAAATGTCAACGCAACCGTCGTCCGCAGCGGCGTCGCTGAAAATCAGCCGACGCGCCGCCCGGCCGCCCAGGACTTCGACTTCGTCGGCATCCAGTTCCTCAACCAGGAGCTCGAAAATTTCGAATATGAGACGAAGAATTTCGCCGGAACGCTCGAATGGGCGCCGAGTGATCATGTGAAATTCTATTTCGATACCATCTATAACGACCAGCAGCGGCGGCAGGACAGCTCGCGCGTTCAGGGGTCGGGGGTCAATGCGCTGCTCGACTACAGCGTTCCGACATCCTTCCAGACCGTCGATTTCGGTTCGCTCGACGGCGTGAAGCTCGGCAGTATCCGGGTCGCCGAGACGGGCACGATCGAGCCCAATATCGCGGTCGATCGCGACGACCCCAATCTGCGCTTCTCGAGCGACGTCGGGGCCCGCCTGACCAAGAGCGAAATCTACCGGCTCGGCACCGAGTTCGACGCCGGGCGGCTGACCGGACGTGTCGAGGCATCGCGTTCGATTTCGAATACACGAAATCCCGATCTCAGCACGACGCTGAATTTCCTCAACCCCAATGCTCCGGTCTTCACCGGGAACGACAATGCGGTTCCCTTCATCTACGACCTGTCGGGCGGATCGCTTGCCTTCGGGATCAATTTTGACTCGCCCTTTGCGCCGACGGTCGAACAATTGCTCGACCCCGCCAATGTCGTGTTGCAGCAGGTGTCGATCGGCAATGACAGCACGCGCAACAAGGAAGACGCGGCGCGCATCGATCTGTCGCTCGATGTCGCCGACCTGACGCCCTTCTTCACCTCATTCGACGTCGGCTATCGCTTCAACCGGTCGTCCAGCACCTTCAACGATGTCGGCTCGACGCTCACGCTCAGCAGCCTCAACGACAGTCCGCGCGGCACCTTGTTTGCCGATCTGCTGGTTCGCGGTCCGAACAATTTCGGCGACGCCGACGGCCGGACGCTTTTCTTCAAGGACTTTCTGCTTATCGACCCCAACCGCGCCTTCAGCGATCGCGAGGGTACACTCGACATCCTGCGCGCCGCCTTGCTGGCGGCGCCCGGCCAGCGCGCACTCAACGACGCATCGGCCAATTCGGCGGGCTATTTCTCGATCAACGAGACGACCAACGCGGTCTATGGTCAGGCCAATTTCGAGATCGGCCCGGTCCGCGGCAATTTCGGTCTTCGCTGGCTCGACACCAGCCTCGATTCGATCGGCAATTCGATCACCGGCGCCAATGTGACACAGGTCGTCACCCGGGGCGGCTACAGCAAGCTGTTGCCGCGGCTCAACCTCGTCGCCGATGTTGCGGACAATATCCTGCTGCGCGCCAGCTGGGGCCGCGACATCAACCGCCCCGATTTCGACCTGTTGTCGACCTCGGTATCGTTCGTGACGAGCGAAAACGCGGCGGTCTCGATCGGCAATCCGAACCTGCGCCCCGAAACCGTCACCTCCTACGATGCATCGATCGACTGGTATTTCGCGCGGTCGTCGGTGCTCAGCGTCGGCGTGTTCCACAAGAAGCGTACCGACCTTTTCGTCACGCAGCTCGAAGACGCGCCGCTCGATGCCAATGGCTATCGCGACATCACCGCGCCGTGCGAGGGCGGCGGCATCTATAACCCGATCGCGTTTCGCAACCAGCTCTCGCCGATCGGTGGATCGGGCATGTGTGTCCCGATCCTGACGACGATCAACGACAGCGGCAGCACAACCCAGACGGGCGTCGAGGTCGCGCTGCAATATGACCTGTCGCAGTTCGAAGATGCATTGGGCTTTGCCTCGGGCTTCGGCATCGTCGCCAACTACACCTATCAGAAATTCGGTGGTGGCCAGGCAGTGAACACGTCGGCGACGCGCGGCACCGATATCTTCAACGCGATCAACGGCATCTACGATGATGCCGATTTCGTGCCGGTGACCGCGAAGCAGGGTCTGCTCGACTTTTCCAAACACGCCTATAATCTGACGCTCTATTACGAGAAATACGGATTGTCGGCCCGCGCCCGCTACACATGGCGGAGCGCCTTCCGGACGCGGGACACGGTCGGCGGCGCGACGCTTGCGAGCACTTTCGGCTTTCCCGTCGTGACCGCGGCGCGGGGGCAGCTCAATGCGAGCATCTCCTACGACGTCAACGACTTCCTCAACATCGGGGTCGAGGGGGTCAATCTCTCCAAGTCGAAAATCTCGCAATATTGCGTCAACGACGGCGCGTTGCTGTGCTTCGAGGGGCTGCCCGATCGCCGGATTACCTTTGGCGCGTCGGTTCGTTTTTAGGGCGGCCGCGATGTCGGCGCAGGGCAAGATAAGAGGATGAGGCAGTGAAAATCGGTTCGGTTCTGATCCTCGCGCTTCTCGCTTCGGTCGCTGCGCCGGCGAACGCACGCGACCTGCTCGTGTCCGATCCCGCGCAGTTCCGTGCGGCGGTCAAGGCGGCGAAGCCAGGCGACGCCATCTTGCTCGCCGACGGTGAATGGCGCGACTTCCAGGCGCTGTTCGTCGGCACCGGCACCGCGGCGAAGCCGATCACCCTCGCGGCGCAGACCAAGGGCAAGGTCATTCTGACCGGTCAATCGAACCTGCGGCTGGCGGGGCGCCATCTCGTCGTGTCGGGGCTCGTCTTCAAGGACGGCGCCAGCCCGACCGCTGAGGTCATCTCCTTTCGGCGCAATTCGGCCGATCTGGCGCGCGATTCGCGCGTCACCGAGGTGGTGATCGATGGCTTCAGCAAGGCCGACCGCCGCGCGGAAGATATATGGGTTGCGCTCTATGGCACGGAAAACCGCGTCGATCATTCGCATTTCGAGGGCAAGACGAACAGCGGAGTGACGCTGGCGGTCATCCGCAAGGCGGGCGATCCGCTCGATAACCGGCACCGCATCGACCATAATTATTTCGGACCGCGCCCGCCGCTCGGATCGAATGGCGGCGAGACGATCCGCATCGGAACGAGCGAGGAATCGCTGTCGGACAGTCACACAGTCGTCGAGCGCAATATGTTCGATCGCTGTAGCGGCGAGGTCGAGATCGTCTCGGTCAAATCGGGCGGCAATATCATTCGCGAGAATCTTGTGCTCGCCTCGCAGGGCGCTTTCGTGCTCCGACACGGCAACGGCAATATCGTCGAACGCAACATCTTCTTCGGCCAGAGGGTTCCCGATACGGGCGGCGTGCGTGTGATCAATCGCGATCAGATCGTACGCGACAATTATCTGGAGGGGCTTGCCGGCACCTCGTTCAAGAGCGCGATCAGCGTGATGAACGGCGTCCCCAATTCGGTGATCAATCGCTATCACCAGGTCGTCAATGCGCGGATCGAGGGCAATAGCATCATCGACGCCGCGCGCATCACCTTCGCGGCCGGTGCCGATGCCGAACGCTCGGCCCCGCCCGTCGACAGCCGGTTCGATCGCAACCTGATCGTCGGGGCGAAGGGGACTGATCCCTTTCGGGCGGGAGGCGCAATCGGCGGCATTGCATTGGTCGACAATGTCGAGGCCACAGTAGCACGGCCGCTGCTTGGCGCAGGAGTCGAGCAGCGCGAGATCGCGCTCGAACGCGGCGCGAACGGTCTGCTGTATCCGACCGACCCGGCGCTCGCCGCCATTGGCGCACCGCGCGATCTTCGTCCGGTGACGCGCGACGAAGTGGGTGCCAGCTGGTATCGAAGCACAGCGCCCGAAGCTGCGTTCGGCGCCGGTGTCGCGCGCCCGGTTGCCGCGGGCGCCTCGCTCGCAGCCGCGGTTGCCGACGCACAGGCGGGCGACACGCTGACACTTGCGACAGGCACGTACGACGTTCCGGCTCCGCTTGCGGTGCGGCACCGGCTGACCATCGCCGGCGCGAAGGATGCAAAACCCGTGCTCCATATCGCCTCGCAGCTTGCGCGGGTAATCGGGGGAGGCGGTTTGCGGCTCGAAAATCTGGCGGTCGACGCGCATGCAGCGAAAGGCGGTGGGCCGTTGATAGCGGTCGAATCCGGCGTCGCTCCCAATTATGCGATCGCTTTCGATGGCGTGTCGGTGCGCGGACCGGGCAAGGGGCGCCTGGCCGGAGTCGCGATGGCGCCGGGCACCTTCGCCGACGATATCATGATCGCGAGAAGTACCTTCGCCGACATGGGCGTCGTGATCGACGGCACCGGTGAACAGGAGCCGAAAGGCTGGTATCCGATGGAGCGGCTGACGATCGAGGGCAGCAGCTTTGCCGCCGTCGCGATGATTGCCGACCTGCTGCGCAAAGGGAAGGACGAAAGCACCTTCGGCCCGTGGTTCGCAATGACCGGATCGAATGTGGCCGACAGCGGCGCCGACGGCATCTCGCTGCGCATCTCGGGCGCGCAGCATGTTCGCATCGCGGCCAATAATTTTGCGGGATCTGGCGCGGTCGCCGTTATCCATTCGGTCGGCACCCCCGACACGCGGATCAGCGGCAATGCCTTTGCCGAAACTCCCGCGCCGAGGGTCGAAGAACTGGTCTACGAAGGGCCGCTGCGCGCAGATTTGTCGAACAATGTCATGGAGGCACGGCCATGACGCGATCCTTCGCCCTGCTGCTCGCTGCTGCCATGCCCGCCGCGGCCGCCACTGCTGTTCCGCCGCTTCCTGCTGTGGACGCCGCCGCCTATCCGCCGCTGTTCGCCGCTGAAGTCGACGCAGCGAAACGCGATGTCGAGGCGTCGATCCGGGCGGGAGTCGACGTGCCCGTGCCGAAAGATCCGGGCGGCGGCTTCACGCACGAACAGCATAAACGCAATTACCGGATCATCTTCGAGGGCGGTCAGCTTTACCGGCTCACCGGCGACGTCCGCTACCGCGACCATGTCCGCGATATCCTGCTCGCCTATGCCAAACTTTACCCGACGCTTGGGCCCCACCCGGCGGCGGCGAATCAGGCGGCCGGACGACTGTTCTGGCAGAGCCTCAACGACAGCGTCTTCCTCGTCAATGCGGTGCAGGGCTATGCGCAGATCCGCGACGCGCTGACCCCCGCAGAGCGAGCGCGCATCGACGATGGCGCGATCCGTCCGATGGCGAAATTCCTGTCCGACGGGTCGCCCGAGGTGATTGGCCGCATCCATAATCATGCGACCTGGGCCTGTGCGGGAGTCGGGCTCGCGGGCTATTTGTTGGGCGACCGCGATCTGGTCGAGAAGGCTTTGCTGGGGCTCGACAAGAGCGGCAAGACCGGCTTCCTTCGCCAGCTCGATCTGCTCTTCTCGCCGGACGGCTATTACGCCGAAGGCCCCTATTATCAGCGCTATGCCTTGATGCCCTTCGTCGTTTTCGCCGCGGCGATCGACGCCAATGAACCGCAGCGCAAGATCTTCGACTATCGCGGCGGCATCGTCCTGAAAGCCGTGCGAACTGCCATCGACCTCACCCATGACGGCTACTTCCTTCCGATCAACGATGCGATGCCCGACAAGAGCTTGCGCACCGATGAGCTCTATCATGCGGTTGCAATCGCCTATGCCGCGACGCGCGATCCCGCCTTTCTGTCGATCGCTCAGTGGCAGGGGCGTACGGTGCTGACGCCCGCGGGAGAGGCACTGGCGGCGGACGTAGCGGCAGGCAAGGCCAGACCGTGGCCTTTTGCTTCGCGGCTACTTTCTGACGGGCCCGACGGCAAGGGCGGGGCGCTCGTTCTGTTGCGCGATCGCCCGACGGCGACCGGTCCGCTGCTCGTCGTCAAAAATACCGTCCAGGGCATGGGGCATGGACATTTCGACCGGCTGAACTGGCTCTATTATGACGAGACGGGCGCGGTCGTCACCGATTATGGCGCGGCGCGTTTTCTGAATGTCGAGGCGAAGCGCGGCGGGCGTTACCTCCCTGAAAACGACAGCTGGGCAAGTGCGACGGTGGCGCACAATACGCTCGTCGTAGATGAACAAAGCCATTTTGCGGGCGACTGGAAAGCGGGAGAGAAAGTTCCGACGCACCAGCTCGCAAGCGGCCTCGTCGGTCCGACGCGCTATTCGATCGCGGAGGTCGACGGCGCTTACAAGGCTGTCGCGATCCGCCGCGCGCTGTTGATGCTCGATATCGACGGCCTTGGTAACCCATTGATCCTCGATATCCTCCACGGAACTGGCGGCGGCAGGCATCGCTATGACCTGCCGCTGCACTTTTCCGGGCAGATTATCGACAGCGATATTGTCTTTGACCGCAAATTTATTGAGCGGCCGGTGCTGGGCACCGCAAACGGCTATCAGCATCTGTGGGTCGATGGCGTGGGCAGCGCGCCCGGCGAGGCAGCGCGGCTAACCTTCATGCAGGGCAACCGCTTCTACAGCTACCATATGGCGCCGCCCGCGGGCGCCCGCTTCATCCTCGCGGAAAGCGGCGCGAACGATCCCGAGTTCAACCTGCGCCGCGAGCCCGTTCTGATCCAGCGCATCGACGGTGTCGGCAGCGCGACCTTCGTCGGCCTGCTCGAACCGCATGGTTCCTATGACGCCTCGGCCGAGACGGTCGTTGGCAGCCGGGCGCGCGTCGTCGGGCTCGACCACCGCCGGCTGAGCGATGCCGACCTGGTTGTCATCGCGCTTGCCGGCGGCGACCGCCTGGCGGTCGCCGTCTCCGACAATGTCGCGGCGGATGCCCGGCACGGCGTCACGATCGACGGTGCGGCGTATTCGTGGACCGGCCCCGTCGGCCGGTTCGATCTTGCCAAGGGAGGCGCAAAATGAAGGGCGGCCTGCGCTGGTGCGTGATCGGCCTGATCGGCCTCGCCACCGTCATCAACTATATCGACCGCAACGCGCTCGCGGTGATGTGGCCCGAAGTGTCGAAAGACATCGGCGCCACCAAGGAAGATTATGCGCTGCTCGTGACGATCTTCATGATCGCCTATGCCTTCGGTCAGTCGCTGTTCGGGCGCGTGTTCGACGCGATCGGGACAAGGATGGGCTTCACCATTTCGATCCTCTTCTGGTCGCTGTCGATCGCGGCGCACGCGCTTGTCCGATCGATGCCGCTGCTCGGTGTACTGCGCGCGACTTTGGGGGTCAGCGAGGCGGGGAACTGGCCGGGCGCGGCCAAGGCCAATGCGCTCTGGTTTCCTTCGCGCGAACGCGCGCTCGCGCAGGGTATATTCAACGCCGGAGCATCGCTGGGAGGGATCGTCTCGGCCCCTCTCGTCGCATTGCTTTTCGTCCAGTTCGGCTGGCACGGCACCTTTTTTATCGTCGGTATACTGGGCTTTGTCTGGCTGGTTCCGTGGCTATGGTTCTACAAGGGCGACCCTGAAAAGCATCCGTGGCTCAGTGACGCGGAGCGTCAGCATATTCTGACCGGCCGTGCCCAAACCGGGCCGGGCGACGATCGCCGCGTGCCGCTCGGCGAACTTCTCCGCCATCGGCAGAGCTGGGGCGTGATCCTGTCGCGCTTCTTCCTCGATCCGGTGTGGTGGCTGTTCGTATCGTGGCTGCCGATCTACCTTGCGGAGACCTTTGGCTTCGACGTGAAACAGATCGGACTGTTCGCCTGGGTGCCCTTCGTCGGCGCGATGCTGGGCAGCTTGTTCGGTGGGTGGCTGGCGGGGCGGATCATCGCCGCCGGCGGGAGCGTCCACAAAGCGCGCACGCTGACGATCGGCATTGGCTGCGCGATCATGCTCCCCGCGCTGCTCGCGACGATCGGCGCCGACGATCCGCTCAGCGCCGTTCTGCTGATCGCGGGTATCCTGTTCGGTTTCCAGATGGCAATCGGCAATATCCAGACACTGCCGAGCGACTATTTCGGTGGCGGCGCGGTCGGCAGTCTTGCCGGGATCAGCGGCACCGCCGCGGTCGCCGGGACGCTGATCACCACCTGGCTCGTGCCGGTGCTCACGAAGAATGGCTATGCGCCGATCTTTGCGCTTTCGGCGGCGATCGTTCCGCTCTCCTTCCTCGCATTCCGACTGATCGGCGGCCGCGTCGAACCCGTCGCGACTGCGCCCCGCAACACCCAAGAATAAGGAAAAGAATTCGATGAATCTCCAAGGAAAAACTGCGCTCGTCACCGGCGGTGGCCGGGACATCGGCCGATCGGTATCGATCGCGCTCGCACGCGCCGGCGCGCGCGTCGCGATCAACTACAACAGCGGTCGCGAAGCGGCGGAAGCGACATTGCAGGCGATCCGCGATGCGGGCGGCGAAGCCTTTCTGGTGCAGGCCGATGTGACCGACGGCAGCGCTGTGCGCGCGATGCTCGACGAGGTCGGCGTCGCCTTCAGCGGCCGGCTCGACATTCTGGTCAACCTTGCCGGTGGAATGGTCGCCCGCAAGACGCTCGGCGAGATGGACGAAGCCTTCTTCGACCATGTCATGACACTCAACATCAAATCGGCCTTCCTCGTCCTCCAGGCGGCCCTACCTTTCCTTGGCGAGGGGGCGGCGGTCGTCAACGTCTCGAGCCAGGCGGGACGCGACGGGGGCGGCCCCGGAGCGTCGGTTTACGCCACTGCAAAGGGCGCATTGATGACCTACACGCGGTCGATGGCGAAAGAGCTCGGGCCGCAGGGAATCCGCGTCAATGCGGTCTGCCCCGGGCTGATCGGAACCAGTTTCCACGACATTTTCTCGAAACCGGAGGGCCGCGCGGCTACCGCCGGAAACACTCCGCTCCGCCGTGAAGGCCATCCCGACGAGGTCGCCGATACTATCGCCTATCTCGCATCCCCCGCGGCGAGCTTCCTCGCCGGCGTCTGTCTCGACGTGAACGGCGGACTCTATTTTTCGTGACGATGTAATCCATAAAAGAAGGGAACGGGACATGCGCTGGTTAGCCATTCCGCTGTTCGCCGCTGCTCTTGCCGGCGGCGCGCAGGCCAGGGAGCGCGAGCGGACCGATGCCGAACCGCTTTCGCCCTACAAGATCATCCTTGTCGGCGATTCGACGATGGCGCCGCACAGCGGCTGGGGCGGCGCTTTCTGTGCCGGCCACGTCAAATCGTCGGTGGCGTGCGTCAATGCCGGGCGCGGCGGTCGCAGTACGCGCAGCTACCGCCAAGAGGGGAGCTGGGACATCGCGCTCGGCGAAGCGAAAGTGCCGGGCTATCGCGCGACCTATGTGCTCATTCAGTTCGCGCACAACGACCAGTCCAGCAAAGCCGAGCGCTGGACCGAAGAGACGACCGAGTTTCCGGCCAATTTACGGCGCTTCGTCGAGGAGGTGCGCGCGGCGGGGGCGGTCCCGGTGCTCGTGACGCCGCTGACGCGGCGCGATTTTCGCGACGGTCAGCTTCGCAATACGCTTGCGAGTTGGTCGGACCGGGTGCGCAGCGTCGCCAAGGCGATGGATGTGCCGCTCGTCGACCTCAATGCGCTGAGCGCGGCGCAGGTGCAGGAGATGGGCGCTGAGATGGCGATGCAGCTTGCGCAGGAGCCGCCGAGCGACGAGGAGCTTGCCGCGGCCAGAGCCGGGACCACGCTCGCCGCACGTCCCGCGCCGCCATCGCCGCCGCCGATCACCGGCAAGGGCGCGCGGGGACAGGTTACGCGCAAGTTCGATTATACCCATCTGGGCACTGTCGGCGCCGAGGTTACGGCGCGGCTCGTGACGCAGGCGCTTGCTGCCGCCGTGCCGGGTTTGGCGAGCCAGCTCGTTCCCTAAGTTCGACTGCGGGCGGAAATATAAATTGGTCTGTCCAATTTTGCTTACAAAATGGTTGACAGAAAATAAGTTGTGTTCGACCATATTGGTCAGAACAGAATCACGGTATTCGAGGGAGAGACGGCGTGAAGGTTCAGGATGAGGCTCGTATTCGTGCGCTCCGTGCGGGGTTGATGGCGGGGGCCGGGCCGCTGCTGTTGCTCGCAATGCCGGCGGCGGCGCAGGAAGCCACCGGTGCTGCCGAAACCGCGATGACCGAAGAGGATGCAATCGTCGTCACCGGTATCCGCGAGACGATCCAGAATTCGATCAATGTGAAGCGCCGCGAAACGGCGATCGTCGATGCGTTGTCGGCGGACGACATCGGCGACCTTCCAGCCCTGTCGGTCGGTCAGGCGATTCAGACGATCACCGGCGCGACGACGCACCGCGAGAAGGGCGATGCGTCCGAAATCGCGCTTCGCGGTCTCGGCCCTTTCCTGTCCAACGCAACCTTTAACGGCCGCGATGCGACCAATGGCAGCGGCGACCGTTCGGTGAACTTCAATCAGTTTCCGTCCGAACTCGTCAACAATATCAAGATCTACAAGACCCAGCAGGCCAATCTGGTCGAAGGCGGGGTTGCGGGTACGATCGAGATCGGCACGCTGCGCCCGCTCGATTTCGGCAAGCGTCGCATTCAGGGCGAGATCAAAGGGCAATATAACCCCTATGGCGACCGGATCGTCGGGTCGGGCGGCACCGGCTGGCGCGGGACGCTGAGCTATGTCGATCAGTTCGCGAACGACACGATCGGCATTTCGATCGGTTTTCAGCGCAACGACACGAACAATCCTGAGGAAACCTATGCCGCGAGCTCGACGTGGAGCGCGTGCCGTGCCGACATCGTGGTTCCGAGCAACAATTGCACCGAACTCGCGCGCGAGGATTATGGTAGCGGCATTCCCTATTATCTGATTCCGAACAGCCGCATCTTTCGCCAGATCAGCGAGACGGACCAGCGCGACGCCGCTTTCGGTGCGATCCAGTGGCGCCCGTCGGACCAGATCAACGTGAACCTCGACGTTCAATATTCGGACCGCACCTATGTCGAGAGCCGTCGCGATCTGACGCTCTCCGAAGCGCGGCGGAGTCTCGTGAATGTCGAATATGATGCGGACGGCATCGTTCGCCATCTGGAAGGCCAGAGTTCGCTCGAATCCAATGGGTCCGAACTTTCGCGGTCGGAAGAATATCTGGGCGGCGGCCTGTCGGTCGAATGGAAGCCGAACGACCGGCTGACGCTGACCGCCGACGGCAGCTATTCGCGGACGATCCGCAAGGAAATCGAGCGCAACTTCCGCCTCCGCACCGATCCGACCGACGTCAACGGCGTGCGCACCGTTTTCAACAATATGCGCATTCCCTACACTTATGATCTTGCGCCGGGCAGCTTCGTCCCGACGATCACGATCGATCCGCGCTTCGATCTCGACAACCACGATCTCTTCTGGGACGATGCCCGCTTCCGCCGCGACGAGGCCAAGCGCCGCAACGAGATTGTCGCCGGGCGCGTCGACGCAATTTATGAAATGGACGGCTTTTTGCGGAGCATTTCGGCGGGTGCGCGCTGGGCGCGGCTGACCTACCGCGACTATGATGTCCGCAACGGCGACTTCAACCAGAATCCGGCGCGGGCCGAGGACCAGCGGATCAACAATCTCTGCCGCCAGGCCTTCCCGCAGCGCGATTATCTGACCTCTGCCAAGGGCAATGACATCCATAGCTGGGCGACTTTCGACGCCGATTGCCTGTTCCGAGAATATCTCGGCACCGAAGATCCCGGGCTTCCCGACGATATTCGATCGGTTGCGAACCGGGACGTCACCGAACATACGCTCGCGGGCTATGTGATGGCCGAATATGAAAGCGATCTCGGCAATCTTCCGATCCGCGGCAATTTCGGCGTTCGCGTGGTCAAGACCGATGTCACGTCGAACGGGCAGCGGAGCGACCTGATCATCATCGACAATGGCGACGGGACCATCCGGCTTGATGACAGCGGCGAGTTCGACACGGTCACGATCAAGAGCAGCACGACGCGTATCCTGCCCAGCGTCAACGCAATCTTTGAAGTCGCGCCCAACACGCTGCTGCGCCTCGCGGGTTACCGCGCGATGTCGCGCCCTGCGCCTAGCGCGCTTGGTGCCGGGCGGACCTTCACGCTCGAGGATGGCGGCAGCTTTACCTCGGTCCAGGACGCGATCGAAAACGCACGAGCGAACGGCAGCCCGCGCCTCAAACCCCTGATGTCGTGGAACGCCGATGCCGCGATAGAATGGTATCCGAACAAGGACAGCCTGTTGTCGGCGACCGTCTATTACAAACAGTTCACGGGTGGCTTCCAGCCGATAGTGTATGACGAAAGCTTCAGCATCGACGGCCAGGACGTGACGGTTCCGGTTATTCAGACCCGCAACAGCCCCGACAAGTCGCGCATCTACGGTCTCGAACTTACCGCAGCGACGCGTTTCAGCTTCCTGCCCAAGCCGCTCGACGGGCTGGGTGCAAAGGTCAGTTACAACTACGCCGACTCCAATTTCGAGAATCAGGATGTTCGCCTAGGCGACGTCTATGATCCCGAAACCGAAACGGTATCGCCGGGGCTGATCGCACCCGCCGGCCTGTCGGGTTACTCGAAGCACGTCCTTTCGGCGCAGGCCTATTATGAAATTGGCCCCGTATCGCTTCAGGCGATCTATAATTACCGGTCGAAATATTATCAGGACTTCGTCGGCGGCAACAGCCAGCTGCGCTATGTCGGGCCCAGCGAAACCTTCGATTTTCGCGCTTCGCTGGCATTGATGCGTGGCGTGTCGCTGCGCTTCGAGGCAATCAATATCTTCAACGAACCGAAGGCGACCTACATGCCCGTCTATGGCAGCAGCCGCCAATATCACTATTACGGGTCGAAATATTTCATCGGCATCCGGGCGCGGATCTAGCTTGTCACGCCGGTTCGCCTTCTGCTGCATCGCCGCGATGGCGGCGCTCGTGGCGCCGGGAGCGTCGGCCACCGGTGAAATCGCACCCGGTCGAATCGTCAAGGACGCCGTCTATCGAATGGCGGACGGCAGGCCGCTGCACCTAGACCTTTATATTCACTCGGCTGCTCGCGAAAGACCGGGGCCGGTCCTTATCCATTTCCATGGCGGCGGCTGGGCGCGTGGCGCGCGCCCCGAAAGCTGGACCGGCTTCCGCCCCTATATCGCCGCCGGCTTTTCGGTGGTTACCGTCGAATATCGCCTCGCCGGCGCGGCGCGGGCGCCGGCGGCGGTCGAGGATGCGCGCTGCGCGCTGCATTGGATCAGCGCCAATGCCGAGCGTTATGGCTTCGACCCCGCCCGGATCGTCGTCTCGGGCACGTCAGCGGGCGCGCATCTGGCTTTGATGGCCGGGCTGTTGCCTGACGAAAATGCCATCGATCCTGCCGAATGTCGCGGCGCCGAACGCGCGGCGGCGATCGTCGATTTCTATGGTCCGACCGATCTGACAGCGACGAAGGGCCCCTCGGGCGCGCCCCACGCCACGGTTGCAAACTGGATCGGGGAGGGGGATGGGGCCGACGCGATGGCGCGCCGCATGTCGCCGATCGCTTGGCTGCGCCGTGAGATTCCACCCATATTCATCGGCCACGGCGATGCCGACTCGGTGGTGCCGGTTGGACAGTCGATCGACCTCAAGCGGCGGCTTGACGAACTCG
This sequence comes from Sphingopyxis sp. CR5, assembly GCF_059693785.1. NCBI lineage: Bacteria > Pseudomonadati > Pseudomonadota > Alphaproteobacteria > Sphingomonadales > Sphingopyxidaceae > Sphingopyxis > Sphingopyxis sp. CR5. The sequence continues at coordinate 53,917 of NZ_JCATIE010000011.1, read as the reverse complement.
CGGTTCCGGCCGACCTCTTCATCGTACCCGGCGGCGGTCACGGCAAATTCGATGCGGACAGCCAGCGAATGATGACTGCGCGCGCCTTGGCCTTCCTTTGCGGCCACCGAATCCCCGACCCGCGCGTATGCGGCGAGAAAAACTGAAACGGCGGGCGTGATGGGCTTCAAACTTGTCCTACCTGATTGTATAGACTTCTTGGCATTGGAGCGGGGAGACGATTGAGTATGGCCGAACGCCGCCTTTTTGAAGAGATTGCCGACACGATCCGCAGTCTCATCCACGACGGAACCTATCCGCCCGGAACCCGCCTGCCCGGCGAACGCGAATTGTCCGAACAGTTCGAGGTCAGCCGCGTGACCATTCGTGAAGCCGAGATTGCGCTCCAGGCAACCGGGTGGATTCATATCCGGACCGGCGCCGGCGCCTATGTCGCGACACCGCTTCCCGATGATAATTCGATCTTGCCGAAGGTCAGTGCCTTCGAATTGACCGAAGCACGTTCGCTGTTCGAAGCCGAGGCGGCGGCGCTCGCTGCGCCGACCATCTCGGCCGAAACGCTCGCGAAGCTTGACGAACTGCTCAAGGCGATGGCCGACGATAGCAAGAGCGAAGAGGACGTCAGCGCGATCGATCGCGAATTTCACATGACGATTGCCGCGGCATCGAACAACAAGGCGATCATCCACGTCATCGAACGGCTGTGGCGGATGCGTCTTGAACTGCCGGAGGTGAAACAGAGCCATTCGCTCGTCTGCCGCAAGGACGGCAGCGCGCGCCAGGCCGAACATGCCGACGTCGTCGAAGCGTTGCGCCGCCAGGACGCGGCGGGCGCGCGGCTCGCAATGCGCCGGCACTTCAACCGTCTGCTCGAATCGATGCTAGACGAAACCGAAGAACGTGCGCTCGACGAGTTGCGTCGGCGTGCGGCCGAAAGCCGCGAGCGCTATCTGCTGAGCGCGAAGCTTGCCTGACGATGAGACACCCGCCCGGATGACGGTTCGACCGCGCGCCGACGATGTGGCGGCTTCCATTGTAAATGCCCGCCGACGTGGAACGGCGCTGCCGGCATTCCCGCAGCCGCTCCCGGCGTCCCTCGATGAGGCCTATGGGGTGCAGAAGCAGGTGCGCGAGGCGCTGGGAAAGCCGGTTCTGGGCTGGAAGGTCGGCCGTATCCCGGCACCCCTGGTAGAAAGCTTGGGTGCCGAACGTCTTGCCGGGCCGGTTTTGCGCTGCACCGGGATCGTGGCATCGGAAGGGCAGGCACACGTCTTTCCCTGCGGCGCGGGGGCCATCGAGGCCGAGGTCATGCTGCAGATCGACGCGGTGCCCGGCCATATGCCGTCCGCGGATCGCCTGTTCGATTATATCGGTGAGATCCGCGCCGGATTCGAGGTGGCCAGTTCACCCGCACCCGACGTCCATGATCATGCGCCCTGGTCGATCATCGCCGACTTGGGCATCAATAACGGAATATTATTGGGCCCGCCGCTCGGCCGCGACGACTTCGACCGTCTCGAAGTCGAAACCACGGTCGCGGGAACGTCTGTCGGCAGAGGGCGGGCATGCGACGTGCTCGACGGACCGCTGGGATCGGTGCGTTTCCTGATCGACCTGCATCTTCGAGGACGTATCGCACTCGAGCCGGGTCAATGGCTGTCGGCGGGTGCCATAACCGGCGTTCATCCGATCCGGGTTGGCGAGACCGCAACCGCGACCTTCGGTTCGGCGATCGCAATTGGCTGCACCGCGATAGGCGAAACCGGAATCGATTGATGGCAGCACCACCCTTTACCGTTGCCTGCTTCGGCGAAATCGTGATGCGCGTGTCGGTGCCGGACGGTGAAATGCCGCTCCAGTCGCCACGCTTCGATGCCTTCGTTGGCGGTGCCGAAGCCAATGTCGCCGTTGCGCTTGCATCTCACGGCCTGGCGGTGCGCATGATCAGCGCATTGCCCAGCGGCCCCATCGGCGATGCTGCGATCAACGCGATCCGCGCACACGGCGTCGATGCGACCCGGGTCGAGCGACGCGAGGGACGGATGGGCCTTTATTATCATATTCCGGGGGGAGCGTTTCGACCGGCAGAGGTGCTGTATGACCGCGCCGATTCTGCCTTTGCGACAATGGCGCCAGGCGACTGGAATTGGGACGACCTGCTGGTCGGTGCTGACTGGCTGCATCTGTCGGGTGTGACGCCGGCACTGGGCCCGCAATCGGCGGAGGCCGCCTTGGCGGCCGTGCAGGCGGCCCATGCGGCGGGTATCGGCATTTCCTTCGACGGCAATTGGCGCGGCCGCCTGTGGGAAAGATGGAACGATGATCCGGCTGCGATCCTTCGCCGGATTGTCGGCAAGGCAACTGTCCTGTTCGGCAATCATCGCGATGCATCGGTGCTTTTGGGGCGCGAGTTTTCGGGCGAGGGCGAATCCCGGCGCCGTGCTGCCGCGCTGGCGCTTCTCGATGAATATCCGTCCGTTCAATATGTTGCGTCTACGGCACGACGCATCGTCGGCGCGACCGATCACCGGATCGCGGCCAGGGTGGACGCGCGGGATTCTTTCGCGGCTACCGCTGAAATCAGGATGGAACCGATCAGGGACCGCGTGGGCACGGGCGATGCGTTCGCCGCGGGCGTCCTCGATGCGATCTGGCAGGGTAGCGGGCCGGAAGGCGCGGCGCGGTCGGGTCTTGCACTGTCGGCGCTGAAACATGGGGTGCGGGGCGATTTTGCACCTTTTCCCCGTGCGGTGGCGGGCGCAACGCTTTTCGAGGTGTCCGACGTCGTTCGCTAGGGTCGGCGGGCCCGCTGTCTCGGCGGCCGCACTTGCTGACCGAAGCGCTCGCTCGGTCGAGCCTTGCCGATGACGAAGCAGGTTTGACGGATCTGCCTCACCTTTTCTGGGAGCAGCGCTGCTTGTGCGGGGCGTGCAGGTGTCCGCTTCATATGCATCTTGCGCAGGCTGGCTGCGGGGAACTATCTGCGTGCCGCTGCTGTGGTGCAATCCGGACCAGAGCCGACCGCCATGTATTCGAGGAGGTTCGATGACCCGGTCCATCATCGCGATGTTGCTGACGTCGTTACTGGCTTGTGCAACTGCGGCGTCGGCCCAAACGCCTGGTCTCTTCGTCGATTCCCGAAGCACGACTGTAGAGGCGGCCAATACGCTGGAGGGCCCGGCGAGAGACGACGCACTCCGGCTCGCGAAAATTCCATCTGCATCGTGGCTGGCCTACGGATCGCCGGACGTTGTGGAAGCGAAGGCTCGCGACATCGTCGACCGTGCCGTGGTCGATGGGCGCCTTCCGGTTCTGGTGGCTTATAATATCCCTTATCGCGACTGCGCTCTTTATTCGGCTGGCGGCGCTATCGACAGTGATGCCTACCACGAATGGATCCTCGGACTTGCACGCGGGATCGGGAGGCGCGCCGCGATCGTGATCCTGGAACCCGACGGTCTTGGTGTCATTCCATGGCACCGCACGCTCGGCGGTGAGATCGAAGGCTGCCGGCCTGAAGGAAAGGACGAAGCCGCCGCGGCGCGCCGATATGAGGAATTGCGCGACGCCGTCGAAATTCTTTCGGAGCAGCCGGAGGTTCGCGTCTATCTCGACGGAACCGGTAGCAGTTGGCTCTCGCCCGGCGAGATCGCCAGCCGGCTGATGAGGGCGGACGTCGCCAGAGTGTCGGGTTTCTTTCTCAACGTCTCGAATTTCGAGAGCGACGACCGCGTCATTCCCTATGCGCGATGGGTCAGCGACTGCATCGCGCTCATCACGCGCGGCGGGCTCGATCCTCGCGACTGCCCGAGCCAGTACAGCCCGGCGACCTTCGAAGACGAGGCAACCTGGCACACGACCGACAAGGCCTATGATCGTCTGTTCGTCCGAGCAGGGCTGAAGCGCGACCCGGCACGCCAGAAACATGCGGTGATCGACACAAGTCGCAACGGCCGGGGGTCCTGGAAACCGCCGTTCGGCAAGTATCGCGATGCCGAGGTCTGGTGCAATCCGCCCGGCCGGGGTTTGGGACGGCGTCCTTCGCTGGAAAGCGGTCATCCCTATGTCGATGCCTTTCTCTGGATCAAGGTGCCGGGCGAATCCGACGGAGAATGCCTTCGCGGAAGCGGCGGGGCGGTCGATCCCGAGCGGGGCGTCAGGGCGCCGCCTGCCGGTCGGTGGTTCCCGGCCCAGGCGCGCGAACTGATCGAACTGGCCGAGCCGCCGTTACCCCCGCAGTGAGCGGTCGTCGCGGGCAGCAGATGGCGCCGCGGTTGAAGCCCGAACGAGCAATTCATGGGCATGATCGCGTGGCTCCAACGCCGAGGCCTCGTTCTTCCCGTCGAGCGCTGCAATCAACCGGTCGGCGGCGTCCCAGGACATTTGTCGAACCGGCTGGTTGACGGTCGTCAGCGGCGGCCAGGCGGTGCGCGAAACCTCTGAATTGTCGAATCCGGCCACCGAAAGGTCGCCGGGCACGGTAAGGCCCAGATCGCGGGCTGCCGCGATCGCGGCGACCGCCATATCGTCATTCTGCGCGAGAATCGCCGTCGGACGGGGTGAGTGGGCGAGAAGTGCTCGCGCCACGCGGTAGCCGACGTCGTAGGTGAAATCGCCGGTGACGATCAGATTGTCGTCGATGGCGATCCCCATGTCCCCGAACGCGCGCCGGTACCCTTCCATACGACCCTTGCTCGCCGCATGCGACGGATCGCCGAGGATGATGCCGATGCGTCGATGCCCGAGCGACAGGAGGTGCGCCGCGACCGCATGGCCCGCAGCCGCCTCGTCCATCGTGACGACGATGCCGCGGTCGAGTTCGCTGTGGGGAGTGACTCGCGCGTAGGGAAGCCTGTGCCGTTCGAGCATGTCGAGCAGCGTGGGTTGGTCGCAGGCCGGAGGCGCGAGCAGGACGCCATCGAGCCCGGCGCGGAGCAGGAGTTTCCCCAGTTCCTGGGGCCGGCTCGCGACATGATTGAAAGGAAGCACGACGAGGCGGTAGCGCCCGTCCTCAAGGCGCCCGAGCGCCCCGTTCTGCAATTCGACGACATAGCTCGGGCTCGGCCGCTCATAGGTGAGGCCGATCAGAAAGGATCGGCGGGCGATCAGGCTCTGCGCGGCAAGATTGGGATGATAGTCGAGCTGTGCCGCCGCCTCCTTGACCTTTTGCCGCACCGCCTTGCTCACATGGGGGGCGTCGTTGAGCGCGCGCGAAACAGTCTTGGGCGTGACGCCGGCAATGCGTGCGATGTCGACAATCGTGGCTCGCTTGGAAATCCGCCCCTCCGTCATCATGCAGGCCGCTGAAGCTCGCCCGATACTGCGCGATGTCCTGTCTCTTAGCGGCTCGCTTGACTTGTGTCGATGCATGACAGTAAACGTTGACCGAGAATCGGTAAACGTTGACATAACATTGGGGAGGGGGAATGAGCTTGCCGCGCGTGGATGTCATGGTGCTTGGGGTTATGTCGCTCGCGGCGATGGCTTCTTCCTATTCGATTGCGTCCGCGTCCACGCCGGCGCCCGTTGACCGCTCCGTGGCCAGCGCCGAGGCAAATCCCGGTAATTGGCCCGTGCGCGCTGCGACGCTCGCTCCCGACGCCGAGGTCGAGCGGCGCATCGACGCCCTGATCGCGGCCATGTCGCTCGAACAGAAGGTCGGTCAGATTATCCAGGCCGATATCGCCAGCGTTACCCCTGACGACGTCTATCGTTATCACCTTGGTTCGGTGCTCAACGGCGGCAACTCCGATCCCGGCGGACGCTATAACGCCCCGGCAAAGGACTGGCTGGCAGCGGCTGACGCCTTTTACGCCGCGTCGATGAAGCCGAACGGCAAGCTGCCCCGGATTCCCGTGATATGGGGCAGCGACGCGGTCCACGGCCACAACAATGTCGTCGGCGCCACGCTGTTTCCTCACAACATCGGGCTCGGCGCGGCCCGCAATCCCGATCTCATCCACCGGATCGGCGCCGCGACCGCGATCGAGATGCGCGTCACCGGGCTCGACTGGACCTTCGCCCCGACGCTCGCGGTCGTGCGCGACGATCGCTGGGGCCGCACCTACGAGGGTTTCGGCGAAACGCCGGAGATCGCGACGAGCTACGCTGCGCCGCTGATCGAAGGCCTGCAGGGCAAGGTCGGCGACAGGGAATGGCTTCGCGGTCCGCACATCATTGCCACCGCCAAGCATTTCCTCGGCGATGGCGGAACGCACGGGGGTAAGGATCAGGGCGACGCGCAGATGCCCGAAGCGGAGTTGCGCGATGTCTTCAGCCCGCCTTACCTCCCCGCGCTCGATGCCGGTGTCCAGTCGGTGATGGTGAGCTTTTCGAGCTGGAACGGGATCAAGATGCACGGCAACCGCTCGCTGCTGACCGGCGTCATGAAGGATCGCTGGGACTTCGACGGGTTCCTTGTCGGGGATTGGAACGGCCACGGACAGGTTGCGGGTTGCACGGCCACCGACTGTGCGGACGCCGCCATTGCGGGGCTCGACATGTATATGGCCCCGGACAGCTGGAAGGCGTTGTATCGCACGACGGTGGCTCACGCGCGTGATGGAAGGCTGCCCGTCGCGCGGCTCGATGACGCGGTGCGCCGGATTCTGCGCGTCAAGATTCGGGCCGGACTGTTCGAAGCCGGCAAGCCGTCCGCGCGACCCTATGGCGGAAGGTTCGAATTGCTCGGGAGCAAGGAGCATCGGGCGCTGGCGCGCGAGGCGGTTCGCGAGTCCCTCGTGCTCCTGAAAAATGCGGGCGGCCTTTTGCCGTTAAAGCCGGGTGCGAACATTCTCGTCGCCGGCGACGGCGCAGACAATCTCACCAAGCAGACGGGCGGCTGGACGCTGAGTTGGCAGGGCACCGGAACGAAGCGGAGCGATTTTCCGCATGCGCAATCGATCTGGGAAGGCATCGACGCCGAGGTGAAGGCTGCGGGAGGGTCGGCCACCCTGTCGGCCGACGGGCACTATAGTGGCAAGCCCGATGTCGCGATCGTCGTCTTCGGCGAGGACCCCTATGCCGAGTTTCAAGGCGATCGTCCGGACGTCGGTTATGACGATGCGAAGAATCTGGAACTCCTGCGCTCGTTGAAAGCCGCGGGCATACCCACGGTTTCGGTATTCCTTTCGGGGCGCGCGATGTGGGTGAACCCGTTCCTCAATGCTTCGGATGCCTTCGTGGCGGCCTGGCTTCCCGGCTCCGAAGGAGGCGGCGTCGCCGACGTGCTTTTCGGCAAGTCCGACTTTCGCGGGAAATTGCCCTACAGCTGGCCAAGATCGAGCGACCAGACCGCAGTCAACGTCGGCGATGCGGATTACGATCCGCTTTTCGCTTATGGCTTCGGCTTGACCTTCGCCGACAAGGGCGATCTCGCGCTTTTGCCCGAAACCCGTGCCCGGGTTGTGGCCGCCGATCCCGGCGTCCTGTTCGCGGCCGGAAAGCCGGGGGGCGGGCGGCGGCTTTTGCTGGGGGCGCCCGGCGCGCTTTCTACCAGTCCCGGGCCCGAGCTGATCGAAGTGCGCGGCGCCGATCGCGCCGCGCAGGAGGATTCGGTTCGCCTTCGCTGGACCGGCGCCGGCCCGGCTGTCGCCGCGATCGTTCAGGATACGCCGGCGGATCTGTCGCGCCAGTCGAATGGCGACCTCGCGTTGGAACTCGAGCTCAGGGTCGACGCGCCGCCGTCGGCTGACGTGAGCCTGATCATGGGATGCGGCTCGCGATGTGCGGGCGGCTTTCCGCTGCGGGCGATGTTTGCCGAGGCGGCGAAGACCGGGAAATGGGTGCGGATAGCGATCCCGCTCCGCTGCTTCGAGAAGGCAGGGGTCGATATGACGCGCGTCGAGACGCCGCTCAGCTTCGCCACGTCGGGAACGCTCGATCTGGTCCTTTCGTCGGCGCGAATCGTCTCGCCGTCGGGACCGGTACTGAAATGCAAATAACACTGACTCAAGGGAGGATGACATGAACAGGGACAAATTGACGCGCACCGCGCTCTTGGTGCTGCTTTCGACAACCGCGGCGCTGCCCGCCCATGCGCAAGATGCCGGAACAGGCGCTGGCGACGACCGCGACGAGATCATCGTCACCGCGAACCGCCGCGAGGAAAATATGCAGGACGTCTCAGGCGTCGTTCAGGCCCTGGGCGCCAATCAGTTGCGTCAGGACGGCATCAGCGAGCTGCGTCAGCTACAGGTCGCCGTTCCGGGACTCAGCATTGCGAACCAGGAAGGCAATGTCGAAATCTTCATCCGCGGCGTCGGCTCGGCGAATAACACCGAACTCGGCGATCCCGGAGCCGCACCGCACCTCAACGGCACTTATATCCCGCGTCCGCGGGGGCTGGGCCTGATGTTCTATGACCTCGAGCGGGTCGAAGTGAACAAGGGGCCGCAGGGCACGCTCTACGGGCGCAATGCGCTTGCCGGCACGCTCAACATCATCACTGCCAAGCCGCGGCTGGGCGAGTTTAGCGGCTATGCGCAGGCCGAGATTGCCAACCGCTCGTCCTACGGTGCCGAGGGTGCGATCAATATTCCGCTAGGCGAGGCCTTCGCGCTGCGCGCGGCGGGCTATTATATCAACCGCGACTATGGCTTCAAAAATGTCTCGACCGGCGCGCCGGCGAGCGGGCTCAAGCCCGCCGGCCTCGAAGAAAATTACGCCGGCCGCCTGTCGCTGCTCTGGGAACCGGACGACCGGCTCAGCATTTCGATCGTCGGCGATTACGGCAAGGAAACAGGGACTGGCTATCCGGGCGCCAATATCTTCAGCGCGGTCGTCGGTAGCGGCCTGCGGCCCGACAAGCTCAACCTCAAACATGTCGTCTACCGCGGGTTGCAGGGTGACATGGAGAACGAGCTATGGGGCATCCAGGGCAAGATCAACTATGATTTCGGAAGCTTCGGCGCCGAACTGACCGGCAGCTACCGCTCGGTCGATTTTTACCAGGTCAACGCATCGAGCGACGGCATCGACTATCCCGGCCGTGACCTTTCGGCGGTCCAGTATGACAATTACTCGGGCAATTTCTGGCAGACGAAATCGAAAAGCCAGGTTTACGAAGCGCGGCTGTTTGCCAATGACGACCAGAGCCTGCGCTGGAATCTCGGCGCCTTCTATTTCAAGGAAGACCAGGCGGTCGGCTACCTCGCACTCGCCGATCGCGGCTATTGCTGCTATTCGGCGACCGAGTTCGTGATGCCCGACGTGAACGGCGAAAGCTATGCCTTCTACGCCGACGGAACCTATGACGTGGCCGACCGGCTCCGCTTCCTCGCCGGCATCCGCTATACCAAGGAAAAGAAGTCGCGTTATGGCATTGGCGGCAACTGGGCGCTGACGCTCGGCGGCGAGAACTTCGATTGCTGTTTCGCGACCCGCGTCGGAACGGAAGGATTTCGTCCGGCGCTGCTCGACCGGCCCAATTTCGATGTCAGCGATATCACGACGCCGCAGGGCATGGCGCAGTTCCTGATCGAGGGGGTAAAGACGCCGGGTCTGCGCGACACATTGATCGACCAGATCGGTTCGATCGCCGACGGCACCAATCCCAATGGGACCTGCATCGACCGGCCCGACATCGACAATGGGTTCGTCAATTGCCCCGCGATCAATCCGTCGAACACCAATGGCGGCTTCAGCTATGCGAACCTGACGATCCCCGGCCAGCAGATCGGCAGTTCGAAGTTCGATTTCATCGATTGGCGGCTGGGGATCGAATATGATCTGAGCGACGACAATATGCTCTATGCAAAGGTTTCGACCGGGCACAAATCGGGCGGTTTCAACGACAGCTTCAACGGGTCGCCGATCCCCGAGACTTTCAGTCCTGAAAAACTGCTCGTATATGAAATCGGCAGCCGCAACAGCTTCGACGCTTTCGGCCGCCCCGCCATTTTCAACCTGACCGGCTTCTATTACGACTATACGAACCAGGTCTTTCAGGATCTGACCTGTATCAATCTGGACGAGACGCAGAACCCGCCGGTCTGCAACGGTTATTCGCTGGTCAACCGCAACATCGGCGCGTCGCGCATCTACGGCGCCGAGGCCGAACTGCGCATCAAGCTGCCGGGCAATTTCGGGCTCGATATCAATGCCGCCTACCTCGACACCAAGATCACGCGAGGAATCGTGGCGGATGCGCGCGCCCAGGATTTCGACGCAGGCGGCAATTCGCCGCTTGTCAGCCTTGTCGGCAACCGCCTTCCGCTCGCGTCGAAGATGAACGTCAGTGCGCGGCTGTCGCAATGGTTCGACGCTGGGCCTGGCCGTCTCGACTGGCAGGCGCTGCTGAACTACCGCTCGTCCTATTTCCTGAGCCAGTTCAACGAGGACGATATCGTCTTCCTTGACGGCACGCGCCAGAGCGCGCTGGCAGCCGGTTTCCCCGACCGGCAAAAGGGTTATGCGACACTCAACCTCGGGATCGGCTACACGATCGACAATTTCCGCATCGAGGCTTGGGCCAGCAATTTCCTCAACGAGGAAGTCTCGCAAAAGGCGTTGGTCGGATCGTCGCTCAACATCCGTTTCCTCAACGATGCACGCAGTTACGGCCTGCGCGCGCGGATCAGCTTTTAGGCGAAAAAGGGGGGCAGCCGCCCGTGACCGCAACGCGGCGCGGGCGGTTGTTCAAACGCTTCATGCGGAACTTCAGCGAGCCCCCATATGTCATGGTCGCGACCGCCTCGTCCCAGTCCTGCTTGCGCTCGGTACCTCCTTTGCCTGATCCCGGTCCGCCGGTTACGACGAAGAAGCGATCCATCCCGTCCCTCAGCTTTCCCGCGCTTGCGCGAAGGTAAGGACCAGCGTGTCCCGCCATGCCGGGGCGCCCGGGATCGCAGCGTCGATGGGCGTCGTTCCATGACGGACGTCACGGTCATTCAGCAGCAGGGCTTCGCCGAGACGGCTTAGCCGATGTTCGAGGACGCAAGTGCCGGAATCCTCTTCGACGCGGCTTTCACCGCCTGCATAATCGCTGCCGCCGACGAGCAGGATCAGCACCCAGTCGCGCCCGTCATGATGCATGCCCTCCGGTGTCGGGAGGCCGGGCTGCCCCGGCAGCGCCTCGATGCGAAATTGATGCGCCTCAACCGTCCAGGAGTTCGAACCTTGCGGGGGCGAATCCGCGATAAGAGCGGAGGTTCCCAGCACCAGCGCCTGAAACAGCGGCGATCCGGTTTGCGCTTCGGCCATCGGCGCGAACCAGCGTTCGACCGCCATTCAATGGATTGTGATCGCGTTCCTGATAATGCGGCCGATGCGGCAGGCGCGTGCATTTCCCGCCTGCCACCTCAAAGGCGGCATAGCGTCTGCGGCGATAGGTGCCGCCGTCGGCCATCCATGTGTCGTGCGGCAGATCATCCCAACTCCGCGCAAATGCTCCCCATTCCGGGTTGCCGGGATCAACAAGCTTGCCCGGTGGCAGGAGCAGGGCGGGCGGCGTGGCGATGCACTCGCCGGAGGCGGTGGCGAGCCACCCGGTCATGTCTCGCCGTCCCAGTAGCCGACCGCATCGGCATAGCGCCCGACATGCTCCACCGACCGGCTCGCCTTGTCGCCGCCGGGAGCAGCGCCAGCCATGACCGCGAACTTGCCGCTGTCGGGATAGTCGATCACGTCGGGCTCATTCATCGTGCTGATGGCTAGGTAGCGCAGGTCCGTATCGCCGCTGTTGATGATCTGGTGCGCACTTGCCGCGCCGCTGGCCGGGCACAGCGCGACATCGCCTGCCCGGAGCGCGTGCTCGCCATCGGCGTAGCGCAGGCGACCGCTACCGGAGAGGACCACGAACAGTTCCTCATTCGCGTGATGGCCGTGGAACGGCCACGCCCGTTTGCCCGGCGGCACCATGACCAGCCTTCCGCCCAGCATGTGCGCGCCCAGCGGCGAAGCGAAAGACGCCATACGCGCTTCGTAGAGATCGCCGTGCGCCTGTGTTTGTAGGTCAAGGGTATCGAGATGAAGAACGGGGGTGCGATAAAGGCCATGATTGAACCAATACAATGTTTGATTTGATCGACTCATGATTTGATACAATGATGAGGCCCAAGGAGCAATCAGATGAGCACGAAGACCCCGGCCGATTTCTATTTCGATCCCGTCTCGCCCTTCGCCTTCCTGATGTGGAAGCGCCTGCGTGAAGACGATTTCGGGCTGGAGATACGTCCGGTCCCGGTGCTGCTGGGGGCGCTGCTCAATCACTGGGGCCTGGTCGGCCCGGCGGAAGTGCCGCTCAAGCGGGCGCAGACCTATCGCATGTGCCAATGGCTCGCTGACAGGAACGGTATCGCGCTGCGCTTTCCCGATACGCATCCGTTTCGTTCGGTCGAGGCCCTGCGACTGCTAATTGCGCTCGATGCCCGCGCGGATGCTGTCGATACCGTGTTCGAGGCGGTTTTTGCGCAAGGCCGGGATCTGACCGATGGTGCCGAACTGGAGAGGCTCGGCGCCGAACTTGGTCTTTCCGCTGTGCAGGACAGGATCGCAAGCGCGGATGTAAAGGACGGGCTCCGAGCCAACACCGAGACGGCGATCGCGCGCGGCGTGTTTGGCGTGCCCACGCTTGCGATCGGGGAGGACCTGTTCTGGGGCTTCGATACGCTGGGCATGGTGCGCGATTATCTGGCCGATCCCAAAATGTTCCAGACGGCTGAGATGCAACGCCTCGGTACTCTCGATTATGGCGTGCCCCGGAGGGCAGGATCATGAGCGAGGCCAATGACCCGCTTCTGCTCGAGCGCGTTCGCGAGAGCTTCTCGCGTCAGAGCTTCATGGGGTTGATCGGGGCTGAGGTGATCCACGCCAGCCACGGTAAGGTGGTTCTCGATCTGCCGTTCCGGGCTGATCTTTGTCAGCAGAATGGCTTCCTTCATGGCGGTGTAGTCGGTGCGATTGCCGACGTGGCGGGCGGCTATGCGGCCTATTCGGTCTTCGGCGATGGCGACGATGTCCTGACGGTTGAGTACAAGCTCAATCTTATCCGCCCGGCGGCGGGAGAACGTCTGCGCGCCACGGGTGAAGTGCTGCGCGCCGGCCGCGCCCTGACGGTCTGCGATCTCAAGGTCCATGCAATGCGTGAGGGAGAGGAGGTCCTGTGTGCTTCCGGCCAGCAGACACTCATGCGCATGGAAACGGCACGGCCATGACGCTCCCTGTGCTCTTGCTTCCCGGCATAGGCGGTTCGGGACCGGACCATTGGCAAAGCCATTGGGAGCGGACCGATCCCGACATGACCCGCTTCGCACCGTCCGATTGGGGCCGGCCGGAACTTGCCGACTGGTGCGAGGCGCTGGATCGGGCGGTGAAGTCCCTGAACAGCTCGCCCATTCTGGTCGCGCATAGCCTTGCCTGCCTGCTGGTGGCGCATTGGGCCGCCGCGCGAGGAGCTCCGGTAGCTGGCGCGATGCTGGTCGCCGTGCCAGACCCGTGCGGATGGGCGTTTCCGGATGAAGCGCGGTCCTTCGCGCAAGTGCCGGCGCAGCCCCTGCCATTTCCCAGCCTGATCGTCGCCAGCGCGAACGATCCTTACGGAACAGTCGATTACAGCAAACGGCGCGCCCGGCAATGGGGCTCGCGGCTGATCGCGTTGGGTTCGCTCGGTCATATCAACACGGGCAGCAAGGCCGGAGGGCCGGGATATCCTCACGTCCTTCCGCGCTGAAATCGAAGGGAATGGAGCATGACCATCTGGACTGCACTTGCTGGCTTCATGCTGGCCGCCGGGTTTCTTCTCGTCACGCCCGGCCTCGACATGGCACTGGTCCTGCGCACACTCGCCGTCGAGGGGCCGCGTCAGGCTCTCGCGGCGGCGGCAGGCGTGGTTGCGGGCGTTCTTGCCTGGGGGCTGATTGTGGCGCTGGGGCTTGGCGCGCTGCTCGCGCTGTCAGGAACGCTCTACGTGATCCTGCAATATGCAGGCGCCGCCTATCTACTCTGGCTGGGGCTGGGCATGGTCCGGGCGGCTCTCAAATCGGGTGCGCCCTCCGATGCCGCAAGTCCGGCATTGCCATCTGCTCCATCACGATCGGGCAACTGGTTCATGAAGGGCCTGCTCACCAATCTGCTCAATCCCAAGATGGGTGTCTTCTATGTGAGCTTCCTGCCGCAGTTCATCCCGGTGGGAGCGTCGGTAATGGGCTTCAGCCTGTTGCTGGCGACGCTTCATGCCACGCTCGGCATGGCCTGGTTCGCGCTCCTGATCCTTGGCAGCCGTCCGCTGCGGCACTGGTTCGTGCAAGGGGCCGTAGCGCGCTGGCTCGATGGCCTGACCGGCGGCGTGCTCATCACGCTGGGCCTGCGCATCGCCTTCCATCCGGCGCAGCGATAGCGCCGTTTCCATATCGAGAGAGACATGCAGATAGCCGTTCTGACTTTCGACGGGTTCAACGAACTGGATTCGTTCATCGCGTCGACGACCCTCAATCGCCTCAGGCCGCTGGGCTGGAATGCCTGGATCACGTCGCCTGCGGACGAAGTGGCGTCGATGAACGGTGTCACCATCCGCCGTCAGCGTCCGCTTGAATTTACGGAAGAAGCAGACGCCGTCCTGATCGGCAGCGGTATCCGCACGCGCGACGTGGCTCGCGATGACGCTCTTCTGGCGCGACTTCGGCTCGACCCCGAGCGCCAGTTGATCGGTGCGCAGTGCTCAGGCACCCTGTTGCTGGCGAAGCTCGGTTTGATTGGTGATCTGCCTGCCTGCACCGATCTGACGACAAAGCCATGGGTCATCGAGGCGGGCGTGAACGTGATCGACGCACCATTCGTCGCGCATGGCAATGTCGCGACCGCGGGCGGCTGCCTCGCCTCGCATTATCTCGCGGCCTGGATGATCGCGCGCGGTGGTTCGGTGGAACAGGCGCGCGAAGCGATCCACTATGTCGCGCCGGTCGGCGAAAAGGAGATGTATGTCGAACGGGCGATGGCTGTCATTGCGCCGTTTTTGGTCGAGGCTGCGTCCGCCTGATCCGTCGTCTCAATCGCTTCCGGCCTGCTCGATCACCAGAATGCGCGCTTCGCCAAGGGGGCGGGCGACATGTTCATCGCCCGGTTCGGCGTGAAAGATGTCCCCTGTTTCAAGATGCAGAACCTGTTCGCCGCCAGCGGTCCGGACATGCATGTCGACACGCCCGTCGAGGACAGCGAAGACTTCCGGGCCATCGTTGATGTGCCAGCGGTAGGGCTGGTCGGTCCAGTGCAGCCGCACCGTCGCGTCGTGGATCCGCTCGATCGACAGCGCGTCCCATGCCGATCTGCCGGTGAAGTCGCGGGCGCGGATAACCTGCACGTCTTGCCCTCATGCCGACGCAGAGCCGACGCCCCGTACCAGCATCACGCTGCCGGAGGTCGCTGCGTGCCGATCGACCGCAATTTTGCGATATTCGGGGGATATTTCCCACGCTCGGAAGGCCGCTTCGTCGGGGAACTTGAGCAAGATCACCTTTTGACACGCCAAGGCGCCTTCGATCGCCACGGGCGCTTCGTCTGCGGCGAGAAGCGATCCGCCATATGGCGTCAACGTCGCCGAGAAGGCGGCAGCATACTGGTCGTAACGAGCCCGGTCGTGAATCGAAATCTGGCCGATTGCATAAACCGTCATCAAAATCCTCCCTCTACTGATTTCAGGCGAACCGGCGATCCCGTTGCAGCCCGTTCATTCGCTCAGTGCCATATCCTGCGCGCTGTAGAAGCTCTCGCCTTCGACCTGCCGCTCGTGCACGAAGCGCATCGTTTCGAGCGCCCGCCTGGCCTTGCCGTTGCGCCGGGCCACATAGTGGACGCCGAGCACTTGGCGCTCAGTATCGCAGACGGCAGCGATCAGGGTAAAGTGCAGTTCGGACGAAGCCTCCAGCGCCTTCGACCAATAGGCGCGCAAACTGGCCTTGCCCTCGATGATCGGTGAACCCGTCAGTTCCGCGGCCAATGGGCTGATGAAGCGCGCGTCCTCGGCAAAGTGCGCCAGAATGGCGTCGAGATCGCGCGCGTTCCAGTTGGCGATCCAGTTCGCCGCAAACATCTCCATGTCTTCCCGATTCATTGCGTTGTCCTTCAGATCAGAAACAGCAGGGCAGTGAGCGCGGTCAGAACCGCCATCACGCGCACGAACACGATCATGGCCTTGCGGCTTTCGAGCAGTTCGCGGGCCCCCGCGCCCATCGCCGCCCAGGTTGCGATGGAAGGCAGGCCGACCAGCACGAAGGCCGCGACGATAACGCCGAGCTGCAGGGCGAGCGGCCGGCCGGGCACGGTAAAGCTGGCGATGGCGGGCATGGTGATCGCCCAGGCCTTGGGATTGACGAATTGGAAGGCCGCCGCCTGAAAGAAAGTCAGCGGATGCGCGCCCTCGCGGTGTTCGACGCCTTCCGATTGCCACAGTTTCACCGCCAGCCAGGCAAGATAGACAGCACCGAAGATCCGCACTGCCCAGCGCAGCACGGGCCATGCCTCGAACAGCGCACCCAGACCCAGCCCGCTGAGCACCAGCATGAGCGCGCAACCGAAATTGATCCCGAAGATGTGCGGGATGGTCCGGCGGAATCCGAAAACCAGCCCCGACGAGGCGAGCATGATGTTGTTGGGGCCGGGCGTGGCCGTGCAGACGAAACTGTACAGCGCAAGCGGGGCAAGCAGACTCGTATCCATGATGTTCTCCTGCGAAGCTGGATGATCATCATTGAACTATGAGTCAAATGTAGTATTGAACCGGTTCAATATGGATCGGGGATGGCGATGAAGGACTGGCAGCCGGATATCTCGAAGGGCAGTGCGCCGGTATACGAGCGTCTCGTGTCCGCGCTGGAGGGCGATGTGCGCGATGGTCGCCTTGCGCCCGGCGACCGTTTGCCACCGCAGCGCGATCTGGCACACCGCCTGTCCCTGAGTGTCGGCACGGTCAGCCGGGCCTATGTCGAGGCGGAGCGACGAGGGTTCATTTCCAGCCATGTAGGCCGGGGTTCGTTCGTCGCCGACCGGGCAAGACCGCATGCCGCGCCACATGACACCGGCCCGCTCGACATGGCGCATAATGTGCCGCCGCTCGATCCTGCCGAGCGCTGGATCGGGGAGGGGCTGTCCCGCGTGCGCCAGCGCGCGGATCTTGGCGTAGCGGTGAACTATGCGCCGCCCGAAGGCCTGGCCTCGATCCGCGAGGCCGGGGCATCCTGGCTCAAGCGCCGTCATGGCGTGACTCGCGCGACGGCGGATCGGGTCATTCAGTGCAACGGCGGGCAGCATGGCCTTGCACTTGCCTTCGCGGCGCTGGCGCGGCCCGGCGATACGATTCTGTGCGAAGCCGCGACTTATCCCGGCATCCGGACATTGGCCGACCATGCGGGCTACCGCCTGCAGGGTGTTGCCATGGATGCGCGCGGCATCGATCCCAAAGCGCTAGCGCGCTGTGCCCGCGAAATTGGCGCCAAGGTGCTGGTCATAATCCCGACCTTGCAGAACCCGACCACGATCAGCCTCGATGCCGCGCGCCGCGCTGAAATCATCGAGGTCGCCCGTGCCCATGATCTGATGATCGTGGAGGACGATGCCTATCGCGTCTTCGCCGATGCCGGGGCGGCGGACTGCTTTGCCGATCTCGCGCCCGAAAGGACATTGATGGTCGCGGGCGTTTCCAAGGCGGTCGCGCCCGGCTTGCGGCTCGGTTTCCTGTTGCCGCCCGACAATGAAGACATTCGCGATCGACTGCTGCTGGGCATCCGCGCCTTTGGCTACAGCCCTCCCTCGCTGGGCGGTCTGGTCTTCAGCCAGTGGGAACAGGACGGAACGGCCGACAGGATCGCCGACGATGTAATTGCCGAAAGCGAGGCGAGGACGCAGTTGGCGTCGGCGATCCTCGGCAAGGCGATGGCAGTGCCGGGGGCGGGGCGCAGCCTCCACGTCTGGATGCCGATGCCCATGCTCGACGCCGAACGGCTAAGCGCCCGCGCCTTACGCGCCTCCATCGCGCTGACGCCGCCTGACGGGCCGATCGTCGATGCCGTGGCGCCCTCCGGGGTTCGCCTGTGCCTTGGCGGCCTGCGCTCGCGCGATGATCTTGAACAGGCGCTTCGCGATATCGCTGCCATGCTGACGACTGCCGGGGGCAGCGCCGCACACGGTCTGGTCTGACATGCGAGGCCAGCCATGCATATGAATCGATCCCCGGCGAGCGGTACGGATTTCTGGTCTTATGCCACGCTCTGCATCGTGATCCTGTTCTGGGCGGGCAATTTCATTGTCGGTCGCGCGGTGAACGGTGTCATTCCGCCGTTCACCCTGGCGCTGGTCAGGTGGAGCGGTGCGCTTGCGATCCTTCTGCCTTTTGCGTGGCGGCATTTGCGCGCCGATCGGCAACGGCTCCTGTCGCACTGGAAGGCGGTCCTGCTGCTTGGCCTGACGGGCGTGGCCGCCTTCAATGCCTTCATCTATTCGGGCCTGCAATTCACCACCGCCAGCAACGGGCTTTTGCTTCAGGCGGCGATCCCGGCGCTTGTTCTCCTGTTCAATCACCTCTTTTTCGGCGACCGGGCGTCGGCTTTGCAGATCGTCGGCGTGACCCTCTCCATGCTGGGCGTGGCGGTCATCGTGCTGCGCGGCGATCTTGCTGCACTGGCGCGGCTGACACTCAATTTCGGGGATTTCCTCGTGCTGTGCGGAGTCGTCTGCTGGGCGCTTTACACCGCGTTGCTGCGCCTTCGCCCCGATTGCCACCCGGCCAGTTTCCTTGCGACGACATTTTTTATTGGCGCCTCAGTAATGGCGCCGCTCGCCGCGATGGAAATGGTCGGCGGGGCCGGCATCCCGTTGCGAGCCGATGTGCTTGGCGCCTTTGTCTATGTTGCTTTGTTCCCGTCGCTCTTTGCCTATGTGCTCTACAACGCGGCTGTGAAAAATCTCGGAGCAGCACCCGCAGGCCAGATGATTACACTGATGCCTTTGTTCGGCGCCGGTCTCGCCGCTCTGCTGCTGGGCGAGGCTTTATTCAGGTTTCACATCATCGGAATGGTGCTGATCCTCGGCGGCATCGTTCTGGGCGCGGTCGGCGTGCGCCGCCAATTACGGCGGATCGATGATTTTGGCGCGACCGTGTCACGCGGCCGAGCCAGCTGAGTACGCATGTAATGTGGAATTACCGGCGGGGCGGAGCGATCGAACTGGCGTCGTGCGCAGGACAGTGAGAACCGTCCGCGGCCCAAGCTTGTCGCCGGCCTCGACATAAAATCTTGATGATGAAGCAAGAAAAATGGTTGACGCACTAGCTGTTTGGTCCCGGTGTTTGATGGTGCATTATCCATGCAGGCATGGAAGGATGCGCTATGGGCCAGATTTTACACGGGAGCGCCCACACGACGTAGGCAGTCCGTCGAGCGATACAGCATAGTCAAGAGAGCCTGAGGGTTCTGGCGAAGCGGTACGGGATCAACCAGAAGACGGTTGCCAAGTGGAAGAAGCGCGCGGCAGTCAAGGATTTGCCGACCGGTCCGAAGAATGCCCACTCGACCGTCCTGTCGATTGAAGAAGAGGCGATCATCGTCGCCTTCCGCAAGCATACGCTGCTGCCGCTGGATAACTGCCTCTATACCTACAGGCGACGATTCCGCACCAGACGCGCTCCTCCCTGCATCGCTGCCTTAGGCGCCACGGGATCAGCCGCTTGCCCGAGGTGACGGGCGACAAGGAGCCGAAGCGCAAGTTTCTAGCGGACAATCGGCTTGACCCGAGCGTTTCCCTTTTTGGCCATTTCGGCCGCAGGAGAACGATCATGGGTAGGTCAGAATTCGACTATGCGCGTCTCGTCGACGAATGGGTCACCGCGGTGGGACTCCGAAGCGAAGACGACGGGACGCATTCTCTGCGCTGGACAAAGGCTTCGATCATTTACAAGGCGACGGGGAATTTGCGCGCTGTGCAAATTCTGCTTGGCCACACCAAGATTGAGAATACGGTGCGATACCTCGGCGTCGATGTTGAAGACGCGTTGACCTTGGCGGAAGGCATCGAAGTTTAACCAGTAAATCTCGATATCCTAGAGAGCGAGCGCTCTAGCTCGTGGCGGAACATCCGCTCTCTCTGTTTGCTCCCTAAAAGCGGACCGTCTCTAAGCGGCGATTCTAGACCGCTTTTCCTCTCGTTCGCGGTCCGGCTACCGGTGTTTTAGCTCTTTCATCTTCAGTTTCAGTGCAGCGCCCCGCGATGCGCGAGGCACTGCATACCCCGGATCAAAATCGGAAGCTGAGCGTGCCGCCGATCGTGCGGAAGGCTTCGGGCATGACGATCTTCGCATAGCCACCGGGGTTGATGACGCCCGCCGCATAGGGCGCGTAGAAATGCTTGTTGAACAGGTTCCGCGCATAGAGACCGATGCGCCAGCCGCCGTCTTCGGCACCAAGGCCCAGCGTGCCGTTGAACAGGCCGTAGGCGGCGATCTCGGCATTGGGGTCGCCGATCACAGCCTGAGTTTTTGAGCGCCACGACCAGTTCACCCCCGCATCGACCGCCAGGTCGCTGCCGACCGGCTGCTCATAGTCGGCGCGCAGGATATAGGACCATTTGGGCGCGTTGGGCAGGCGGTACCCGCGATAGTTGGCGACCGTCGTGTCGGTACCCGGCACTACGTAGCAGCCTTCGCCCGCAACCGGGGATATCGGCTGTCCGGGATAGCATTGTCCGTCATAGTCGCGGAACGTCGCATCGTTGAGCGATCCGCTGGCCGACAACCGTAGGGCGGGGGTCACGCGCAGGCTCGTCTCGGCCTCGATCCCGCGCGCGCGCAGCATGCCCGCGTTCGAGAGGTAGAAGGCCGGCGGCGTGATTGTCGTATCGAAGGTCTGCGCCTGGAAATTGCGAAAATTCGACCAATATAGCGATAGGTTGAACGTGCCCTTGCCGTCGAGAAAGCTCGTTTTCGCGCCGACCTCCCAGCTTCTAACGGTTTCGGGCTCGACTTCGCGGATGATACCGCCGGTCCCGTCGATCGCGGGGCCTTTGTAGCCCGTCGACCAAGTCGCATAGAGCATGACGTTGCGGCTCGGTTCGAATTGGATGCCGACCTTACCCGACACATTGTCCGCCTTCACGATCCCGTCATAGTCGGGAAGCGTGCCGAGCGGCACGGCGGGAAAGGGCAAGGGCGTGACCACGAGGGTCCCGTGGTTGCGGTCGTTCGTGTAGCGGAGGCCGCCAATCAGCTTGATCGCATCGGTGAGCGCGAAGGTCGCATTGCCGAAAGCGGCGAGGCTGCGAACCGTGTTGCTGCTGTCGCGGCGACCGCCGCCGACGACCACCGGCACGCCGTAGAGTCCGTAATAATTTCCATACTGCGACGCCCATCCGGCATTTTCGGTATGATAATAATAGAGACCGAGGACATATTCGAGCCGCTGGCCGCCGGGAGAAGTCAGACGCAGTTCCTGTGTGAACTGGTTGCTGTCGACACCGCCGTCGCTGTTGTTGAATACGTCGGCAGGCGAGGCGTCGATATCCGACAATTGCAGCGTCTCAAGGTGGCGATAGGCGGTGATCGAGGTGAGTGTGTGATCGCCGAGGGTGGCATTCATTTCGAGCGATGCCGCGTAGAGCGAGGTGTCGGCGGTCCAGTCGCCGTCCATATAGCTCAGATAGGTGTCCGGTCCGGGCTGAACGGGGAAGGCCGCGAACTGCGAATTATAGAGCGCGCTCGTGCCAAGCGTTTCGATGATCGCACCGTCGCGGGCGAACGCGGTCTGATATTCGCCCGACAGGAGGAAGGAGAGATGGTCCGCCGGCTCCCAGAGCAATTTGGCGCGCACCCCGCTGTTGCGGCGATCGCCGACAGCGCGCGACGGGGCGAGAACGTAAGGGATCGCGCCATCCTGCCCGTTGGCATAGCCCGCGACGCGCAGCGCGAGCGTGTCGCCCAGCGGCACATTGGCGCTCGCTTGCACCGCACGATCGTTGCGCTCGCCATATTTGAGGTCGAGCGACATCGCGGGTGCGTCGAAATCGGGCTTCTTCGTGATGATCTGGATCACCCCGGCACTCGAATTCTTGCCGAACAAGGTGCCCTGCGGCCCGCGCAACACCTCGATCCGCTCGATGTCGGAAAAGCCCGTCGATCCGGGATCGCGCGAGAGGCCGATGACGACGCCGTCGATGACGAGCCCGACCGTCTGCTCGACGCCGCTGTCATAGGTCTGGGTGCCGACGCCGCGGATTTGGTAGCCGCCGCCGTTCGAGACGGGATTGGTGGCCGAGAAGGTGATGTTCGGAGCCAGATACTGGATGTCGCTGACTTCCTTCAGCCCCGATCGGGCAAGGTCGCCCGCCGAAATCGCGGAAACCGACACCGGCACGTCCTGCAATCGTTCGGCGCGCCGCGTCGCGGTGACAATGATCTCGTCGCCATCTTGCGCGGCGTCGGTGCCCTCGGCGCTGTTTTGTGCCGCCGCCGGGACCGCCCAAATCGCCGCGGCCGCGACCGAGCCGAGTAACCATCCGTGTCCCACACGCATCCTTTTCATACTGGCCTCCCCATCGGGCGCTCGCTGCGCCATTATCGTCAGACACGCCATAGGACCGCAACTTACAAGCAGTCAAGACCGCTTGTAAGTTGCGGTAGTGATTGTTAGGTCCGGATCGAGAGGAGAAGAGGCCTAATGAAAACCTGGATTGCAGTGCCGCTGATCGCAGCGGTCTCGCAGGTCGCCGCGGCCGACCCCGCCCCCCGCGTCGGCGTTGTCGCCGACCCTTGCGCGGACCTGCCCCCGGTGCCGGCGGTCGTCGCCGACTATATGGTACGCGCCAAGGCCGCGGTCGCCGCCGGCAAACCGTTGCCACCGCGATCCGAGGAGGGAATGGCCATTTATGCCGCTTGGCAGCAGGCCCTGCTGCTCGCCGACTATCCGGGGCTTTGCCGTTATGCCGCGGCCAATCGCGCGCTGCCGCCGCCAACGTCAGACCGCATCGTCTTCATGGGCGATTCGATCACCGAAGGATGGATCGACAAGCAGCCCGATTTCTTTGGCGGCGGCCGCCTCGATCGCGGCATCAGCGGCCAGACGACGACACAAATGGTCGCGCGCTTTCGCGCCGATGTCATCGCTCTCGAGCCCCGGGTAGTTCACATCATGGCGGGCACCAACGACATAGCAGGCAACGGCGGACCGACCTCGCTCGACCGGATCGAGGCGAATATCCGCACCATGATTGATCTCGCGCAGGCGCATGGTATCAAGGTAGTGCTCGCGTCGGTTTTGCCCGCGCGCCGCTTCGACTGGCGGCCGGAGATCGAACCCGCCGCGACGATCGCGGCGCTCAATGATCGCCTTCGCCGGCTCGCGGACAAAACCGGTGCGGTCTATGCCGATTATTATCGGATGATGGACGACGGTGCCGGCGGGCTGTCGTCGGTGCATGCCAAGGACGGTGTGCATCCCACCGCGGCGGGCTATGAGGTGATGCAGCCGATTACCGAACGCGCGCTAGCTGCGGCGACGGGCAAGGGGTCATAGATCCGACAGGTAGTGCCGCGCGTTGCCGATCGCCGTGATGACGCGATCGGCCGGCGTGTCTTCCTCTTCGATGAAGGCATAGCGGACGCCGGCGCCGGCCATCGTCGCCGCGATCCGGGCGAAGTTGACGACCCCTTCGCCGATCGCCACCGACGGAGGAATGCGATCGACCGCAGGCTCGAAGCCCGGCTTCCAGTCTTTCAGATGTGCAAGCGGCATGCGCGGCCCGAGCCGCTCGATATAGGGCAGCGGATCGACGCCCGCGGCGATGGTGTTGCCGACATCGAGTTCGAAATCGACAAGCGCGGGATCGCAGCGCTCGATCATGTCGTCGAACGCATAGCGCGCGTCAAAGCGTAGAAAGTCGAGCGCGTGGGTGTGATAGGCGAAGCGCATCCCGGACGCCTGTACCGCGCCACCGATCGCGTTGAACCGGTCGGCCGTGCGCAGGAAGTCGTCGCGGGTCAGTGCTGTGATCGCGTCGCGGAACACATTGTCCGACTTGCCCAAGAGTTCGCGATAGGCGGGGACGAGCGGTACTGGCGCGACGACATAGGCCATTCCGATTTCGGCGCATTGCTCGATCGTTCGTGCGATCTCGGCGTCATCCATGTCCGCGCGCACCGCGTGGGCGCCGATGGCTGTCAGCCCATGCGACGCCAGACTGTCGCGCACCGCCACCGCGCTGCGGCCGTAGAAGCCTGCGAACTCCACATCACGCACCCCCGTCTGCGCGATCGCGGCGAGCGTGCCGTCGAAGTCCCTCGCGAGCAGTTCGCGTGCCATATACAGCTGAACGCCGATTGCGGGTTCTGCTGGGGCCGCCCGCACCGCGAACGGTAACGCAAGGCATGCTGCGCCTGCTCCGAGGATCGTGCGCCTTTCGATCATCCCAAAATCCCTCCGTCTGCCTTTTGGCTTGCCATGTTTCTATCGCCGCCATATGTTACGGTCAATCCTGCTTGTAAATGTGGAGGTGGAGGGATGGCAGAGAAACCGCGCCGGCGGACGCAGGCCGAACGAAGCGCCGGCACGCGCGAGGCATTGCTGACGGCGGCGATCGAAGCACTTCACGAACTCGGCTATTCGGCGACCTCGACGATGCTGGTCGCCGAAAGGGCGGGGGTTAGCCGCGGCGCTATGCTCCACCAGTTCCGGACCAAGGCCGACCTGATGACCTTCGTGGTCGAAGCGGTCTTCGAAGAGGAGCTCCAGCGCTACCGCGAATATCTGAAAGGCATTGCCGATCCTCGCCAGCGAATGCTCGCCTATCCCGAATTGGCGTGGGAAGTGCTCAGCCGGCCTTCGGGCGTCGCTGTGCTCGAAATCCTCCAAGGATCGCGCAGCGACCCACAGCTTTGCGAAAAACTGGCGCCGGTGCAGACGCGCATCGAGGAGCAGGCGCTGGCTTTCACGCATCTGGCCGCGCCCGGCGACGAACGCGGCGCGATGGCGGTGATGCGCCTGGTCGTGTGGGCGATCCGCGGCCTGTCGATCGCGCAGGTCCTTGCTCCCGCCCCGGGGAGTGTACGCGATTCGGTGAAATTGCTGCGACGCCTGATGGAAGCGGGGCTTCAGACCGGCGTCCTGTCGGTCGGTGACGACAAGACAGACTGACAGGAGAGAAAAATGGCAAGCGCCCTATCGACCGCCATTCTGGCGGCCAGCACGATTATTGCCACGCCGGCGACGGCAAGACAGGCGGACGAGATGACCAGGCAGCAACAGGCAGCCGACGATCGCGCTGCGACGATCGTCGATGCGATGACTCTCGACGAGCAGATCGCGCTCACCATATCGGTATCTGGGGCAAGCCTCCTAGACCTTGGCATCCCTTTGCCCGACTTCATTCCCGAAGCGATGCGCACACCCAAACCCGAAGGCGCGATCGGGACTGCGGGATTCGTGCCGGCGATCGAACGGGTGGGCTTTCCCGCCCTGCACCTCGGTGACGCCAGCCTCGGTGTCGCGGACATCGGCTATCTGCGCCCCGGCCAGCAATCGACGGCGCTCCCCGCGACCTTGTCGCTTGCCGCGACGTTCGACGCCGAGATGGCGCGCGAAGCGGGGCGCATCATCGGTGCCGAGGCATTCGCAAAGGGGATCAACGTGATGCTCGCCGGCGGAGTCAATCTGGCGCGCGAGCCGCGCGGCGGGCGCAACTTCGAATATCTGGGCGAGGATCCGCTTCTCGCCGGCACCCTGGTCGCGGCGCAGATTGCTGGGATCCAGGAGAATCATGTCGCTTCGACGATCAAGCATTATGCGCTCAATCCGCAGGAAAGCGGGCGCTTCGTCTACGATGCGCGGATCGACGAGGGAGCGCTGCGCGAATCCGACCTTCTCGCCTTTGAAATAGGGATCAAGCGCGGCCATCCCGCCTCGGTCATGTGCGCCTATAACAAGGTAAACGGTGTCTATGCGTGCGAGAATGAATTCCTGATCGGAACCGTTCTCAAGGGCGACTGGGGCTATCGCGGCTGGGTGATGTCGGACTGGGGCGCTGTCCACAGCCTGAAGGCGTCCATCGACGCGGGGCTCGATCAGCAGTCGCCGCAGGACAAGGATTATTTTGCGGGGCTTGGCGATGCGGTGAAGGCCGGCGAGATCGGCGCCGCGCGCGTGCGCGACATGGCGCTGCGCATCGTGCGCTCGATGATTGCGGTCGGCGCGCTCGACCACCGCGCAAAGCCTGGCGGGGCGATCGACCGCGAGTCGAACAGCGCTCGCGCGCAGGCGCTTGCCGAAGCGGGAATGGTGCTGCTCAAAAATGACGGCATGCTGCCGCTCGCCCGCGAGGCGAGGACGATCGCGGTGATCGGCCACCTTGCCGACAAGGGGGTGCCGATCGGGGGTGGGTCGTCGCAGGTCATTCCTTGGGGCGGCGTTTATCGCGACGCGCCCGGTGCCAATCCGCTGTCGGCGCTTCTCGCGCCGAGCTACGGGCTTTCTTCGCCGCTCAAAGCGTTGCAGGCGGCGCTGCCTGCTGCGACGCTCCTCTAT
Organism: Sphingopyxis sp. CR5; assembly: GCF_059693785.1. Taxonomy (NCBI): domain Bacteria; kingdom Pseudomonadati; phylum Pseudomonadota; class Alphaproteobacteria; order Sphingomonadales; family Sphingopyxidaceae; genus Sphingopyxis; species Sphingopyxis sp. CR5. The sequence goes on along the minus strand of NZ_JCATIE010000011.1, from coordinate 27,428 downwards.
GACGATGGCAGCGATGCGGCGCGCGCGGCGCGCGTCGCGAATGCAGCAGATCTCGTCGTCGTCTACGCGGTGAAGCCCGAGATGGAGGGGATCGACCACGCCGACTTCGCGCTTCCCTATGGTCAGGATGCGATGATCGACGCGGTCGCCGACGCCAACCCGAAAACCGTCGTCGTTCTGCAGACCGGCAACCCGGTTGCGATGCCCTGGCTCGACAAGGTCGGCGCGGTGCTTGAAGCCTGGTTTTCGGGTCAGCGCGGCGGCGAGGCGATGGCGGCGATCCTGACCGGCGCGCGCACACCGCAAGGGCGCTTGCCGATCAGCTTCCCCGCCTCGTCCGCACACCTGCCGCACACGCGCGTTGCCGGCTACGAGCCTGCAAAGCAGCGGCCGCTCGGCATCGGCGTGCGCTACGACCCGTTTCCGATCGCTTATGCCGAGGGCAGCGATGTCGGTTATCGCTGGTTCGACCGAAAGGGAGAACGGCCGCTGTTTCCCTTCGGATTCGGGCTCACCTACACGAGCTTCGCCTATAACGGCCTCGAGTTCAGCGGCGGCAGCGCACTGCGCGTCAAGGCGCGGATTACGAACAGCGGGGCGCGCGAGGGCACCGAGGTGGCGCAGCTCTACGTCGCGCCGCCCGGCCGCACGCACCGGCTCGCGGGCTGGGCGAAGGTGACGCTCAAGCCAGGTGAAAGCCGCGAGGTGACGATCGATGCCGATCCCTGGCTCCTTCTTTCCTACGACGAAGCGGCAGGGCAGTGGGTACGGCCGCACGGCGAATATCGCTTCTTCGTCGGCAAATCGGCCGGCGAGCCGATGCTGACCGGCCGCGCGGTGCTGAACGCTGCAACCGAAGACCGGGCGCGCTGAGCGATGCGCGCTCCTCTCGTCATCGCCGCACTCTGGCTCGGTTCGGTTCCGTCGCAGGCGGCACCGCCGGAAGCAAAGACCGAGGCCGGCACGGTGCAGGGTCTCGTCGAGGAGGGTGTAGATGCCTTCAAGGGCATTCCTTTTGCCGCGCCGCCAGTGGGTGCGCTGCGCTGGCGCGCGCCGCAGCCGGTCGCGCCATGGCAGAATGTGCGCGACGCGACGCGGTTCGGCCACGACTGTATGCGGCCGACGTCCGACCCCGCGTTCGAGCCTTCCGAGGATTGCCTCTACCTCAACGTCTGGCGCCCCGCCGGAGGCAAGCAGCGCAAGCTGCCGGTGCTGGTATGGATCCACGGCGGGGCGTTCGTATCGGGTTCGAACGTCCCGGCCGAAGCGTCGGGTGCCGCATTTGCGCGCGACGGACTGGTCTTCGTTGCCCCCAACTACCGGCTGGGACGCTTCGGCTTCTTCGCGCATCCCGCGCTGACTGTCGAACAGGGTGAGGCACCCAAAGGCAATTACGGCTATCTCGACCAGATTGCGGCGCTTCAATGGGTGCAGCGCAATATCGCGGCGTTCGGCGGGGACCCCGATAATGTGACGATCATGGGGGCGTCGGCGGGCGGCGAGTCGGTGCTCGCGCTGATGGGGTCGCCGCTCGCAAGCGGATTGTTCGACCGCGTGATCGCGCAGTCGGGCGGCGGGCGCAAACAGCTTCTCGGTGCGCAATATCTCGATCGCGATTCGCCGAAGCATCCGTCGGCCGAAAAGATCGGTCTCGCCTTTGCAAAGAGTGTCGGCATCGAAGGGGAGGGCGCGACCGCTCTCGCCAGGCTGCGCGACCTTCCCGCCGACAAGGTCGCGGGAAATCTGACCGCACTTGGCATGCTGTTCCTCGGCGAACGCGAACGCTTTTCAGGCCCGATGGTCGACGGGCGTATCGTCGCCGCCCAGCCGGCCGCGGCGCTGGAGACCGCGCCGGCGCTCCCGATCCTTATCGGCGCAGACGAAGCCGATCTTGGTCTTAACACGGCGCCCGACAAGGATACGGCCTTCGCCGCCTTCGGCTCGCTCGCCGATCGGGCGCGTCAGGCCTACGATCCCGCCGGCACCGCGACCATCGGCGCGATCAACGGAATGATCGGCCGCGACCGGCTGATGATCGAGCCCGCGCGGCTGGTGGCGCGCACCATCGCTGCGAACGGCGCTCCCGCCTGGCTGTTCCGCTTCTCCTACGTTGCCGAATCGCAGCGCGGCAAGGAGGTCGCGGGTGCCGAGCATTCGAGCGAGGTCGTCTATGCCTTCGATAGGCTCCCTGCGCTGCTCGGCGACGCGACAACCGCAGGCGATGCGGCGGTGGCGGCGAGGATGCACCGCTATTGGGTGAATTTCGCCGCCACCGGCAATCCCAATGGCGCAGGTCTGCCCGCATGGCCGGTGGTCACAGCGAAAGCCGATCCGCTGATCGACTTCGAGGCCGACGGTGCAGCGGTCGCCAAGCGCGATCCGTGGCAGGCGCGGCTCGATGTGACCGAAGCCAAGTCCGCAGGTGAAGTCGAATGACGGGCAGGGAGGCGCAGATGCATGGACGGATTTTTGGCTTGGCGGCGATACTGCTCCTTTCAACTTCGGCGCATGCAGCACCGGCGCTGATGCCGCTCCCCCGATCGGTCGCCGAAAGCGGAACGGGCGAGTTGATCGTCGCCGGGCCGTTTGCGGCCAGCTGGACCGGCTGCGGGGCTGCCGTGCCGCTCGAGCGCGCAGCGGAGCGGTTGAATGCCGACGTGCTCAAGCAGACGGGGTTGATCCTCAACCCGGACAAGCCGGTGCGAGTTTCTGTCACCTGCAAGGCGGCCGACGCGGGCGCTGATGTGGGCGAAGCCTATCGCCTGACCATCGATACCAGCGACGTTGCGGTCGATGCGGATGGGCCCACGGGTGCGCTGCGCGCGTTTGCGACCCTGCGGCAACTCGTCGGCCTGTCGCCCGACGGGATCGCAATTCCGGCCCAGACGATCCGCGACGCGCCACGTTTTGCGTGGCGCGGGATCATGCTCGATCCGGCGCGTCACTTCCTCACCGTGACGACGCTGAAGCGCCAGATCGACGCGATGGAACGGCTCAAGCTCAACACGCTGCATCTTCATCTGTCCGACGATCAGGGCTTTCGCGTCGAAAGCCGGCGCTATCCCCGGCTCAACGCCGAGGGCCCCTATTATCGGCAGGATGAGATTCGCGCTCTCGTCACCTACGCCGCCGAGCGCGGCGTGCGGATCGTTCCCGAATTCGATGTGCCGGGGCACAGCCGCGCGATCGTCGACGCCTATCCCGCGGTCGGAACCATATCGAAATCGACGTTCCTCGGCCTGCCCGACGTCGCGCTCAATCCCGCATCGGACGAGACCTATGCCTTTCTCGAAGGCCTGTTCGGGGAAATGGCGCCGCTCTTCCCCGACCCGCATTTCCATATCGGAGGCGACGAGGTCAGCCCCACCGTGTGGGGCGATGCCGAAGATGTGAAGGCGCTGATGGCGCGCGAAAATCTGGCCGATGCGAAAGCTGTCGAGGCATATTTTCTGCGCCGCGTCGCGGGTATCGTGCGCGCGCTCGGCAAAACGGCGATCGGCTGGGAAGAGGTGGCCGGCGCAGGGCTGCCCAAAGACACAGTGGTCCAGGCGTGGCAGACGTCGAACGCAATGGCGAATGCGACCGCAAGGGGGCATCCGACGATCATGTCGGCGGGCTATTATCTCAACCTGCTGATGCCGGCGGATTATCATTATGCGATCGATCCGGCGGCGACCTCGGCCGCCGGGCTGACGCCCGATCACGCGGCGGCGCTGCGCCGCCTCAGCCCGCTGCTAGCAAAAATGGTCACCGACGCGCTTGTCGACTTTCCGCATCCCCCGCTGACGAGCGAACAACAAGAATTGCTGATCGGCGCGGAGGCGCCGCTATGGGGCGAAATCGCGTCCGATGCGCTGATCGACCATCAGCTCTGGCCGCGCGCCGCAGCGCTGGCGGAGCGCTTCTGGTCGCCCGCCCACGTGCGCGATGCGGGCGATATGTACCGCCGCCTCGCAGCGGTCGCCGACCAGCTTTCGGTTTCGGGCCTCGACGATCGCGCGTCGCGAACGCGAATGGCGCAGCGGCTCGCTCCGGGTATGTCCGATCCGCTCCTCGTTCTGCTCGACGTCGCGGGCCCTGTACGCAACATGGCGCACGACCACCGGATCAAGGCGATGCTGGCGGGCAAGCGCATTGTTCAGCCGCTTAACGATCTCGCCGACGCGGCACCGGTCGACAGCCTGCTCGCGCGCCTCTTTGCCGCAGAAGCGCGGGCGTATGTCGCGGGTGAGCGGACGAGCGGTCCCGCACTGCGCGCGCAGCTCGCGATCTGGCGCGACAATGATGCACGGTATCGACGGATCGCCGCGGGCAAGCCGCGTCTCGAAGCCGCGCTGCCGACCTCGGCCCAGCTCGCAGCTCTCGCGTCTGCCGGGTTGGAGGCGCTCGACGCGATCGAGGCGGGCCGGCCGCTGCAGCCGGAGCGACTGGCGGCTGCGCGCGCGCTCCTCGATGCGCTCGCGAGGCAGGAATCCGCCTCGTGGCGGCCGTTCGACGCCTTCCTCAACGAACAGCCGCCCGCCGACCTGATCCTCAAGATCGGGCCGGGCATCCGCACGCTGGTGGATGCCGCGGCCAAGTGAGCCACGATCCGTGCGGTTGCGTCAGGCCAGGCCTCCGCGCCGGGCGATCGCGCCAAGGAATTTTGCCGAGGGCTTGGGCAGGCGGCGAAACGTCTTCGGCTCGACCGCCACCAGCCCGAATTTCGGGCGATAGCCTGCGACCCACTCCCAATTGTCGAGCAAGGACCAGTGGATGTAGCCGCGCAGGTCGATGCCGTCGGCGCGGCAGTGCTCGACGCCGGCGATTGCGCCTTCGATATAAGCGATCCGGCGGAGGTCGTCCTCGGTCGCCACGCCGTTTTCGGTGACGTACAGCGGCCGATCGGTGCGGCTCGCGACCAGCCGGATCGCGCCCTCGACCGCGTTCGGGGTGAAGGCATAGCCCATCTGCGTCAGTTCGGTTCCCGCAGGCGGGGGGATGTCGGAATCGGCGCCGACCTCCCCGCCGGTATAGGTCTGGATCCCGACAAAATCGCCCGGCGCGGCGAGCCATCGGTCGAGGACTTCCGCCTGTTTGCGCCGCAGGCCGCGGTCGTCGCTGCCCGCCGCCGCGCGGTCGTCGGGGATCGCGAGCGTCAGCCCGATCGGAAAACGCGCCCCGGCGCCACGCATCGCTGCGATCGCCTGCGCATGCGCCGCGAGAATCCCGTCATATTGTCGCTCGCCGGCGAGCATCGGGCTCGACCAAGCCGGCGCATTCTGCGCCATACCTGCCGCCTTTTGTGCCGCTTCGATGTAGGGCCGATATTTTTCCGACAAGCCGCTCCAACGCACCACCGTTGCCAGATTGGGCTCGTTGAACGTCGCCGCGACGTCGATCATCTCGCCCATCGCCTCGGTCACGCGGCCGCAGTGCGCTGCGAAGGCGTCGACATTGGCCGGATCGGTGAAGCCGCCGCTCGCCGCGACCCAGCGCGGGACGGTGAAGTGGCTCAGCGTGACCACTGCTTTCATGCCGTGGCGACGGCAGGATTGGAGCACACGTCGATAATAGGCGAGGCTCGCGTGCGAGACCTGGCCGCGCTCGGGTTCGATCCGCGCCCATTCGATGCCGAAGCGATGCGTGTTGAAACCGAGCCCTGCCGACATCGCGATATCTTCGTCGAAACGGTGATAGACATCGCAGGCGTCGCCCGACGGATCGGCAAAGAGCGGGGGCCCTACATGCTCCATCACCCAAAGGTCGCTCGCGACATTGCCGCCCTCGACCTGATACGCCGCGCCGGCGGTGCCCCACAGGAAATCCGGGGCCCCGGCGCGCGCCGTCTGCGCCTGCGCCCGAGCAGACATCATCGCGGTTCCCGCCGCACCGCCCACCAGACCGAGGAAATTTCGCCGCTCCATAATCTCTCCACTTACAATCAGAATTGATTGTAAGTTATCTTTCCGGGGAGGGCTAGGCAAGCGGATTAAACAAACATCGCTCGTCAAGTTCGGAACGTCGTTGACGATCGAGCCGCAGGCGAACGACTGCCGTCGGCGAAGCTTGCTCAACCGACCGTGGGATTGAGCTTCGGCTACTGAAACGCACCGAGTGTCCGCTGTAGCACTGGCAAGCTCTGAGAGCCGACCGACCGCAACTGGGCAACTCAACTCCGAAGGCGGTAGCCGACTGCCAGCTCGTTGACGATCAGCGTGGGGCGCGACGGGTCGGTTTCGAGCTTTTGGCGCAGTCCGCGCACCGCTATTCTGAGATATTCGACGCGATCGGCTTGCGCCGGACCCCAAACCGACGTCAGAAGTTGTGCGTGGCTGAGTACGCGGTCGGGGCGCCGTGCGAGTTCGGTGAGAACGGCATATTCCTTTGGAGTCAAATGGACTTCGCTTCCCTCGCGAAAGACGCGCCGGTGTTCGAGGTCGAGGCGCACCGTTCCGGCCTCGATTATGCGCATGTCTCCATCGTTCGTCGCGCGTTGATGGCGCAGTGCTGTCCGGATGCGGGCCAGCAATTCCTCCGTGTCGAACGGTTTGGTGACATAATCGTCGGCGCCAAGGTCGAGCGCCGCGACTTTTTCGGCGCTGTCCTCGCGCGCCGACACCACGATGAGGGTCGCCGTCGAGCGCCGCCGAACGGGCTCGATTAGTTCGAGTCCGTCTCGGTCGGGCAGGCCGAGATCGAGCAGCACGATGTCGGGATGCTCGATGTCGAGCAGCGCGAGGGCCTGCCGCGCGTCGGCGGCCTCGACGACGTCGTGCCCCGCGCGCTGCATCGTCGCTTTCAGCAGCCGCCGAATATGCGCGTCGTCCTCGACGACCAGGATTTTAGCGACCTGTGACATGGCGGCTTTCTACTGCGCCCCCAAACGCGCGTCGAGCGATCGATTGAGCGCGAGCACATTGACGCGCGGTTCGCCGAGAAAGCCGAGCAGCGGGCGTTCGACCGCTTGCTGCACGAGCGAACGGACGCGGCTTTCCGGCACGCCGCGCGCCTTTGCGACGCGCGCGACCTGGAAAAAGGCCGCCTCGGGGCTGATATGGGGGTCGATCCCCGAGGCGGAGGTCGTCACCAGGTCGGGCGGGATAGGGCGGCCCGGTGCCGTTTTGGAAAGCGTCTCGATGTCAGCGCCGACGCGCACGGCGAGCGCTTTGCTTGCGGGGCCGAGGTTCGACCCCGAGGAGGCTGCCGCGTCATAACCCTCGGCGCCCGCGGGCGACGGCCGGCCGTGAAAATAGGCGGCGCTCGCAAAGCGCTGACCGATGAGCGACGATCCGACGATACGGTCACCCTCACGGATCAGGCTGCCGTTCGCCTGCGCGGGAAACAGCGCCTGACCGATGCCGGTCAGCGCGAGCGGGTAGGCGAGGCCGAGCAGCGCCGCGAAGAGCAGGGTGAGCACCAGCGCGGGACGGACGGCGGTTTTGAGATCGGAAAGCATCGGCATGTCCTCAGGCGAGATGGAGGGCGGAAACGGCAAGATCGATCAGCTTGATGCCCGCGAAGGGTGCGACGAGCCCGCCGAGACCATAGATCGACAGGTTGCGCGCGAGCAGCGGCCCGGCGGGCATCGGCCGATAGCGCACCCCCTTGAGCGCGAGCGGCACGAGGCAGGGAATGATCAGCGCGTTGAAGATGATGGCGGAGAGGATCGCGCTTTGCGGGGTCGCCAGCCCCATGATGTTGAGGATTCCGAGCCCCGGATAGAGCGCGACGAAAATCGCGGGGATGATCGCGAAATATTTGGCGACGTCGTTGGCGACCGAGAAGGTCGTCAGCGCGCCGCGCGTCATCAGCAATTGCTTGCCGAGCCCGACGACCTCGATCAGCTTGGTCGGATCGCTGTCGAGGTCGACCATATTGCCCGCCTCGCGCGCCGCCTGCGTCCCGGTGTTCATGGCGACCCCGACGTCGGCCTGCGCGAGCGCCGGAGCGTCATTGGTGCCGTCGCCGCACATGGCGACCAGCCGTCCCTCGGCCTGTTCGCGGCGGATCAGCGCGAGCTTGTCTTCGGGGGTCGCTTCGGCAAGGAAGTCGTCGACCCCTGCCTCCGCCGCGATCGCCGCGGCGGTGAGTGGATTGTCGCCGGTGATCATCACCGTGCGGATGCCCATCTTGCGCAGCTCGCCGAAGCGTTCGCGCACCCCCGCCTTGACGACGTCCTTGAGGTGGATCGCGCCGAGCAGCCGGCCGTCCCGGATCACCGCGAGCGGGGTGCCGCCGGCGCGGGCGATCTCGTCGGTTAAGCGGCGCAATTCCTGTACCGCGGGGGAGCCATCTTCGAGTGGATGCGCCTTCAGCACTGAATCGACCGCGCCCTTGTGGATCGTCACGCCGGCGACGGTGACGCCCGACAGCCGCGTCTGCGCGGTAAAGGGGATGATCTCCGATCCGGCAGGCAGGATTTCGACGCGGATCGCATAGCGTTCGCGCGCCAGTGCGACGATCGAGCGCCCCTCGGGCGTTTCGTCGGCGAGGCTCGCGAGCAGCGCCGCCTCGGCGAGCGTGTCGATGTCGATGCCGGCCAGCGCGCGGAACTCGCTCGCCTGACGGTCGCCGATCGTGATCGTCCCCGTCTTGTCGAGCAGCAGCACGTCGACATCGCCCGCCGCCTCGACCTCGCGGCCCGATTTGGCGAGCACGTTGAAGCGCACGAGCCGGTCCATCCCCGCAATACCGATCGCCGAGAGCAGCGCAGCGATGGTGGTAGGGATTAGCGTGATGAGCAGCGCCGCGAGCAACGCCACCGGGATCGCGCCGCCCACATAGGCGGCGAAGGCGGGGACCGTCGATACCGCGATCAGGAAGATGATCGTCAGCCCGACGAGCAGGATCGTCAGCGCGATCTCGTTCGGGGTCTTGCGCCGCTCGGCGCCCTCGACGAGTGCGATCATACGGTCGAGAAAGCCCTGGCCCGGCTCGGCGGTGACGCGCACCTTGATGCGGTCCGAAATGACGCGCGTGCCTGCGGTCACCGCGCTGCGGTCGCCGCCCGCCTCGCGGATCACTGGCGCGCTCTCGCCGGTAATCGCGGCCTCGTTGACCGAAGCAACGCCCTCGATCACCTCGCCGTCGGCGGGGATCAGGTCGCCCGTTTCGACAAGGACGATCTCGCCCTTTTCGAGCTGGCTCGCGTGGACGAATTCATAGGTATCGCCGACGCCGAGCATCAGCTTTGCCTTGAGCTCGGCCTTCGTCGCGCGCAGCGACGCCGCCTGCGCGCGGCCGCGGCCCTCGGCCAGCGCTTCGGCGAAGGTCCCGAAGAGTACGGTCAGCCAAAGCCAGACGACGAGCTGGAACTGAAAGCCGCGCGCAAGGCCGGGCTCGCCGAGCACGAGGAGCAGGGTGAGGAGCGCGGCGACGCTCGCGGTGACGAACATTACCGGATTGCGGGCCAGTTCGCGCGGTTTGAGCTTGGTCACGGCGTCGCGCATCGCGGGAACGACGAGCGCGGCGCTGAACATCGAGGTTGGTGCGGTCATGACATCAGGCTCCTAGAAGAGCTGGCCGCGGACCATCGCGAGATGATCGGCGATCGGGCCGAGGGCGAGGCTGGGGAGGAAGGTCAGGCCGCCGAGGATCAGGATGATCCCGACGAGCAGGCCGATCCACAGGCCGCCGGTAGTGGGAAAGGAGCCGCTCGACGCCGGGACATGGCGCTTGGCGGCGAGGCTGCCGGCGATCGCGAGCGCGGGGACGATCACGAAATAGCGCCCCAGCCACATCGCGATGCCGAGCAGGCCGTTGTAGAAGGGCGTGCCCGCCGACAGGCCCGCAAAGGCCGAGCCATTGTTGCCCGCGGCCGAACTGAAGCCATAGAGGATTTCGGCAAAGCCGTGCGGCCCCTTGTTGAGCGGTCCGGCGAGCCCCTGCGGCAGCACGCTCGCGAGCGCGGTGAAGCCGAGGATGACGAGCGGCAGCACCGCGATCGCGAGCACTGCGAGCTTGACCTCGCGCGCCTCGATCTTCTTGCCGACATATTCGGGGGTGCGCCCGACCATCAGCCCCGCGACGAACACCGCGAGGATCGCGAACAGCAGGAAGCCGTAAATGCCCGCGCCGACCCCGCCGACGACGACCTCGCCGAGCTGGATATTGAACAGCGGGACGAGCCCGCCCAGCGCGGTGAAGCTGTCGTGCATCGCATTGACCGCGCCGCACGAGGCGGCGGTGGTGATCGTGGCGAACAGCGTCGAGGCGGCGATGCCGAAGCGGAGCTCCTTGCCCTCCATATTGCCGCCCGCGACGCCCAGCCGATGCAGGACGGGGTTGCCCGCGGCCTCCTGCCAATAGGCGAGCGACACGCCGGCGACGAACAGCACGCCCATCGCGGCGAGGATCGCCCAGCCCTGGCGCGTATCGCCGACCGCCTTACCGAAGCACCAGGTCAGTCCGACGCCGATCGAGAAGATCGACAACATCTGAACGAGGTTGGTGAGCGCGGTCGGATTTTCGAACGGATGCGCGCTGTTGGCATTGAAGAATCCACCGCCGTTGGTGCCGAGCATCTTGATCGCTTCCTGGCTCGCGACCGGACCGAGCGCGATCGTCTGCCGCGCGCCTTCGAGCGTCGTCGCATCGACCGATCCGGCGAAGGTCTGCGGCACCCCGCTTGCGATCAGAAAAATCGCATAGACCACGCAAATGGGCAGCAGCAGGTAAAGCGTCACGCGTGTCGTATCGGCCCAGAAATTGCCGATCGTCTTTGCCTCGCGCCGCGCGAAACCGCGGAACAGGGCGAAGGCCACCGCGATGCCGGTCGCCGCCGACAGGAAATTCTGGATCGTGAGGCCCAGCATCTGCGACAGGTTCGACAGCGCCGTCTCGCCGCCATACCATTGCCAGTTGGTGTTGGTCGTAAAGCTGACCGCGGTGTTGAACGCGCCGTCGGCGCCGACCCCGGCAAATCCCTGCGGATTGCCGGGCAGCACCCCCTGCAGCCGCAGCACCGCATAGGTGAAGAGCAGCAGCGCGAGGTTGAACAGCAGCATGCTGAGCGCATAGCGCCGCCAGCCCTGCTCCTCGCTCGGGTCGATCCCCGCGAGTCGATAGAAGCCGCGCTCGACGGGGCCGAGCAGCCGATGGAGCGGGGTCGTGCGCCCCTCGTAGAGCGCGAACAGCCACATCCCCATCGGCTTGGCGAGCGCGGCGGTGAGGGCGATGAACAGCAGGATCAGCGCCCAGCCGGACAAGGTCATCATGCGTCTCCCGTCAGAATCGCTCGGGGCGCAACAGCGCGACGAGCAGGTAGATGAGGAGGGCGGCGGCGGTGAGGCCGGCGAGCAGCATCGGGGTGGTCATCGCGTCACCCCCGTTCGCACAGGCGCGCATAGCCGAGCGTCAGCGCGAACAGCGCGCCGAGCAGGGCAAGCGACAATAGATCGGACATAGCGGGTCTCCGGCAAGGGCCCACGGTTCGCGGGCCGGGATAGGATCTGGCGGCCGCTACGCCCCTTCGCCGTAAAGTTTCGCGGGCGAATTTCGCGGTTCGCATAAAGTTTCCGTAAAGGCGGCGGCTCTGGCGTGGCGTGGCGCCCCGCGCTCGGCTAAGCATCGGCGATGCCATCCGCCGCACCTCGTTCCGGCAAGAGACCGTCTCCCGATGCGCTGCTGCGTCAGGCGAAGCGCGAGGAGCGCGGACGGCTCAAGATTTTCCTCGGCGCCGCGCCCGGGGTCGGCAAAACCTATGCGATGCTCACCGAGGGCGCGGCGCTCGCGCGCGAGGGCGCCGACGTCGTCGTGGCGGTCGCCGAAACGCACGGCCGCGCCGAGACCGAGGCACTGATGAAAGGGCTCAAGGTCGTTCCGCGGCACGAGATCGCCTATCGCGGCCATCGCCTCGCCGAAATGGACCTCGATGCCGTGCTGCGGCGCAAGCCCGCGCTCGCGCTGGTCGACGAATATGCCCACAGCAATGTCGAGGGCAGCCGGCATCCCAAGCGCTGGCAGGACGTCGACGAACTGCTGGTGGCCGGGATCGACGTCTATACGACGCTCAACATCCAGCATGTCGAGAGCCTCAACGACGTCGTTGCGAGCTTCACGCGCGTGCGCGTACGCGAAACCGTCCCCGACAGCGTGTTCGAAGGCGCCGAGATCAAGCTCGTTGACCTGCCCCCCGACGAGCTGATCGCGCGGCTCAAGGACGGCAAGGTCTATGTCCCGCACGAGGCGACCCGCGCGCTCGGTCATTTCTTCTCGAAACCCAACCTCTCGGCGCTGCGCGAAATGGCGCTGCGCCGCGCCGCGCTCAGCGTCGATCGGCAGATGCTCCACGATCTCGACGCGACCGGGCTGGCCGGCACCTATGCCGCGGGCGAACGCATCCTCGTCGCGATCAGCGAGCAGCCGGGCACCGACGCGCTGGTGCGCACGGCGAAGCGCCTTGCCGACGGGCTCAATGCGCCGTGGACCGCGGTGCACATCGAAACCCCACGCAGCGAGGGGTTCGACGACGAGGCGCAGCGCCGCGTCGCCGCCTCGCTGGCCCTCGCCGCGACGCTCGGTGCGACGATCGCCACCGTTCCGTCCGAAAATGTCATCTCCGGGCTACGCGGGCAGATCGAGGCGCTGCGCGCGACGCAGCTCGTCATCGGCCGGTCGCAGCGCAGCTGGTGGTTCGAACTGCGCCACGGGTCGATCGTCGAGGCGCTGATCCGCGAGGGGAAGGGACTCGCGGTGCATGTCATCCCGTCCCCCGACGCCGCGACGACGACGCACCGTCGTGGCGGCTGGATGCGCGGTTGGGGCCGGCCGGGAAGCTATGGCGTCGCGCTGTCGCTGATCGCCGCGACGACGGGCCTCGCCAAGCTCGCCGAGCCGTGGATCGGCACCGGCGCGGTCGATCTGCTCTATCTCGTGCCCGTCATCGTCGCGGCGACGCTTTATGGCCTGCGCCCGGGGCTGTTCGCGAGCATCGCGGCGGCGCTCGCGTTCAATTTCTTCTTCCTGCATCCGCTCTACACCTTCACGATCGCCGAACCGCAGAGCGTGCTGACGGTGCTGATCCTCACCGGGGTCGCCGCGGTGACGAGCAACCTCGCCGGGCGGCTGCGGACGCGCGCGCGGATCGGGGTACGTAGCGCGCAAGAAAATGCGTCGCTCGCCGCCTTTGCGCAGACGCTTGCGCGCGCCTCGGACCGCGAAACCACGGCCACTGCCACCTGCGAGGAAGTCTCGCGCCTGCTGGGGGTGCGCAGCGTCGTGCTCGGCGACCGCGACGGCCTGCTGCTCGCCATCGTCGCGCGGCCGGCCGACGCGCGCATTTCGCCGATCGACCAGGCGGCCGCCGAGTGGGCGTGGACGAGCGGCGAGCCCGCCGGACGCGGCACGAGCACGCTCGTCGCCTCCGACTGGCAATTCCATCCGCTGAAGACCGGGCTCGGCGTCCTCGCGGTGCTCGGCATCGCGAGCGAGGATGGCGGCGATCCGATCGCGCCCGACCGCGCGGCGCTGTTGTCGGCGCTCGTCGGCCAGGCCGCGCTCGCGCACGAAAGGCTGCATCTCGAGGACGAGATGCGCAGCCTTTCGATGCTCGAAGAGCGCGACCGGATGCGCGCGGCGCTGCTGTCGTCGATCGGTCACGATCTGCGCACGCCGCTTACGGGCGTGACCGCGGCGATCGAGGCGATCGCCGACGAGCATCCCGCCGCCGCCGCCTTGCCCGACGCGCGTGCCGAAGTGGCGCGATTGCGCCGCTTTCTCGATAATCTCGTCGAACTGGTCCGGCTCGACGCCGGCGGCGTCCGGCTCGATCTGACGCCGGTCGACCTGACCGACGTCGTCGCCGCGGTCGTCCACGACCTCAAGGAACCGCTGCGCGGGCATCATGTCGATTTTCAGGTTCCCGCCGGTCTGCCGCTCGTCCGCGTCGACGAACGGCTGCTCCATCATATCCTGCTCAACCTGCTGGCGAACGCGATCCAGCACGGGGGGAACGCCGGCCCTGTTGGCATCATCGGCCGGCGAACATCCGATGCCGTCACGCTGACGGTCCGCGACCGGGGCGGCGGGCTGGAGCCGGGAGCGGAACTGACGATTTTCGACACCTTTGCGCAAGGCAAGGGCGGGGACCGGCACGGAGGCAGCGGACTGGGCCTCGCGATCGCAAAGGGCTTTTCGGATGCGCTCGGCATCGACATCGCCGCGGCCAATCATCCCGAAGGCGGCGCCGCCTTTACCCTCAGCTTTCCCGACCGATTGATTGCCGCAGCGACAGGTTAGGCGGTGGCCTGCCAGCGGTCGATTGGGTCGATGCATCGGTCGGGGCATATCTTCGGATAGGAACGATTGCCGACATCGATAGGCGCACAGCTGCTTATGACTATTCTGCAACGCCTTAGCGAACCGGTCAGCAGCTAAACCCTTCTCTCGGCACGGATGGGCGTGAGACGAAGAGCTGCACTTCTTGAAGAAAGAGCCCTCCACGGTCGCGCGGCGCGGACAACTTCACAGCGACTAATGCGACGTCGGGAAGTTTTCGGACCAGCAAGTATTCGACGCCCGGTGCGGGGTTCGCCGCGCGGCGCAGATGGTCGGTCATCCTCGCATCAGCGCGCCGGCGACGCGGGCGTGCCGTAAGATGGATCATGAAAATTCGTCAAAAGTAGACGATAGGCGTGCCATAGTGGAACGAATTTGGAATCTGTTCCAATATCGGAACATTGTGCCCGTATTGCGTTGCACAGATTTGAAATTCTCATAGTCTGAAGCAAATCAATATTCTGTCCGCTTCGTCATGATAGCGGAGAAACATTATATTGTCTTTGCTGTCATCTGTGCAGCGAAGATGCCCTACTGCGTCTTTATGTGGAGAGACAGCGATGCCGGCGGAAATATTCGACAAAAATAGCGGTGAGGTTCAGTCCGTCGCGCTTGATTCCATCGATCTTGATCAACCCAGTGTTGTGCGGCTCCAGCTAAGCCGGACCGATGTCCAAAGCATGCAGCGGCAGGGAAGCGACCTGCTGATCGAGCTGCGCTCCGGTGAAACAATCCGAATTGTCGATTTCTATTCCGCCACGGCTGACGGCATTGGCAGCGACATTGTCTTGCAGGAACCCGATGGTGCGATGTGGTTGGCGCGCCCTGGAGAAGGGGCGCAGTTCTTCGAGCTAACCGATTGGGGTGAACTCGTGCCTGGATCTTCGATCGCGTCGGATGCGGGCGGCGCGGGCGCGGGCGTCCTCCTGCCGGCATTAGGCCTGCTTGGCGCTGCAGGAATTGCAGCAGCAGCTGGCGGTGGAGGATCGGATGATACCGACGCCGACGCCGACGCCGACGCCGACGCCGACGCCGACGCTGATGCCGACGCCGACGCTGATGCCGACGCTGATGCCGATGCCGATGCCGATGCTGATGCTGATGCTGATGCGGACGCTGATGCAGACGCTGATGCTGACGCTGATGCCGACGCTGATGCTGATGCAGACGCCGATGCTGATGCGGACGCTGACGCCGACGCGGATGCCGATGCAGATGCAGACGCTGATGCAGACGCTGATGCTGATGCTGACGCTGATGCCGACGCTGATGCTGATGCGGACGCTGATGCTGACGCCGATGCAGATGCTGACGCTGATGCTGATGCGGATGCAGATGCTGACGCAGATGCAGACGCTGACGCCGACGCAGACGCCGACGCGGATGCAGATGCAGATGCTGATGCTGACGCTGATGCAGACGCTGACGCCGACGCAGACGCCGACGCTGATGCTGATGCTGATGCTGATGCCGATGCAGACGCTGATGCGGATGCGGATGCGGATGCTGATGCTGATGCGGACGCTGATGCAGATGCAGATGCGGATGCTGACGCTGATGCCGATGCAGACGCTGATGCGGATGCTGATGCGGACGCTGATGCTGACGCCGATGCAGATGCTGACGCTGATGCTGATGCTGACGCTGACGCTGATGCTGATGCAGACGCTGATGCAGACGCTGATGCTGACGCAGATGCAGACGCAGATGCAGACGCGGATGCTGACGCCGACGCTGACGCAGACGCAGATGCCGACACCGATGCGCCCGAGGCACCGACGGCGGATGTCGACGATGCCACCGGCACGATTGTGACGGGCGCGGGCGAACCGGATGCCTCGGTGACGGTCTACGACACCGATGGCGTCACCGTCCTTGGTACCGGTACGGTTCAGCCGGACGGGACCTACAGCGTGACCATTCCCGCGCAGGTCAATGGTGAGGAACTAAGCGTTACCCTAACCGACGCGGCGGGCAACGAGTCGCTGCCGACGTCGACGCTTGCCCCCGATCTCACGGCACCCGATGCACCGACTGCCGACGTCGACGACGCGACCGGAACCCAGGTTATCGGCAATGGTGAACCCGGTGCGACCGTCACAGTCTATGATGTCGATGGAACAACCGTTCTTGGTACCGGCACGGTTCAACCGGATGGCAGCTACGGCGTCACGATTCCGGCCCAGACCAACGGCGAAGACCTTACGGTGACGCAGACCGACACCGCTGGAAACGAGTCGCTTCCGGCAACCGCCGAAGCGCCCGATCTAACCGCGCCCGACGCGCCGACGGCGGATGTCGACGATAGCACGGGGACGCTGGTGACCGGCATGGGCGAACCGGGTGCGACCGTCACCGTCTATGATGTCGATGGCACGACCGTGCTCGGAACCGGCTCGGTCGATCCTGACGGCAGCTACAGCGTCACGATCCCGGCGCAGACGAATGGCGAAGATCTCACGGTCACGCAAACGGATGCCGCGGGCAACGAGTCGGATCCGGCGGCAGTCACCGCGCCCGACCAGTTCGATGCCTTCGACAATCTTGCCAGCGCGGCCCTCGACCTCGTGCCCGTGACGAGCGATGTCGATCTCGGGACAGCAAATTACCTGGCGCTGGTCGGGCTCGCCGACGTCGATCTTTCGCTCGATGTCGCCGGACTGCAACTGCTCGGCATCGACGCGCTGACATTTACCGTCGACGACGGTCATTCGCTCGATGCACTGTTCGAATACGGTGGCGTGCTCGATATCGGGGTCGCCGCGGACTATACGGTCGTCGTCCAGCAACTGGTCGACGGCAATTGGGTCGGCGTTGGTGGCGAGGGCGCAGCGACGCTTCTCGAACTCAATCTTCTCGGCGGGGATTTGACCGCCGCCGAAAGCCTGGGTGCCGGGGACTATCGGGCGTTCGTGACCTTCGACGGGCTTGCCGGCGTCGGTGTGCTCGGCACGCTCGATGTGACGGGCACCGACAATGATTTCACGGACATCGCGGACATCGTCGCGGTCACCGCCGAAGGCAATGTGATCACCGATACCAACGCTGCGAGTGAAACCGATCTGGCGCCGGCGGGCACGGTGATCGCGAGTGTGACCTTCGACGGCACTACGACCGACGTCACCGCCGACGGTACAATCGTCTCAGGCGATCACGGCACGCTCGTGATCGATCTCGACGGCAGCTACGTATATACCCCGAGCGAGGACGCTGCGAATATCGGCGCGGCGGACTCTTTCACCTACACGATCGAACGGCCCGACGGAGCGCAGGAAAGCGCGGTGCTGGTCATCGAGATCGGAAGCCCGGATACACAGCTGAGCTGGGGAACGCCTGGCGACGACGCATCCACGGGCCTCGTGGCAGCCGACGATAGCGCCAGCGCGGCGGTCCTGTTCGAAAATACGGTAGATACCGTCGAGACCCCGCTTTTCTCGCTCAGCAACGGTATTATCGGGACCGACAGCGACAGCGCCGGCTTCACGGTGGCGGCGGATACCGAATCCGACGCGACGGTGAATATCGCGGTCAGCAGCGTGATCACCTTGTTCCCCACCTACACGGTGACGCTGACCGATACCGACAGCGGGGCGACCGTCGATACGCGTAATGTGACCGCGGCGCTCGACGTGCTCGGTCTGGTGAGCGCGAGCGTTACCTTCGACGACCTGCCGCCGGGGAATTACACGATCGAGGTGGAGGCCGCGGGGCTCGGCACCGGGTTCGACTCCGACGTCGTGCTCTCGGAAGCGGTGACCGACCTCACCGAGTTCCAGGTCGATGCGGTGACGGCGGCCGACGGCAATCTGCTTGCCAACGACACGACGGGAACCTTGTTCAATGCCATTCTCGTCGATAGCGGCAGCGGGTTCGCCGAGGTCGGCGATACGCCGGTCACGCTGACCGGGAGCCATGGAACGCTTACCGTCGACGAAGCCGGCAACTATCACTACGAGCCCGATCCGGCGCTTGCCTATTCGGCAAGCGACCTGACCGACAGCTTCACCTATCAGGTGCAGCATCCGAACGGTGAAACGGCCACCGCCGAATTGACAATCTCGCTCGACACGATCGATCCGGGCGGCGCGTTGCCGACGATGGCCACCACGGGGGCGCCCGACGGCCTGGTCATGCTCGCCGGCTTCGACGACATGGCGGCGATGAGCGGTGACGTAGCCACAATGCCCGATGCGCTGGCCTATGACCTGTTCGAGGGGCAGGGCGATCTCGTTTCCGTCCTGGAAAACTATCTCGAAAATGAATATTCATCCAAGTCGGATCAATTTTCAGAATTGGTCCAAACAGATACAAATCAAACGGAAATAGTGGAGATCGACCAGAATGTTAGTGATCCACTTAGCTATCTATCTATCAATCCCGATGACGATTTATCTGGCAACCAACATACGTTAATTTAAGAATTTCGTCGTTGATTATACTCGCGGGCATGGAATCGCTTCGACCGCGAAAGTCGGGCGATCCTTGGGAGGTCAATACAACGGCGGAGGATGCATGCCGCAAGGCACGTCGCGCACGCAACGATCGATACGACAGCCGGCCGGCATCGGAGCTTTGGGCGTCTGCGCCGCGATCCTGATGGGAGCATCACCCGCTCCGGCCGACTCCATAAGCTGGTCCGAGGCCGTCCGCGAAGCCGTGCGTTGGCATCCGTCGGTCACGGAAGCGGTCGCTCGGGTCAATCAGGCCCGGGAAGAGATTGAGGTCGCCGAGGCAGGGTATCGGCCACAGCTCAGCGCCAGTCTGGGCTCGGGCTATGACAATCTCGTCGACAGCGGCTGGCGACCGCGGGCTAACCTGTCCGCCTCCCAGATGCTTTTCGACTTCGGCAAGACGAAAGCATCGGTGGAGATTGCTGAAGCCGGCACCCGTAGCGGGCGCGCCGACCTTCTGCTCGCCGTCGACAGCCTGATTCGCGACACGAGCTATGCGGTCATCGAAATTCAGCGCGACCGCGCATTGCTCGAGGTCGCGCGCGACCAGCTCGCGAGCATTGAGGACATCAACGAACTTGTCCATCATCGCTATCGACTCGGCGCAAGCACCAAATCCGATGCGTTGCAGGCGCAGGCCCGGGTCCAGGCCGCAGACGTGTCGCGGCAGGAAATCGAGGCCGAGCAGCGGCGATGGGAAAGCAATCTTGCCTATCTGCTCGGCCGCGAGACAGCGCCGATGCTGACGGCCGACCCGCCGAAACTGTTGCGGGGTGCGTGCGAACGTGGGGCACCCGACTGGTCGCTCGTCCCGGCCATTCTGCAGGCCCGTGCCGAGCGCGACGAGGCTTTCGCATCGCTTGAGCGGAGCCGCGCCGACGGATTGCCGACCGTTTCGGTCGGCGCCAACGGCGGTACCGATCTGTTCGATCCGACTTCGCGGCGAGCGCAATATAGCATCGGTCTCAACGTCTCGACGCCGCTTTACAGCGGCGGAGCGCGGCGGGCGCGGGTGCGCGGCGCTGCCTATGCCCTGGGTGCCGCCGATGCCGCCGTTGCGCGCGTACGCAACGACGTGCTGCGGCAGATCGCGGAAGCGCGGCGGCAGGTCGAGAGCCTTCGCGTCGTCGTCGACACGCTCGCCGCACGGCGCGACAGCATGGACGAGACAGGGCGCCTTTACCGGTTGCAATATCTCGACATGGGGACCCGCACCCTCGTCGACCTCCTCAACGCCGAACAGGAATTGCATCAGGCGCGTTTCGATCTGGTCAACACACGCTTCGATCTCCGTCGGCTCGAGACCTCCTGTATCTTTCATGCCGGCTCGGGCCGCGCGCTCTTTGGATTGACCGGAACGACGGTGCGGGGGATCACGCTGTGACGGCCGCAAACGCACCCGCGGCTGAATTTCGTACCGATGCCTGGGCCGAGGCGCTGCGGCTCGTGGCGCATCATTACCGGCTTCCCGGGCCCGCGGAGGCGTCGCGGCTGGCCAGTCTCTGGCAAGAGGGCGACGACCCCGACCGACGCCTTGCTGCTCTCGCGCGCGGTGCGGGCCTCCGCTTGCGGTTCGAGCCCGTCGATCCTGCAAGTCTCGCGCCGGGCCGCCTGCCGATGATCGCCGAGTTCGCCGACGGGCGTCTCGCGGTGGTTGGGGCGATCGATGCCGCGGGCCGCGCGATCCTCGCGATCGACGGGCGCGAGGCGCTGACCAATGAAATGCCTGTCGAGGCGCTGTGCCAGGCTGCGGTGCGTTTCGTCGCGGCACGACCGGTCCGCGCGCTTCGCGATGCGCGGGTCGATACCTATATCCGGCCCTTCGAAGAGCATTGGCTGCGCCGCCTGATCCTGCGCGATGCGCGCGCCTATTCGCACATTCTCATCGCGTCGCTCGTGGCGAACAGCCTTGCGCTCGCCGGAGTGCTCTTCTCGATGCAGGTCTACGACCGCGTCATTCCCGCCCAATCCTTTCCGACTCTTTACATCCTGTTCGTCGGCGTGCTGCTCGCCATCGGTTTCGACTTCCTGTTTCGCCGGCTGCGCATGCGGATTATCGACCTGCTCGGCAAGCGCGCCGACCTGCGCATGTCCGATCAGGTGTTCGGGCACGCGCTGCGCGTACGCAACCGCGACCGGCCCTCGTCGACGGGGGCCTTCATCGCCCAGCTGCGCGACCTTGAGCAGGTCCGCGAACTACTTACCTCCACCACCGTGGCGGCGATCGCAGACATACCTTTTTTCCTGCTTTTCCTTCTGATCTTCTGGTTTATCGCCGGCCCCCTTGCCATCGTGCCGCTCGGCGCCCTCGTGCTGCTCGTGCTGCCTGGCCTGCTCGCGCAGCGCCGTCTGCGCGCCTATGCGAACGAGGCGATGCGCGAGGCGTCGCTGCGCAACGCGATGCTCGTCGAGGCGGTGCAGGGGCTCGAGGACATCAAGACCCTCCAGGCGGAATCGCGCTTCCAGCAGCAATGGAATCATTTCAATTCTGCCGCGGCCGAAGCGCAGCTCAAGCTTCGCGGTCTGACCAACAGTCTCACTGTGTGGACGCACAATGTCCAGAATGCCGTCTACGCCTCGACGATTTTCGTCGGCGCCCCGCTCGTGATGGAAGGCGAAATCACAACCGGTGTCCTCGTCGCGGCGTCGATCCTCGGTTCGCGCATGATCGCCCCGGTATCGCATGTCGCTCAGCTGCTTAACCGGCTCCAGCAGGCGAAGGTGGGCATCGGCAGCCTCGATCAGATCATGGCACTTCCCGTCGACGACCCCGACGACGAGCACCGGATCCAGATTTCCGCCGTCGCCGGGACTTACCAGTTTCGTTCGGCCGTTTTTCGCTACTCGGACCCCAAGTCGCCGCCGGCGCTCTCGGTCGCCAACCTTGGCATCGAGCCGGGCGAGAAGATCGCCATCCTCGGCCGCAATGGTGCCGGAAAGTCGACGCTCCTCCAGGCCTGTTCGGGCCTCCTCCAGCCGATCTCCGGCGAGGTGCTGCTCGACGGCTTCGCGCTTCACCAGCTCGATCCTGCCGATGTCCGCCGCGACGTGGGTCTGCTCGGGCAGGGCAGCCGGCTTTTTCACGGCACCATCCGCGATAATTTGCGACTCGGACGGCCGCAAGCGAGCGACGATGACATTATGGCGATGCTGGCAATGGTCGGGGCCGATGGTTTCATCCGTCGCTCACGGGCGGGGCTCGAGCAGATGATCCTCGAGGGCGGTGTCGGCCTGTCGGGCGGACAGGTGCAGGCGCTTCTTCTCGCGCGGTTGCTGCTTCGCGAGCCGCAGGTGCTCCTTCTCGACGAACCGACGGCATCGATGGACGAGGCGGCCGAGCGGCTTTTCATCGAGCGCTTTGGTGAATGGAGCCGCGAGCGGACCCTGTTGGTGGCAACGCACCGCATGCGCGTGCTGGAACTGGTGGACCGTATCATCGTGATTCACGAGGGGCAGGTCGTGCTCGACGACAGGAAGACGGCGGCGCTGCAACGGATGCGGGCGAAGGGCGGGCCGGCATGAAGATCGGCGCGGTCCCCGAGCCCTGGCTCGCCGCCGACGGCGATGGGCAGCTGGGTACGGCCGCAAGGCTCGTCTGGCTGCTTGCCGCGCTCTTCGCTGCCGGCTTGCTCTGGGCCTGGTCCGCCGAACTGGACGAGGTGGCGACCGGAGGCGGTCGCGTCGTACCGACATCCCGCGAGCAGATCATCCAGTCGCTCGAAGGCGGCATCCTGTCGCGCCTGCTGGTGCGCCAGGACCAGATCGTGAAGCCGGGGCAGATCCTCGCTCAGCTCGACCCGACGCAGGCCGGGTCGACCGTGGAGGAAAGTGCGGCCAAATATCGCGCTGCGCTCGCGGCATCGGCTCGGCTGCGCGCCGAGGTCAACCAGACGGCGCTCGAATTTCCCGATGCCCTTGCCGATTACGGCGACCTCAAGGCCGAAGAGCGGCGCCTGTACGATGCGCGGCGATCGAGCCTTTCGTCGTCGCTCGGCCTTATCGACCAGTCGATTGCGCTCATCCGCAAGGAACTTGCGATTGGAGAGTCGCTGATCGAAGTCGGCGCAGCCAGCAATGTCGAGGTCCTGCGGCTCAAGCGTCAGCTCGCCGAACTGCAACTCAAAAAGGCCGATCTGCGCTCGCAATATGTGGTCGAGGCGCGGCAGGAACTGGCCAAGGCAGACGAGGAGGTCAAGGCGCTCGCGCCCGTGGTTCGCGGACGATCCGACACGCTCGAAAGGCTGACGCTTCGCTCGCCGGTGCGCGGCATCGTGAAAAGCATCGAGGTGTCGACCAGGGGCGGGGTGATTCCGCCGAATGGCAAGCTGATGGAGATCGTGCCGCTCGACGACCGGCTGATGATCGAGGCGCGCATGTCGCCGCGCGACATTGCGTTCATACACCCCGGGCAGCGGGCCACCGTCAAGATCACCGCCTATGACTATTCGATCTACGGCGGGCTCGACGGGGTCGTTACGACGATCTCGCCCGACACCATTCGCGACGAAGTGCAGCCCGAGATATTCTATTATCGCGTATTCGTGCGCACACAGGCCGACGCGCTGCGCAACAAGCAGGGCAAACGCTTCCCCATTGTCCCGGGGATGATCGCGACGGTCGATATCCACACGGGGACGAAAACCGTCCTGCAATATCTGATGAAGCCGCTCAACCGCGCCGGGGAGGCGCTGCGCGAGCGGTGAGCTTGGTATCCGCCTCCCGGCTCGCCGAGCTGCGTGCCGCCCTTGGCGGTATCGCGCCGGTGGTGACGGGTGGAGCGAAACGGGTGATCCTCTTCCTCTCGTGGACCGATGGCTCGCATCGAGCGGAGGTTCGCACCATCGTGGGCTGCGATGCGGACGACGCGTGGACGCGCGCGACGGCATTGCTGGAGGCGACGGGCGGCGAAGCGCGCTGGCTGCGGGCGGAATGGGTCGATGCGGTCGAACGCACCAGCTGGGGCGCTCTGCGCGCCCGGCTCGGCGACGTGAAGCGCAATTATTTCCGGCTCGGAATTTCTCTCGATGCGGGCTTCGAGCAGGCATTCCTCGAAACCGAGATCAACGCCAATGCGATGCTCTACGGCGGTCCGCGCGAGCCGGCAGCGACGATCAACGAGCGCAATTTTCGGCGCTATGCCGAGCGGCGCCACGGGCTGCGGGATATTTCATTCGGCGACGAACGCCCGCTATGGCTGTTCACCACCCGCGGTGCCTTTTCCGGCGACGAGGGCATCCATGCGATCGATGGCAAGGGCGCGTCGAGCGGCCGGCGCAGCTTGCCGCCGCTCGACGCCGAAGCGGTCACCGGCCTGATCGGGCGAGGGAGCGCCTACCTTGCCTCGCAGGTAGGCGAAGACGGGCGGTTCGCCTATGGCTGGCACCCCTGTTTCGATCGCCCCATCGCCGCCTATAACAGCCTTCGCCACGCGAGTACGCTCTACGCGATGATCGAGGCGTGGGAGGTTACTCGCGACTGCGATCTCGGTGCAGCGATCGAGCGCTCGCTCGCCTATCTGACCGGCGAACTGATCGCCGATCGCCCCCTCCCGGGCGGCGACGCGGCGGCCTGCCTCGTCGATGCGGGCGAGGAGGTGAAACTCGGCGGAAACGCGGTGGCGATACTGGCGCTGGTGAAATATCGCGACCTGACCGGCGATACGCGCCACGATGCCCTGTGCGAGCGGCTCGCGCGCACGATTGTTTATATGCAGAACGATGTGAGCGGCCGCTTCGTGCACGTCCTCCACTATCCCTCGCTTGCGGTGAAGCAGCCGTTCCGGACCATCTACTATGACGGCGAGGCCGCCTTCGCCCTCGTGCGCCTGTTCGGGATCACGGGCAATATCCGCTGGCTCGAAGCCGTCGAGCGCGCCTTTTTGCACTTCGTGCGGGAGCGACACTGGATCGCGCATGACCATTGGCTCAGCTACTGTGTCAACGAACTGACGATCCACGACCCGTCGGAGGTCTATTTCCGCTTCGGTCTCGACAATGTCCGTGACTATCTCGAATTCGTTGCCGAACGCATCACCACCTTTCCGACGCTGCTCGAACTGATGATGGCGACCGAGCGAATGATCGCGCGCCTGCGCGGTGACCCCGCGCTCGCGTACCTTCTCGACGGCTTCGACATCGCGCGCTTCTACGAGGCGCTCCACCTGCGCGCCAACTATCTGGTCAACGGTCATTTCTGGCCCGAGCTTGCGATGTTCTATGCTCGCCCCGACCGGATCGCCGGCAGCTTCTTCATCCGGCACCACGGCTTTCGCGTCCGGATCGACGACGTCGAACATTATCTGTCGGGTCTCGTGGCGTACCGCCGCTATCTCATGGCCTGCGAAGCCGGGGGTGGTTTCGCGCACGAGAAACCCATCCCCGTGCGCGAGGACATCGGCTGGACAGCCGATCATCTCGTCCGCGCGACCGGAGGCGAATGGGTTCGGCCCCCGTCCAGCGGATGGACGGCAGCCGGCCTGTGCATCGCGCCGGTGACGATGCGCAAGGGCGACATGATCGCCGTGCGGCTTCGCGAGGGCGAGGTCGGGGTCGACGTGCGCCGGATCGCACGATTGCCAGAAGCGCCGGCGGCGCTGATCGCGGCCGGCGGGGCAGAGGCGGTACCGGACGGTACGCCGCTGCTGCGGGTCGGCGACGTCGGCGGCGCGATCCTGGACCTCGGCCGCTATGCGCGCCAGAAGCTCTCGGCACAGGTCCTCGCGGTCACGGGCAGCGCGGGCAAGACGACCGCGGTCGCGATGCTCGCGCATGCGCTCGCGCCCTATGGCGAGGTTGGCCAGACACGGCATAATGCGAATCTGCCGCACGGCATCGCCTGGAATCTTGCCTCGATCCGCTGGGATGTGCCGCACGTCGTGCTCGAGCTCGCGATCGGCCGGATGGCGCGCAACGCACGGCTGGCGCGGCCCGATGTCGCGATCTTCACGAACATCCTGCCCGCGCATCTTGAGTATCATCGCGACCTGGACACTGTGGCGGCGCGGAAAAGTGCAATATTCGGGGGCATGATGCCGGGCGGCACCGCCGTCCTCAATCGCGACATGGCCCAATGGGAACAGGTGCATATGGCCGCGACGATCCGTGGACTTCGTATCGTCCATTACGGCCGATCGCCCGACTGTCATTTTCGCCTCCTCGCCTACGACCCGGCAAGCGGCGAGGTTCACGCGTCGATTTTCGGGTCGGAACGGCGCTTCCGGCTGGGTGCTGCGGGCGAACATATGGCGCTCAACAGCCTTGCGGTGCTCGCCGCGGTGGCGGCTGCGGGCCAAGATATCGACGCGGCGATCGCCTCGCTGGCCAGCTTCGTGCCCGTCGCGGGCCGGGGCGATGTCCACCGCCTGACTCTTGGCGGCCGACGCGTCACGCTGCTTGACGACAGCTACAATGCCAATCCCGGCTCGATGGCGACGGCATTTGCGCTGCTGCGTGACATGGACGCGGCGGGCCGCAAGGTCGCGCTACTCGGCGAAATGCGCGAGCTCGGTCCCGATGCCGCCGCCTATCATGCCGCGCTCGCACCGCTCGTTACGGCGGCCGGAATCGCGCGCGTCCACGCGGTCGGCGACCTTTATGATGATTTCTGGAGCGCGCTTGCCGCCAATCAGCGCGGGCTACGCGCGCGAGCGCCCGAGGACATCGAGACCTTGCTGCTCGCCGATCTGCGCGACGGCGATGTGCTGCTCGTCAAGGGCTCGCACGGCAGCCGGGTTCACGAACTGGCCGAAAGACTGAGGCATCGCGGCGCCATGCCGCAGCAGGGGGACCGGAAGGCACACGAGGCGGTCGCGGGCGTGGGGGCGTCGCGGTCTACCGACGTGCCTGTGTGAAGAAGGGGCAGACGATGTACCGCGAGGACGAAGCCAAGACCGACGATCCACCCGTCCGGAGCATGCGCAGAACGCTCGACGCGCTGTCGCGTGCGGCGCAGCGCGAGGAGAGCGTGGCGGAACGCGGGCTGGTCGAAGGCGCACGCCACCTGCTTCAGGCCCGCAACCGAATGGCCGGGATGCTGCCGAAAGGGCTGCTGCGCGATTCGGCGTGGGACATGATCCTCGAGCTGTTCATTTCCTACGAGGAAGGCGGCGTCCTGTACGTCAAGCAGCTCATCCTGAGTTCCGGGGAGTCGGCGGCCGCGGCGATCCGCCGCATCGACCGGCTCGAGGAGGCGCGGCTGATCGAGCGCTTCGCCGATCCGCTTGACGGTCGCCGCGTTATTGTGCGGATATCCGAACGCGGTCGCACCGCCATGCTGTCGATGCTGCAGCAGGTTTTTCCTGCGGAGGGCAGTGCGAGGGGCTGATCGAACTGTTCCAGGGCATCGACCGGGACGCGGAGGCCATCGTGTCCCCGCAGCGGATACGGTTCGGGATCACGCCCGAGTGGATCGACGAGCACGTCGCCCTGATGGAGGCGGAGATGCAGCAGGCGGCGCAGGGCGCAGCGAGCTGATCCGCACCCGTTTGGTGTCTATTCGGTTCTTGCCGCTCAGTCGCAGCGAAACGAGGCCAGAAAATGCCGTCGAAGCAAATGAAAATGAAGTAGAAAAGTGGTGGACGCACTAGGGCTCGAACCTAGGCTTCGTGGACAAAGCTTGACTGTGGACTCGGACCTTGATTCAAGGCTGGCTTTTGGAGGCTGCCTTGGGCGAGCGGATTGGCGTTACAGACGAAGAATGGGAAGTGATCGGGCCGCTACT